>CALZPA010000264.1 GCA_945827525.1 uncultured Lentisphaeria bacterium | reverse complement strand
GCCAATGGCTATGCGCTGACACTGTGACATAATTGGGAAATTTGTTATTTTCCACGGCAAGCCAAACGCCAGAATAGCCCCCTGATCGGCCGCTGCCCCCACCTGCCATATACACACACTCGGAACCAAGGCCAATGGCTATGCGCTGACACTGTGACATAATTGGGAAATTTGTTATTTTCCACAGCAAGCCAAACGCCAGAATAGCCCCCCCCCTCATCACCCTCGGGGCCAACGGGCGACGCCACCCACACGCCACGCGCCATCCGGCAAAAATCGCCATGTCCCGCTCGCACGTCAACACCATTTGGCGCTCCATATCCGGAGCGCCTTCTTGTGCGTTAGGAGATGAGCACGAAAAAAAAGCCAAGATGACACTTGAAAATTGGGAAAGTATGGCTATCGTATGCCCGTGAGTTGTAGTCTTATAGAGAGGAGTTTTTGGGGAGAGACTCATAAGTCCATATTTTTTAAGACATTATGCTGTATGTGGAGGGAGCGGGACGACCATGTCCCCGGACGGCGACAACGAGGCCTGAGAAACGCAGGCCCCCCGTCCCAGCCAAGACCCAAGGCCATTTTTCTCATATTTCTCACATAGGAAATCAGGTTCCGTCAACCGCAAGGAGTAGCCGAGCATGACATCCACCATCACCCGCGAAAGAAAGCGCCGTGGCACCGGCGCCACCGTGAGGTCAGCGCTGCTGAAGCTCACCGCCGCACTCATCGTCAGCGCACTCTTCCCCACCATGGCACAGACCCTGCCACAGCTCGAATATCGCCATGATGACGCCAGGCAGGCCGTGAAGCAGACCGCCAAGGCCGCCAAACGCGCCCTCAATGACTATCAGGACGCCCTCGAACGCCAGGCCAGCGCCAAGGAAGACCTCCAGGACCTCAAGGCCGACCGCGCCAAGCTCCAGGCCAAGGCCGCCAAGAACGGACCCGACAAACGCTACGACGACGACCTCCGCAAGCTCGATGAGCGCATCGCACTCGCCGAGGCCCAGTGCGAACTCAAGGCCAGACACGCACAAATCCTCAAGGAACACGCCGACGCCCTCAAGACCCTCGCCGACCAGGCCGCCGCCAACCAGGCCACCGCCGCCAGGAAACTCGCCGACGCCACCGCCGCCAATCCCGAAAACGCCGCCAGAAAGGCCGTCGAGGACGCCAAGACCGCCCGCCGGGACGCCGAACGACAGCTCGATGACGCCACCGACACCGCCAAGGACATCGCCAGAAAACTCGACAAGGCCAACGACAGACTCCAGGACCTCGAGGCCGACCTCAAAGACGCCGCCATCCCCGTCGCCGCCCTGAAGGCCAAGCTCAACAAGGCCGACAACCCACAGGACAAGGCCGACCTCCAGGCCGACCTCAAGAAGGCCGACGCCAAACTCCAGGACCTCACCGCCAAGCGAGACACCGTCAAAAAAGCACTCGCCGAAATCACCAAGGCCAACGCCGACGCACAAAAGGCCGCCGCCACCGCCAAAGACGCCTACCAGACCGCCAACCAGAAGCTCGCCGCCGCCCAAAAGGCACTCGCTGACCTCCAGCAGCGCCTCAAGGACGAAAAGGCCGCCGCCAAAAAGGAGGCCCCCGCCTTCCTCGCCGCCGCCGAAAAGGCCCGACAGGAAAAAATAGACAAGCTCATCACCGCCACCACAGCCAAGCTCACCGCCGCCGACCAGGCCGCCGCCGACAAGACCGCCAAACAACTCGCCGCCGCCAAGCCCGCCGCCAAGCCCGCCGCCAAGCCCGAGGCCAAGCCCGCCGCCAAGCCCGCCGCAGTCGCCCAGCCCGCCGCCAAGCCCGAGGCCAAGCCCGCGCCGGTCGCCGCCGAACCCGCCCCGCAGCCACCCGTCACCATGGCCTGGATCCCCGCCGCCGAACGGGAGCTCCCCGCCCTCCAGGGCGGCCAGCGACTGACCGTCCCCGACGCCACCCCCGCCCATATCGCCGATGAGGCCGCCGTCCTCCCGCAGTTCGACGTCGCCATGGTCTCCGGCGACAAGAACGTCGTCGAAAACCTCCCCATCTGGAAGGACTGGGCCGCCTTCATCGTCTTCAACAAGGTCACCGCCAAGCAGGTCAACGAATTCCACGGACAGCTCCTCAAGGTCCTTCGCGAGGAAGGCTACGTCTTCGCCCAGGTCACCTTCCCCACACGCATCTGGTCCACTGGCATCTTCCTCGCCAAGGTCGACCTCGGCGTCCTCGGCGACATCACCGTCCGAAACCAGAAGCACTACTCCGCAACCCAAATCGCCAAGGCCCTCCGCAACGACGAGGGACGCTTCAACTACACCAAAATCCACTCCGACCTCTTCGACCTCAACGTCAAGCCCGACCTGAAGCTCAACACACAGCTCTCAACCGCCATGATCAACGGACGCCGTGTCATCAACGCCGACATCGAGGTCGATGACTCCCTCCCCATCCACGGCGCCATCGAAATCAACAACTCCGCCTCCAAGAACTCCGACTCCGACTGGAGAATCCGCACCACCCTCCAGCACCTCAACATCACCAAGAACAACGACTCCCTCACCATCGACTACCTCACCGGTGGCGATGTCGCCGATGACCTCAACTCCCTCTCCGCCAGCTATTTCCTCCCCATTGACGACAAAAACCACTTCAGCGCCTTCGCCGGCTGGAACTCCTCCAACGCCGATGACATCCTCCCCGAAATCTCCGTCCGCGGACGCGGCTTCTTCGGTGGCTTCGCCTGGACACACACCCTCTACGAAAACGTCAAGGAACGCATCGAACTCTCCCTCGGCTGGTACTACCAGAAGTACGAAAGCTATCAGGACCTCGTCGGCATACGCTTCGACAACGGCGACTACACCGTCTCCATGCCCACCGTCACCCTCGGATACTCCTCCAAGGTCTACGACAAGTACTACGGACGCAACTTCGCCAGCATCACGCTCCGCCAAAGCCTCGCCGGCAAATTCGGCGCCTCCTCACGCGCCTCCTTCATCGCCACCGACGGCTCCGAGTCCACCGACGGCGACTTCCTCATCGCTCAGCTCCAGGCCGCGCGCTTCCAGAGACTCTTCCACGGCGCCGACCAGCCCGGACGCTGGACGCTCTACGCCAAAGGCTCCGTGCAGCTCGCCGACGACAAGGTCCCAACCATCCTCCGCGACTACCTCGGAGGCATGAACTCCGTCCGCGGATACGAGGAGTCCGAAATCGGCGGCGACAACTCCTTCGTCGGCTCCCTCGAACTCCGTACCCCGCTCCTCGAAAACTTCATCCCCGGACTCAAGAGCGACGACCCCCAGTTCTATGAGAAGTACCCACAGCACTGGTCGCAGCATCGCCTCCAGTTCGTCGCCTTCACCGACTTCGGATACGTCTCCGAAAAGAAGCGCGAAGTCGCCGACGACGACCAGGAACTCTGGTCCGTCGGCGCCGGCATCCGACTCGGACTCACCAAGTACGCGCAGATGTCGCTCGACTACGGATACCCCATCATCGAGGCCTCCGAGGACACCCCCAGCAGCGGCAGACTCCATGTCTCCCTCCAGATGCAGTTCTGATCTGATGACACCACCCAACCGGAGAACCCTATCTTCCTGATTAGACCCCATACCCACACACCGTCGGTATCATTAACAATTATAGATAAGTGACCTCACACCTCAACCACCCGGAGAATCAGCATGAATCTCATCACGGAAACTAGAAGGCAGAAGAAGGCGACACGCGCGCTGTCCGCTTTCCTCGCTGGCGTGCTCCTCCTCTCGCCCGGCGGACTCATCGCCGGTCAGCTCCCCAACGGCTACAAGGTCGCACACGGCAAGGTCAATGTCAGCGTCAGCGGCGATGTCATGAACATCGAGCAGCTCACCAACAAGGCCATCGTCAACTGGAAGGACTTCAGCATCGGCGAGTCCAATGTCGTCAATGTCATCCAGAAGCAGAACCTCGCCAAGGCCATCATGCTCGCGCGAGTCGTCGGCTCCAACCCCTCCTCCATCCTCGGTCAACTCAATGTCGACCAGTCCTTCTTCCTCGTCAACCCCAATGGCGTCTACTTCGGCAAGAACGCTCGCGTCGACGTCGGAGCCATGTTCGCCGCCTCCACACTCAACATCACCGACGCCGACTTCCTCAACGGCGACTTCGTCTTCAAGGGCGACACCCTGAAGCCCGTCGTCAACGAGGGCGTCATCAACGCCGCCTCCGCCGCACTCATCGGACGCAATGTCGCCAACACCGGCATCGTCAACGCCAAGCAGGCCGCACTCGTCGCCTCCGCAAACTCCGTCGAACTCGCCAACTTCGGCCACGACGCCAAACTCACCCTCACCTTCGGCAACAACGCCGCCAACCCTGACGCCGGCACACCCGTCGCCCTCAACACCGGCACCGTCAACGCCACCGACGGCGATGTCATCCTCTACGCCGACGGCGGCCTCGCCGACAACAGCCAGGGCACCATCGTCGCCAAGGACGCCGAAATCTCCGGCGCCTTCGTCGATCTCACCAACCTCGGCACCGTCACCGCCGACTCCCTCCTCATCGACCCCAAGGGCTCCCTCACCATCGGGG
>CALZPA010000263.1 GCA_945827525.1 uncultured Lentisphaeria bacterium | reverse complement strand
AAGCGACGAGAGAAAAAAACGCCGAGCGAAGCGAGGCGGAAAGAAAGCCCCGGAGGGGCGACCCGCGCCGCGACAGCGGCGCCTGTCCCGACGGCGGGGGCGCCTTTCTGCCGCCTCGCCCCGCTCGGCGGAGCAGCAGGAGTCCCGACAAATTTGCCCAGCGGCGGACAAATTTGTCCACCGGGACTGGCAAAATCGGACTGTCGGCATTATAGTAGAGTCCTTACGCCATTCGCTGTGTTTGACTGGATCATCACATGTAAGCGGATTCGTATCCCGTATGGTTTGGTAGCTTCGGCGTGGTCAGTCCTGGCCGCCCCGGAGTGGCGAAAAAGCGCAGAGACCCTGCCTCAAGGAAAACAATGGACAAAGAGACTAAACAGGCGATCATCAAGAAGTTCCAGCGCGACGAGAAGGACTGCGGCAGCTCCGAGGTGCAGATTGCCCTCCTCACCGCCCGCATCAATGAGCTGGCCCAGCACATGAAGGTCCACAAGAAGGACTTCAGCAGCAACCGCGGACTCATCGCGATGGTCAACAACCGCCGTCGCCTCCTCGCCTACCTGATGCGCGAGGACTTCGCCCGCTACTCCGCCCTCATCAAGGAGCTGAACCTCCGCCGATAGTCCGGCGCATGGTTCCACCACTGGCAGCCCGCAGCCGATGTCCCTCGTCTGCGGGCTGGCTTTATCGACCTTTCAGTTGACGCGAACCTCCAGGGAATGTGGAATCGGACGGCATAGCTCGCCGGTGCATCATCCCAGCCCACCTAGCCACAGCCTCGGCGGCCTATGCCGCGATTCCGCATTGGAGTTCAACTGAAAGGCGCACCTCAGCCACTTCAACAAGAAGGTGAATTCAATGAGCATCGAAAACATCAGAATGGACCTCGGAGACGGGCGCTTCCTTGACGTGGAGACCGGCAAGATGGCACTCCTCGCCAACGGCTCCGTCACCGTCCGCCAGGGCGACACCGAAGTCCTCGTCGCCGTCTGCAGCGCCGACCCCCGTCCCGGCATTGACTTCTTCCCCCTCCAGGTCGAATACCGCGAGCGCTTCGCCGCGGCCGGCAAGATCCCCGGCGGCTTCTTCAAGCGCGAGGGACGCCCCACCGAAAAGGAAATCCTCACCGCCCGCATGACCGACCGTCCCCTCCGCCCCCTCTTCCCCGAGGGCTTCATCAATGAGGTCCAGGTCGTCTCCACCCTCCTCAGCGCCGACGGCGAGAACGAGGCCGATGTCCTCAGCATCCTCGGCGCCTCCATCGCCCTCATGGTCTCCGACATCCCCTTCAACGGCCCCGTCGGCGCCCTCCGCGTCGGCCGCATCGACGGCGCGTTCGTCGCCAACCCGACCCACGAGCAGATGAAGCGCAGCGACCTCGACCTCGTCTACGCCGGCATCGCCGGCAAGGCCATCATGATCGAAGGCCGCGCCAGCGAACTCTCCGAGGAGGATCTGCGGGACGCCATGCTCTTCGCCGACACCATCGTCCGCCGCCAGATCGAGGCGCAGAAGGAACTCGCCGCCCGCGTCAACAAGCCGAAGAAGGGCTTCAAGCCCTATCTGCCCGAACCCGAATTCCTGGCCGCCGCCGAGGAGTTCGTCGGCGACCGCCTCGCCAAGGCCTGCTCCGGACCGGACAAGCTGGGTCGCCAGGAGGCGCAGGACGCCCTCAAGGCCGAACTCGTCGAGGCCCTCACCCCGCGCTTCACCCGCGAGGACGGAACCGCCCCCGACTTCGGACTCGTCTGGGAAATCCTCATGGAGAAGGCCATCCGCGGCCTCGTCCTCGAGAAGGGCATCCGCCAGGACGGACGCGCCCTCGACGAAATCCGCCCCATCTCCTGCGAGGTCGGACTCCTCCCGCGCGTCCACGGCAGCGCCCTCTTCAAGCGCGGCGACACCCAGGCCCTCGTCATCGCCACCCTCGGCTCCAGCGGCGACGCCCAGGAGTACGACGTCATCACCGGCGGCGAACCCTCCAAGAACTTCATCCTCCACTACAACTTCCCCGCGTTCAGCACCGGTGAGGTCGGACGCTACAGCAGCACCGGACGCCGCGAAATCGGCCACGGCGCCCTCGCCGAGCGCTCCGTCGCCGGCGCCATGCCCAAGGACTACCCCTACACCGTCCGCGTCGTCTCCGAAATCCTCGGCTCCAACGGCTCCAGCTCCATGGCCACCGTCTGCGGCTCCAGCCTCGCGCTCATGGACGCCGGCGTGCCCATCAGCGACGCCGTCGTCGGCATCTCCGTCGGCCTCGTCACCGGCACCGACCACCGCGAATTCCTGACCGACATCCTCGGCTCCGAAGACCACTACGGCGACATGGACTTCAAGGTCGCCGGCACCTCCAAGGGCATCTGCGGCTTCCAGCTCGACCTCAAGATCGCCGGACTCGACATCGAGGGCATGTACCAGGCCATGCTCCGCAACAAGGCCGCCCGCGCCAAGATCCGCGCCATCATGGCCGCCTGCATCGCCGCGCCGCGCCCGCAGCTCTCCAAGTACGCCCCCCAGATGATCACCATGAAGATCAACCCCGACAAGATCGGCGCACTCATCGGCCCCGGCGGAAAGAACATCCGCGGCATCTGCGACGAGACCGGCGCCAAGATCGACGTCGAGGACGACGGCACCGTCAAGATCTTCGCCGCCGGCGCCGAGGCCATGGAAAAGGCCAAGTACCGCGTCGAGGGCTCCGTCGGCGAGGCCGAGATCGGCAAGATCTACAAGGGCGTCGTCAAGACCATCAAGGACTTCGGCTGCTTCGTCGAAATCATGCCCGGACAGGAGGGCATGGTCCATATCTCCGAACTCGCCGACTACCGCGTCAAGAGCGTCGAGGACATCTGCAAGGTCGGCGACCAGATCACCGTCAAGGTCATCGACATCGATGACCGCGGACGCATCCGCCTGAGCCGCAAGGCCGCCCTCGCCGAGGTCAAATAACCAGGTCGTTCGTTGTTGCGGGGCGGCGCATCCGGCGCCGTGCCCGAAGAATAGGCGGCGACTGCGCCGGTCTCTCCGGACGTCGCCGTTATCCGGCCAGTACACAAGCCTGTCCGGCAACCTAAAGAAACAAGGAAGAAGCAATCATGGCCAAAGAAGACAAGAAAGAGGCTCCGCAGGAGAAGAAGGGCACCAGCAAGCACCCCAACTACGTCAAGTGCACCGTCACCTGCGCCTGCGGCAACACCTTCGAAATCTACTCCACCACCCCCAAGACCTCCATCGGCATCTGCTCCAAGTGCCACCCCTTCTTCACCGGCAAGCAGAAGCTCGTCGATACCGAGGGACGCGTCGATGCCTTCCGCCGCAAGTACGCCAAGCACTGACCTGCCTCTGACGAAACCAGCGGCCTAGTCGCCGCCGCCACCACCTGCCACCAGCGCAGCGGTGCGGCGACTTCCCCATAGGACAAAAGACCGGATGGCCTCACCGATGTCATGGCGTCGGCAGCGCCATCCGGCCTTTCCCGTTTCTCAGCCCCCCGTCCCTCATACAGCCTCTCCAGCAGCCACGCATGAACCTCGAAAGCTATATCCAGAGCAGCGCCGCGCGCCTCGATGAGGTCGAACGCTCCATCTCCGCGTTCGACTTCGCCAAGGCCGACCAGACGCAGTACCAGAAGCTCAACCGCGAATATCAGAAGCTCAAGAGACTCAAGGACGCCTGGGCTCGACTCCAGACCGTCCGACGCGAGGCCGCCGACAACCAGGAACTCCTCACGGATGCCGACGACGACATGCGCGACCTCATCAAGGCCGACCTCGAGGCCCTCGCCCAGGAGGAGCATCGCCTCGATGGCGAAATCAAGTCACTCATCCTCCCCCCACACCCCAACGAGGGCAAGGACGTCATCGTCGAAATCCGCCCCGGCGCCGGCGGTGACGAGGCCGCGCTCTTCGTCGCCGACCTCTACCGGATGTACTGCCGCTACGCCGAGATACGTGGCTGGCGCGTCGAGGTCATGGAACTCTCGGACACCCCGCTGGGCGGCATCAAGTCCGTCGCGTTCACCCTGCGTGGCGACGGAGCCTGGAGCCTCATGCGCTTCGAGTCCGGCGTCCACCGCGTCCAGCGCATCCCCGTCACGGAGACCCAGGGCCGCGTCCACACCTCCACGGTGACGGTCGCCGTCCTCGCCGAGGCCCAGGAGGTCGACTTCCAACTCAATCCCGACGAACTCCGCATCGATGTCTTCCGCTCCTCCGGCCATGGCGGACAGTGCGTCAACACCACAGACTCGGCCGTCCGTGTCACCCACCTCCCCACCGGCATGTTCGTCGCCTCACAACAGGAGAAGTCGCAGCACCGCAACAAGGAAATCGCCATGTCCATCCTCCGTTCCCGGCTCCTCCAGCTCAAACAGGACGAGGAAGACCGCAAAAACGCCGCCGAACGACGCTCACAGGTCGGCACCGGAGACCGCAGCGAACGCATCCGCACCTACAACTACCCCCAAAACCGCGTCACCGACCACCGCTACGACCTCACCCTCTACGACCTCACCAATATCCTCGAGGGAAACCTCGATGAACTCCTCGGCGAAATCCGCGCCATCGACGCTAACCGAAGACTCGCCGAAGAGCTTAATCTCTGA
>CALZPA010000262.1 GCA_945827525.1 uncultured Lentisphaeria bacterium | reverse complement strand
CTCGCCGTCGGGCGGAGAACCGCTGTCGCCGTGGTCCGTCATCGACCTTTTCGAGTGTTCACCACTTACAGTGAACATGGGTGTGGAGACGGGACAGCCTGGTGAGGGGCTGGGCGGTGATCCATTTCGAGTGTTCACCACTTACAGTGAACATGGGTGTGGAGACGGGACAGCCTGGTGAGGGGCTGGGAGGTGATCCATGATTCTCGCCTGGGAGAAGGTGCGGGAGAGGGGGGAAAACGGAAAGCCCCCATCGCCATGGTGGTGGCGATGGGGGCTTGGGGTGGGCGGCTCAGGCGGCGCGCCCGTTCAGGCGGCGCGTGGGATTAGCCGAGGCGCTCGCGGAGTCCGTTGAGTTCGTCGTTGAGTTCCTTGGGGAGCTTGTCGCCGAACTTGGCGAAGTGCTTTTCGATTTCGGGGATGACGGCCTTCCAGCCCTCGACGTCGACGCCGAAGAGGGCGTCGAGGTCCTCCTGCGGGATGTTGAGTCCGGAGAGGTCGAAGTCCTCGACCTTGGGGAGGTTGCCGATGGCGGTCTCGCGGGGCTGGACCTTGTCATCGCAGCGGGCGAAGATCCACTTGAGGACGCGGCTGTTGTCGCCGTATCCGGGCCAGAGGAAGTGGCCGTCGGCGCCACGGCGGAACCAGTTGACGTAGAAGATCTTGGGCAGGTGAGCGCCTTCCTTCTTGCCGATGTCGAGCCAGTGCTGGAAGTAGTCGCCCATGTGGTAGCCGCAGAAGGGGAGCATGGCGAAGGGGTCGAAGCGGAGCTGGCCCTTGCCGCCGAGGACGGCGGCGGTCATCTCGGAGGCCATGGTTGCGCCCATGAAGACGCCGTGCTGCCAGGAGCGGGCCTCGTTGACCAGCGGGACGACGGTCTTGCGGCGGCCGCCGAAGAGGAAGGCGCTGACGGGGACGCCGGCGGGGTCTTCCCATTCGGGCGCGATGACGGGGCACTGGGAGGCGGGGGTGGTGAAGCGGGCGTTCTTGTGTGCGGCGACGCGTCCGCAGCCGGGGGTCCAGGAGCGGCGCTGCCAGTCGATGAGGTGCTCGGGCACGTAGTCGTGGTCTTCCCACCAGACGCCGCCGTCATCGGTCATGGCGCAGTTGGTGAAGATGGAGTTGCCCTTGTTGATGGTGCGCATGGCGTTGGGGTTGGACTTCATGGAGGTGCCGGGGGCGACGCCGAAGAAGCCGTTCTCGGGGTTGATGGCGTGGAGGTATCCGTCCTCGCCGAAGCGCATCCAGGCGATGTCGTCGCCGACGGTGTCGACCTTCCAACCGGGGATGGTGGGCTCCATCATGGCGAGGTTGGTCTTGCCGCAGGCGGAGGGGAAGGCGGCGGTGACGAACTTGGAGACGCCCTCGGGGTTGGTGAGCTTGAGGATGAGCATGTGCTCAGCCATCCAGCCTTCGCGGCGGGCCTGGTTGGAGGCGATGCGGAGGGCGAAGCACTTCTTGCCGAGGAGGGCGTTGCCGCCGTAGCCGGAGCCGAAGGAGATGATCTCGTCGGTCTCGGGGAAGTGGGTGATGTACTTCTTGTCGACGGGGGCGGAGGGCCAGGGGATGTCGGCGGTGTCGTCGGGGAGGGGGTATCCGACGGAGTGGACGCACTTGACGAATTCGGCGCCGTTCTCGATCTTGGCGATGATGTCAAGGGAGACGCGGGTCATGATCTTCATGGAGCAGACGACATAGGGGCTGTCGGTGATCTCGATGCCGTACTTGGCGATGGGGGACTCGATGGGGCCCATGGAGAAGGGGATGACATAGAGGGTGCGTCCGACCATGCAGCCCTTGAAGAGCTCGTTGAACTCGGCCTTCATGTCGGCGGGGGCGCGCCAGTGGTTGGTGGGGCCGGCGTCCTCCTCCTTCTCGGAGCAGATGAAGGTACGCTCCTCGACGCGGGCGACGTCGCTCTTGTCGGAGCGCGCGAAGTAGGAGTTGGCGGGGGACTCGAGCTTGATGAACGCGCCGGTCTTGCACATCATGCTGGCGATGTCATCGTACATCTTGTCGGAGCCGTCGAAGACGACGACGTTGTCGGGCGTGCACAGGTCGATCCACTGCTGGAGCCAGCCTTTGAGCTCGGCATTCTTGATGTCCTTGATTTCCATGTTGGTTTCCTTCCTTGATGGGGGTGCTCTCTTGCGCGTTCTGTCCCGGCGTGTCCTGGTGTGTCACGCTTTGACATGGTGCGTACAGCGAAAAACGATATAAATATAGCATTGGAAATGCAGACCGCAACTCTTGAGTTATAGTAAAAGGGTGAGCCGGGCATGATTTTGGCGTGTGGGTCAGTCGGATCCGGCGTGGAGCGACAGAGAAAGGCCGAGAGTGTGCCGAAGGAGTGCGAGAGATGTCGGAGCGTCAGCAGGAGTCTTGGGGTCAGTCGGGTCGTGGTGGTCCGTTGAGCGTGCATGTGTCGGAGATGCCGGCGGAGGGAGTGGAGCTGAGCGGGGAGGTTCCGTTTGCGGAGCTGGACATTGCGGAGGACGAGGTGACTCGTCTGCCGTGGCCGGTGTCGTACCGGCTGCATCTGTCGCAGGTGGGTGAGGACTTGCTGGTGTCGGGGCGTCTGAGCGCGTCGGTGGAGCTGATGTGCGACCGTTGCGCGGAGTTCAGCCGTCACGAGCTGAGCACGGAGGACGTGTGTCACCGGTATGAAAATGTTGCCGGGGAGGTGGTTGACTTGACTGAAGGGCTACGAGAGGATATATTAGTGGCTTTTCCGCAGACTCATCTGTGCTCGGAGGACTGTGCGGGCCTGTGTCCGCGCTGCGGCGCGAACCTGAACGAGGGTCCGTGTGGCTGTCCGGAGGAGCCGGAGTCGTCGGAGTCCGGAGAGCGCGAGGAGGGGCGCGAGAATCCGTTCAGCGTGCTGGACGGTCTGGAGCTCTGAGGGTCGGGTCTGCGGGGAGGGCAGGCGATTTTTTCATCCATCATCTAGTGTGGCAAGACGTCCGGTGCGGCGCGGCCGCGTCGGGCAAACCAGTCTAAGCATCATCGGAGAAACGGAACCATGGCTGTTCAGCAAAGCAAAGTCAGCAAGCGCAAAGTTAGAATTCGTCACGCGGCGAACCGCTACGAGGGCGTTCAGGTGAGCCTGTGCCCGAGCTGCGGCGCTCCCTGTCTGCCGCATCGTGTCTGCAAGAAGTGCGGCCAGTACGACGGGCGCACGGTGCTGCAGACGAAGCAGGACTAAGCGAGTGTCCAGGGGATAGCTGCCGAGGATGCCGTGGTGTCCCCCGCTGGAGGGTCATGGCCGGCTGGCGCAAGCCGGCGGGCCGTGGTCCGGTGACGGTGGGGGGCTCCGGCATGCTGGCAGTTATTTTTTTGTCTGTGTGTGTCCGCGGCATGGGAAGCGTGTCGCGGGCGCGGGAGATGTGATGGCGAAGAGCGAGCGCGGAGGCGGCAAGAGATGTCAGCTGAGGAACCGATTCCGATTGCGGTGGATGTCATGGGTGGGGATGACGCCCCCGGCGCGGTTGTGGACGGCATAGGTCTGGCGCTGGACCGGTTCGGCTCGTCGTTCCGGCTGCTGTGCGTGGGAGACCAGGCGCGGATGGAGTCGGAGCTGAAGCGGATTGGGAAGCTGGGCGACAGCCGTCTGGAGCTGATACACGCCTCGCAGGTGATTGAGATGGGGGAGCATCCGGTGTCGGCGGTGCGGCGCAAGCGTGACGCGTCGATCAACGTGGCGGTGAATTTGGTCCGCGAGGGTCGGGCGAAGGCTTTTTTCAGCGCGGGCAGCACGGGTGCGGCGGTCATCTCGTCGTATTTCCGGCTGCAGACGCTGCCGGGCATCGAGCGTCCGGGGATTGCGGCGTGCATCCCGTCGGAGACGGGTCGCTTTCTGCTGCTGGACTCGGGGGCGATGGTGGACTGCGCGCCGGTGCATCTGCTGCACTTCGCCATCATGGGCACCGTCTACGCGCGCAAGATCATGGGCATCGAGCATCCGCGGGTCGCGCTCATGTGCAACGGCACCGAGGAGGAGAAGGGCAACCGCCTGACCCAGGGCGCGTACCAACTGCTCAGGCAGGCGCCGAACATCAACTTCATCGGCAACTGCGAGGGGCATGACCTCTTCTCCGGCGGCGTCGACGTCGTCGTCTGCGACGGCTTCGTCGGCAACGTCGTCCTCAAGTGCAGCGAGCAGCTCGCGAAGTCGCTGGTGCATATGCTCAAGCGGTCGCTGCTCAGCCGCCTCAAGTGGAAGATCGGCGCACTCCTCGCCAAGGGCGCCTTCCTGCAGGTCAAGCAGCTCATGGACTCCTCCGAGTACGGCGGAGCCCCCCTCCTCGGCGTCCGCGGGGAGGTCATCATCGGACACGGCAACTCCGACGGCAAGGCCATCTGCAGCGGCATCCGCGCCGCCGGCGAGGCCGTCCGCCAGGGACTCTCCGCCACCATCGCCGAGGAGATCCGCATCCTCAACGCCGGCGACGGGCAGTAAGCAGGCCGGCAGCCGCCGCGACAGCCACCAGGCTGCTCATGCTCAGAGTTTCTTCTGAGACAGAATGACGGAATTTGACATTTTGTCATTCATAGTTATGTTTGAGGGGTTGATTTTTGCCTGACGTCGGGGCAGGTGCCGCTTTCGCGCGGCGCGGTTTTCTCGATTGAGTCGATTGAGTCGAATGAGTCGATTGAGTCGAATGAGTCGATTGAGTCGATTGAGTCGAGTGAGTCGATTGAGTCGAGTGAGTCGATTGAGTCGAGT
>CALZPA010000261.1 GCA_945827525.1 uncultured Lentisphaeria bacterium | reverse complement strand
GGGGCGCGCCTCCCAGGCGGGGGGGGCGGGGTGGCAGGGTGTCGGGATGTGGAGGGTGGGGGGGCTGAGGGTGGTGTTTGAGTCCATGTTGGGGCGTTTTTTTGGGGGGGGTGATGCGGAGAGGGGGCGGCAGCGGTGGCGGCCTAGGGAAATTTAGTGGGGCGCGGGGCTAAAGTCAATGCGGAAAGGGGTTGAAAGTGGTGGATGTGGCGGTTGCTTTTGTCGGGAGGGAGGTGCATATTATGCCAGTTTAGCTCTGCCGTGCGTGTGGTGCAGGCGATGTTTCCCGGACTGTGCTGGTTGGAATGGGTGCAGAGCGTTTGTGTTCGGCAACTTGCAAGGAGTGAGGCCATGCGAAGACGACTGATGGGGGCCGCCGTGCTGGCGGCGTTTGGGCTGATGGCCCAGGAGGTTGTGCTGACGAACCGCCATCTGAAGGTGACGGTCGAGCCGAAGTCGGGCGAGATCAGCGTCCTGGACAGGCGGAACAACTACAGCTGGCGTCAGCCGGCGCTGGAGCTGCTGACGCAGCGCAAGCCGGTGGCGTGCCCGCAGTTGCCGGGAAAGGAGGCGTCGTTCGACATTCTGCCCACGATGCTGGGCGACGCGAGGGAGGTCAGCGGCGCGGCCGACTGCTCGGCGCGGTTCACGCTGGGCTGGTCGGAGGGCGTGCTGCGCCTGAGGCTGACTGTCCGTGACCAGTCGTTCCATCCGGCGAAGCCTGGCGTTGAATGGTGGCATGACGACTCCGTGGAGTTCTGGGTGAACAGCGGACAGTATGCGATCTATCCGCAGCCTGGCCAGCGCACGCAGGTCGTCGACCGCAACCGGAAGCCGCTGAAGCTGTCGGCGGCGACCACCACGCGGACGTCAGACGGCTACACGGTGGATGCCGAGCTGCATCTGGCCGACTTCGGCGTCAAGGCCGTCCGGGGCGGCGGCTTCGCGTTCGCGCTGGGCGTGAACGACGCCGACCAGCCCGGCAGGCGCGAGGGGCAGATCTACTATCCGAAGGGCTGGCGCCATGGCCAGACGGGAACCTACGCGCCCATCACGCTGACGGAGCGCGATCAGCTTGAGGTCCCGCAGGAGCAGCGCACCGCGCAGGTCGCCTACACCGACGTGCGGCAGCAGGGACAGGCCGTCACCTTCACCTGGCGACGCTACGACCAGCCGACGCTGAAGATGCGGCTGGAGCTGCCCGGCGACGAGCCCGAGCTGCGCGTCACCACGGAGGCCGCGGACCCCGAGGCGCCGCTGCCGCACAGCGTCCCCGACATCGTGGGCTTCATCCTGGACGACGAGCAGGCGGCCCTGGCGGTCGCGGACGGCACGTCGGGCCATCTGTATCCGTTCGGGGGCAAGGTGTTCCCCGGCGGCATCGGCACGGGTGGCGACCTGCCGTTTGTGGCGCTGAACGACCTGAAGACGGGACGCGGCTATGGCCTGATGGCCGACACGCCCGACGATGGCCACATCGCGTTCCACAGCGTGCCGCTGAAGGACGGCCGGGTGGCGCGCGTGCCGCGCGTGAGCTGGCTGCCGTCGCTGGGCAAGTTCGGCAAGAAGGCGCGTGTCCACCGGTACCATTTCCTGACGCAGGGCGGCTATGTGGCCGTGGCGAAGGTCTGGCGGCGCTGGGCAAAGGAGAACGGCTATCTGGTGACGCTGAAGGAGAAGGCCTCCCACAACCCGAATGTCCTCCGGATGATGGGCGCCTCGGACGTCTGGGGCTTCAACAGCCTCAAGGCCATCCGCGAGGCGAAGGCGCTGGGCATCGAGAAGCTGCTCATCAATGGCGGCATGCCCGCCGACCAGATGCGCGAGGCCATCAGCTACGGCTATCTGCCCGGCCGCTACGACATCTACACCGACGTCTATGACCACACCGACGACCCCGAGAAGATCGACGCGTTTCATGCCCCCAAGCCTGGCCACATCGTCCGCAAGGCGGACGGCTCGATGATGGTGGCATGGGTGACGTTCGACAAGAAGCGGACGTCGCACAAGCGCTGCACGGCGGTCATGCGCGAGGTGGCCGACAAGTGCACGCGCCGCGACCTGGCCAAGACGCCGTATCTGGCGCGCTTCCTGGACGTGACGACCTCCGAGGGCCTGTACGAGTGCTACCATCCCGACCATCCGATGACGCGCTCGGACAAGCGCCACTACTCCGAGGAGGTCTGCCGCCTGTTCGGACACTGGGGCAAGGATGACCTGAACCTCGTCGCCGGCGGCGAGCACGGCAAGTGGTGGGGCGCCAAGTACCTCCACTACGTCGAGGGCATGCAGTCCGGCGGACACGGCAACTACTCCTGGCCGGCCGGCTATCTCAAGCGCCCCGACAACAAATTCCACAATCCCTGGAACGACACGCCCACCAACCGCTTCGTCGAACGCTACGAGGTCTATGGCCTGGGGCCGAAGTACCGCGTCCCGCTGTGGGATTTGGCGCTGCATGACTGCATCTCGACGACGTGGTACTGGGGCGACGCGACGGACTTCCTCATGAAGGCCGCCCCCGAGACGGTGCCCCGCAAGGATGCCTTCAACATCCTGCACGCCTCGATGCCGATGTTCTGGCTGCACCAGGGCACCTGGACCCATGACCGCTCCTCGTTCCTCCGCTCCTACTTCCACACCACCAAAGTCCATGAGCTCGTCGGCATGGAGGAGATGACCAACCACCAGTTCCTCAACGAGGAGCGAACCATCCACAAGACCACCTTCTCCGACGGCACCGAAATCGTCGTCAACATGGACAACACCCTCCAGAACGTGAGCCTCAAGGGCAAGGACTATCGCCTGCCCCCCAATGGCTTCGCCGTCGACGGCCCCAGACTCAAGCAGCACCTCATCTACGAGGGAACCAAATTCCTCTCCGAGGTCCGCACCGATGACTTCTACTTCGCGACGAAGAGCGATGGCCTGGAGCCGGTCATGGACGGCCCCTCCAACCTCATCGCCATGCTGCGCGCCAAGCGCGAGACGGCGGAGTCGCTCTCCGTCTCGCTGGACGGCAAGGAGAGCCTGCCGCTGCCCGCCGACTTCATCCGCGGCTGGGACTGGAAGGCGACGCTCATCTATCGCCGCGACGCGCAGGGAACGCTGCAGCAGGTCATCAAGGCCGAGCCGAAGGACGGCAAGCTGACGTTGCCCGCGCCCGGCAACTACCTGCTGCTCACCGGCGCCGCCGCCCAGCACGCCGACCTCGCGGTTCAGCGCGGCTCCAAGAGCTTCAGGAAGGTGGACGCACGGCGTCACAGCCTTGAGCTGAAGCTGACGAACCGCGGCCTGCGCACAGTCGCGCCCGTGCTGCGCGTCTATGCGGACACCGACCTGGAGGCGCAGCAGCTGCTGACCCTGGAGCTGGCGCCGCTGGCCGGCCAGACCTCCCGTGACGAGACCGTCACCCTGGACACCTCACGGCTCGCCGGCGAGCATGAGCTGGTCTTCACGGTCGGCAGCCGCGAGCAGAACAGCGGCGAGCTGAACCCATCGGACAACCGGCTGGCCTGCTCCCTGAACCAAGCCTATGTCGCCGAGATGTGGCCCTACCGGGTCGTGGCGACGCTGCCGAAGGCAAAGGTCGACGCCGAGCTGGAGCCGTATGACTTCCCCGTGGACTTCGCGGCGCAACTGAAGGACGGCGCCAAGCTGGAGCCGAGCTCCGTGCACGTCGTGGACGAGGCGACAGGCGCGTTCCTGCGCTTCGCGCAGTTCCGTCCGACGGGACCCACGTCCGGCGTGGTCTCGGTGGCCGTGGACACCCGCGCCGGGCGCGCGCCGAAGCTGCTGGTGGTGGCCCGCTCCGAGAAGATGTTCCAGATGGGCGGCGTCCCGTTCACCCCGGGCCAGTCCAAGGGCAGCGGCACGTTCGACAATGGCCGCTATGAGCTGGCCTTCCGCGAGGGAACCATCCAGGACATGGCCCCCGGACGCCTCCAGGGCGGCGGCCCCGACTTCCTCTCCAACCTCCTCGTTTCCTCGGCCGCGACCGGCTGGGGCACTGAGGAGATGGCCGTCGTCCAGGCGTTCGATGTGCTCGAGAACGGACTCGCCAAGACCGTGGTCCGCTCCAAGGTCACCCTGCGCAACCAGGCCACCTACACCAAGCGCTATACCCTGACCCCCGGACGCATCGTCATCGACATCGAACTCGACAAGCCCGCCGGCGGCAACTACAGCCGAGGCTTCTATGCCCTGCCGGCCGACTACGCCGACTCCCTCGGACATGCCATCCGCATGGACGGACGCACCGGCAACGGCGCCGGCATCGCCGGACAGTGCCCCAAGGCCAAGTGGTTCGCACTCCGCGGCGACGGCTGGGCCAAGACCTGCGTCGCCCTCACCCCAAACTTCGACAACATCAGCTACTGGGACGGCGCCGCCGGCTCCTACGGACAGCTCGGCTTCACCGGCAACGCCCTCAAGGGCATGCGCGTCGCCTACTTCATCCATGGCAAGGAAAAGGACTTCGCGTTCGCCGAGCGCGACTACCGCCAGGCCATGAACCCGCTCAAGTGACCGTCTGTCAGACTCACGCAGCCCTGATGGGCTGACTAGTTGCGCCGCGCCCGCCGCCGGAACAACCACCGGCGACGGGCGCGGCTTTTTCTTTGAGTCGATTCTCGCCCGACGGCGAGGGCGCCGTCGGGACAGGCGCCGCTGGCGCGGCGCGGTTTTTCTCGATTGAGTCGATTGAGTCGATTGAGTCGATTGAGTCGAT
>CALZPA010000260.1 GCA_945827525.1 uncultured Lentisphaeria bacterium | reverse complement strand
AAGTGCGACCGCCTTCCTGCAAATCTGCTTCAGGCTCAGCGGGACTATTTCGGTGCACACACCTATGAACGTCTTGACCGTGAGCGCGGCGAGTTCTTCCACACCAACTGGACCGGCAAGGGCGGCAGCACCACCGCCAACACCTACATGGCCTGACGCCGCGACGACCACGCGGTGACGGCATCCCCCTCGCGGGGACACGCCGAACGCCGCCTGCCGTAGCCGAGGGGGCGCACAGCGCACTGCCGTCTGAAGGCGGGAACGCTGCGCGCCCCCTTGACGTGATGTGACACACGACACGCCATGCCACGCCATGGCTCTCCCATCCTTCCATCCACCCTTTCCGCATGACAGATGTCCCACAGCTTCCCGTATGCCGGCTCCATGACGCGCTGGTCGGCGCGGTCACGGACGGGCGCCCGGTGGTCCTGACGGCCCCCACCGGCTCAGGCAAGTCCACCCAGGTTCCCAAAATGCTCCTTGAGGCGCTCGGCCATGCCGGATTGCGCGGCAAGGTCATCGTCCTTCAGCCGCGCCGACTCGCCGCCCGGATGCTCGCCGAGCGCGTCGCCGCCGAGATGGGGGTCCCCTGCGGCGGCCTCGTCGGCTTCCAGACCCGCTACGAGCGCGTCTGCGGCCCCGACACGCGCATCCTCTTCCTCACCGAGGGCATCCTGACCCGGATGCTCATCGCCAGCCCCAGGCTTCCCGAGGTCGCCGCCGTCGTCTTCGACGAATTCCACGAGCGCAGCCTGAATGTGGATCTTGGCCTGGCGATGGCGCGCCACTGCCTTGGGACGCTGCGCCCCGACCTGCGGCTCGTCGTCATGTCGGCGACGCTGGATGCCGAGCCGCTGCTCGCGTTCCTGCCGGGAAGCGTCCATCTCCACGCGGAGGGCCGTGCGTTCCCCGTGGACATCCGCTATCTGCGGACGCTGGGCACCCAGTCGCTCTATGCCCATGCCTCGCAGGCGCTGATGGACATCCTGAACGAGCGTCTGCCCGGCGACATCCTGGTGTTCATGCCCGGCGGCCAGGAGATACGCCGGGCCGAGGAGGAGTTCCGCCACATCCGCAGCACAGAGCCGCTGACGTTCCTGCCGCTCTACGGCGACCTGCCGCCCGAGCGGCAGCGCGCCGTCATGGAGCCGCTCCCCACACGCAAGGTCATCATCGCCACCAACATCGCCGAGACCTCCCTCACCATCCCCGGCGTCCGGCATGTGATCGACAGCGGCCTGGCGAGGGTCGCCCGCTTCGACGCCGCCCGAGGCGTCGACATCCTCGAGACCCAGAAGATTGCCCGCGACTCCGCCGACCAGCGGGCGGGACGCGCCGGACGAGAGGCGCCAGGCACCTGCCGGCGACTCTGGCTCGAGCTGGAGCAGTCCCACAAGCCCGTGCGCTCCGTGCCGGAAATCGACCGCATCGACCTGGCGGAGGCCGTCTTGGCCGTCTGCGCCTACGGCTTCCATGACCCGCGGCAGTTCCCCTGGTTCGAGACGCCCGCCGAGAAGCCGCTCCTCGACGCCTGCCGGCTCCTGGAGCAGCTGGGCGTCCTCGCGCCCGACTGGGGAGGCCTGACCGACCTCGGACGCGACATTCGCGTCCTGCCCGCCCATCCGCGCCTCGCGCTCCTCCTCCATCAGGGAGCCCGCCATGGCTGCTTCCGCGAGGCCGCGCTCGCCGCCGCGCTCGTCTCCGGACGGCCACTCGTCACCGGCAGCGTCAGCACCCATGCCCAGGGCACGCAGCGACGGCAGGACGCCCGCCGCCGACAGCGCGCCGAACACCTCCCGCAGTCGGACTTCCTCGTCCTCGGAGACCTGCTCGAACAGGCCGCCGACGCCCATTTCCAGCCCGACCGCTGCCAGGCCATGGGCATCCATGCCGGCGCCGCACGGGACGCCTGGAGAGCCTTCGGCGACTTCCTGGCCGCCGGACGCAGGCTCAGATGGGCCGTCGACGAGAGCGCCGACGGCTCCGCCGAGGCGTTCCTCCGCTGCGTCCTCCGCGCCTTCCCCGACCGCCTCGCGCGTCGCCGTGACCAGGGGACGCTCCTCTGCGACCTCGCCGGCGGACGCCGGGCCGAGCTCGCCCGCGACAGCGTCGTCCGCGACGAGACGCTCTTCGTCGCCGCCGAGATGCGCGAGACCGACGCCACCGGCAAGCCCTCGCCCAGGCTGCTCCTCGCCCTCTGCTCCGGCGTCCGCGAGGAATGGCTCTGGGAGGACTTCCCCGACCAGCTTGTCGAGGGCGACGAGCCCGTCTGGGACGAGCGCGCCCAGGCTGTCCGCCGCCGCCTCTCGCTCACCTGCCTGGGCATCACCCTCGATGAGACGCTGCGTCAGGACCCCGATCCCGCCGTCGCCGCCGAGATGCTTGCCTCCCGCCTCGACGAGGGCAAGCTGACGCTGCCCGAGTGGAACGAGGACGTCGAGCGCTGGATCGCCCGCGTCCTCTGGCTGCGCGACGTCATGCCCGACCATCCGCTCCCCGCCTTCGACGACGCCGACAAGGCGCGCATTCACCGGCTGCTCTGCGAGGGCGAGACCTCCTACCGAGCGGTCAAGGCGAAGAGCTGCCTGGACGCCATCCGACGCTTCATGGGCCCGGCGAATGTCCAGTTCGTCGAGCGCAACGCGCCGGCGGCCCTCATGCTGCCCCGCGGACGGCGCATGCGTATCGACTATGTCCCCGGCCAGACGCCGCGCGGACGCGCCCGCATCCAGGACCTCTACGACATGACGCAGACGGTGCGCATCGCCGGCGGCCGCGTCGCGATTCTGATGGACATTCTGGCTCCCAACAACCGCACGGTCCAGATCACCGCCGACATGGAGAGCTTCTGGTCTGTCCAGTACCCGAAAATCCGCAATCAGCTCGCCCGACGCTACCCCAAGCACGAATGGCGCTGATTGGACTCCCTTTGGAGATGCGCGCAAGGTCACGGAGGGCGTAGCGGTCGAGCCTCTCGACGCCCTCCAGCTTCAGACGGTGCGCCTTGATGTACAGTCTGTTCACTTCAGTGCATTTGTCCATGATGGTGTGCCTCCTCTACCTTTGGGAGGGAAGGGCATCCGCCCGGTGCCGTCTGACGAACCTGTCCCGCGTCTGACGGCGCGACCGCTCGAAGATCTGGCGGATGAGATCCATGTCCTTCTCGCCCGGTGACGAGGGCCGGATGAGCCGGTGGTTGATGGCGTTGAGAATCTGCCGGTGGGCGAGCCTGCCCGCCTCCCTGGCGAAGTCGGCATAGTCCCTGCCCGTCATAATGTAGTCCTTTCCGCCGTGGCGGAAACGGAAGTTGGGAACCGACGGCCAGTAGGCCTTTTCGGGATGGGCGGCGTTCCAGTTCCAGATGGCCAGCTCGGCGCCGTCCATGGAGCCGGCGTCCCGCGTGGCCACCGGCACCATCAGCCGCCAGGCCACGTCCCCCGGGCCTGACTCCTCCGCCTCGTCCTTGGTGACGGGACGCCCGAAGCAGTCCACTCTCGGCGCCAGCCGAGCCAGTCCGGCCTTGCTGAGCACCACCTGCCACTGGTCGCGCCACCACTGGGCGCCGCTGGTGCGGACGTTCGTGTCGGGGCGCTCGCCATCGAGGGCGGCCGACGCCTGACGGACCGCGTTGGGCATCCAGCTCGCCGCGAAGTCGGTCATCCAGCGGGCGCCCTCGCGCTCCGGATTGTTCACCAGGTCGACGATCTGGCCGATGGAGGCGAGGTAGGACTTGTCGCCGACCATCTTGACCGCGCCGCCCAGTGCCGTCTTCAGCGCAGCCGTGGCGTCTCCGCCCGACCTGACCGACCGATAGGCCTCGATCCCGTCGGCAATGAGGGCAAGCCCCGTCGCGATCGGCTCGATGCGCCGGTAGCTGTACCATTTGTCGCCGACGCGGATGGAGTAGGCCGGCACGTTGCGCCCACGGAAGTCGCGTTCGCCTCGGGATCCGCCACCGTGCGTGCCCGTGATGACCGGCAGGTCGTCGTCGTCGCCGCCGGCGAGCATGAGCCCGGCGACGGCGCCCCAGGCCAGCAGCTGCTCCGCCGCTCGGGAGACCAGCTCGTCGCTGACGCCCTTGCCCGACCTCCACGCACGGTACGCCTCCGTGGCCAGCGGCACGACGCCCAGCGGCGACTTGCGGACGCCCTGTCGCAGCAGGTTCCCCGGCGTCTTGAGGAATGGCAGCATGTACTTCATGACGGTGCCGACCGCGCCGCCCTGCTCGCGCAGCGCGACGAGATACCGGATGGCCGCGCCGGGCTCCTCCTGGAACGTCAGCTCCAGAGAACGCCGTCGCGCATACTGGCTGGACGCCGACCCGTCGCTGGCCAGCTCCCGCTGGACATGCCTCTCCAGCTCGGCGCCGGACAGCCCGCGCCCTCGCCCTGTGCGCAGCGCGTAGGCAGCCGCCTCAACCGGCACGACCAGCGACTTGGCGAACTCGTCTGCCGCCCGCAGGTAGCGTCCGGGGATGCGGATGGCGCGTCCAAGGCGTCCGCCGATGGCGGGAGCCGCCTGCTCGTTGAATTTCCCCGCGCCGCTGACGGCCTCCAGGTCGAACGCCGTCCGCGCGCGGTCCCATGCGCCGCGCACGTCTACCGCCCTCCACATGGCGCGGAAGTCGTCCAGCCGCGCACGGTCGGAGCGCCCCAGCAGCTTACCCACGGCGACCTCGCCAAGCCGCTTGAGCCCCAGCTCGTAGGCCAGATTGGCCAGGTTGCCGATGGTGTTCGCCGCATGGGTGGCGGGGCCGCTGAGGA
>CALZPA010000259.1 GCA_945827525.1 uncultured Lentisphaeria bacterium | reverse complement strand
GCGAGGCGGAGCAAGAGAGACGAGCGTGACGCTGCAGACGCCCCTACTTGCCGCGCACGAATTCGGCTGCGGCCCGTCCGGCCTTTGCGGCCTCGGTGGAGACGTTGTCGACGAGGCCGTGGACATGGAGGACATTGCCGCAGGCGAAGACGCCGGGCACCGTGGTCTGGAGCGTGTCGTCCACGACGGGGCCGCCGCTCCTGGCGTCCATCCGGGCGCCGGCCGCGCGGGTCAGCTCGTTCTCGGGGATGAGTCCGACGGAGAGCATCAGCGTGTCGCAGTCGAAGACGCGCTCCGTCCCGGGGATGGGATGGCGGTCGCCATCCACCTGGGCGACCGTGACCGCCTCGACGCGCTCGCGTCCGCGAACCTCCGTCACCGTATGCGACAGCAGCAGCGGAATGCCGAAGTCCTCCAGGCACTGGACGACGTTGCGCTGCAGGCCCGCCGACTGCGGCATGATCTCCACCGCCGCCAGCACCTCCGCACCCGAGAACACCAGCCGACGCGCCATGATCAGCCCGATGTCCCCCGACCCCAGGATGACCACCCGGCGCCCCGGCATCTTCCCCATCAGATTGATGAAGCGCTGCGCCGTGCCCGCCGTGATGACGCCCGCCGGACGGTCGCCGGGAATGCCCAGCGCCCCGCGCGGACGCTCGCGGCAGCCCATCGCCAGCACCACCGCGTCCGGCCGGAAATGCTGCAGCCCATGCTCGCGCGACATGCAGGTGACGGTGCGGTCCGGCGCCAGCCCGATGACCATCGACTGGCACTGGAAGGGTATGCCCAGCTCGCGGAAGCGCCGAATGAAGCGGTACGCATACTCCGGCCCCGTGAGCTCCTCATGGAAGTAATGCAGGCCGAAGCCGTTGTGGATGCACTGCTGGAGGATGCCCCCGAGATGCTCGTCGCGCTCCAGCAGAAGGATGTCGCGGCAGTCGGCCTCATGCGCCGCGATGGCGGCCGCCAGCCCCGCGGGGCCGCCGCCGATGATCAGTATCTTGCCCATAGTCCTGTTTCCCTAAAAAGTCGTAGTATCCGCTGCCTCTCCCACTCGCTCACCTCTGACCGCCTGACGGCAGCTCGCCGGTCAGGATGCGCGAGGCGCCGCCCATCTTGGTGATGTCCGACAGCGGACAGTGCAGCTCCTCCGCGAGAATTTCCATGGTGCGCGGCAGGCAGAACCCCGACTGGCAGCGCCCCATCCCCGCGCGCGTCCGGCGCTTCACCGCATCCACCGACCGCGCCCCCAGCGGACGCCTTATCGCCGCCCGTATCTCCGCCTCCGTCACCAGCTCGCACCGGCACACCACCCGCGCAAAGTCCGGATCCGACGCAATCGCCTCCCGACGCTCCTCGTCCGACATCTCCCTGAAGCGCCGCACCGGCGGACGCCCCGGACGCCACGACCCGTTCGGACGCGCCCCCAGCCGCGCCGCCATCTCCTGCGCCAAATCGACCGCAATCGCCGGCGCCGACGTCAGCCCCGGCGACTCGATGCCCGCCGCGTTGAACGCCAGCGGCACATCCGGCATCTCGCCCAGCACGAAGTCATGCGACTCCAGATGGGCGCGGACGCCCGCGAACGTGGTGATGAACGCATCACGCGGCAGCTCCGGCCACGAGCGGCGCGCCGTCTCGAATGCCGCCTGCAGACCGGCGGCCGTCGTCGCGGTGTCGTCGCCGTCCTCGATGTCACGGGCGGTCGGCCCCACAATGAGCGTGCCGTCCACGGTCGGCGAGACGAGCACACCCTTGCCCAGCGGCCCAGGAACCTGGAAAATCGTGTGCGTGAACGAGTCGGCGAGACGCCTGTCCAGCATCCAGTAGTCGCCCGCCCGGGGACGGATGCGCAGCTTGCGCTCGGAAAGCTGGTTGTTGATGGCGTCCGCATGGACGCCTGCCGCGTTCAGGATGGCGCGCGCCTGGCGCGTCCGACCATCCGCCGTCTCCACCACAAACGTGCCGTCCTCCACACGCCGCACCTGCGTCACCCGCGCGTTGAACTCAAAGCGGACGCCGTTGATGGCCGCGCTCTCCGCCAGCGCCTGCGCGCACTCGTAGGGGCAGACAATCGCGCCGCTCGGCGCCAGCAGCGCCCCGCACAGCGCCGGGTTCAGCCTCGGCTCCAGCCGCAGCGTCTCCTCGCGCGACAGCAGCCGCAGCCCAGGAACGCCATTCGCCCGACCGTCCGACAGCACCTGCTCCAGACGCGGCAGCTCCTCCGGCGACAGCGCCAGCGTCAGATGGCCATTGGCGCGGAAGGGAATGTCCAGCTCCTCGCACAGCGCCGCATACAGTTGGTTGCCGCGCAGATTGTAGTGCGCCATCAGCGACCCGGGACGCGTGCTGTGCCCCGAGTGCACAATCGCCGAATTCGCCTTCGTCGTGCCGCAGGCCACGTCGTCAAACGCCTCCAGCACCAGCGTGTCCAGCCTGTGGCGCGACAGCTCGCGCGCCGTGGCGCAGCCGACGATGCCCGCCCCGATGATGATGATGTCATGCATAGGTGATGTCTGTCCTCACTTGTCCGGTATTGCCCTACCCCCGTGAATGCAAAACGGCCACGCCGGAAGCGGAGTGACGATGCGTTCGCATACAGCTCCCCTGCCCTGAGACGCCCGCACCGGAAGGATGCGGGCCCCGAAAGGCTGAGGGCTGCAAGTCGCGCGTGACTCTGATTCTCGGCGTGGCCGTGCAGTCTCGGTTGTTGCTTATGGTGTCCTGCCCGCCCCTCAGACGGAGCGGACAACGCCATCAATGTATTGCGGAATTCGCCCGCTGGCAAGCGGCGACAGACGGAAAATTCGCGCTGCTCCTCGGCAATTCCCAAGATTTCAAGCTCATCTAGGCCGCAGTTGGAAAGCACCCGCGCCGCCTGGCCGAAACCCGAGCGATTCGGACTGGCCAACAGACGAAGACGCCAACATTTCGGCAAAGTTCTCCGCGCGGAAGCGCGGGATGTACCGACGGCGTCCTCGCCGTCGGTTATGGAAGCGGGCGGAGCCCGCGCCAGCGCCGCGTGAGCGGCGCGACCGAATTCCGCTGAGCGAAGCGAGGCGGCAGCTAGAATCTCTAGAAGCTCTAGAAGCTCTAGAAGCTCTAGAAGCTCTGGAAGCCCTCGTCATCGGGCGGCAAACCGCGGCCGCCCGGGTCTGCCGCCAACCTGTTCAACCTCTCACGGGCTAGGCGAAATCGAAGACGCGGACGTGATCGACGAGGAAGGTGTCACCGATGGAGTCCTTGGCCTCGGGGATGGCCTGGTGGTTCTCGTGGCGGTATCCCTTGACCTCGGTGGTGATGAGGAGGAATTCGGGGATGTGGGAGATGTGGTCGGTGACGACGCCATCCTCCTCGCCGTCGATGTAGAAGGTGTAGCTCTCGGGCGTCCAGAGCAGGCCGAAGAGATGCCATTCCTTTACGTCGAGGCCCTTGCGTCCGCCGGCGTGGGTGTTCCGCATGTCGAGTCCGTAGCCGCCGGTGATGGCGTTGTGCGGGGCGACGTCTCCGGGGCGGAAGCTCTCCATGATGTCGAGCTCGGTGCCAGAGAGGGCGGGGTCGAGGGAGGCGCCGATCATGGGCGACTGCATCCAGAACGCGGACCACCAGCCGGATGTCTGCTGCAGGCGGCACCGGCACTCGAAGTACCCGTAGCGCTTGACGTACTTGTTCTCGTGCAGCTTGCCGATGTTCCACTGGAGATGGTCGCCGCCGAACTTGGTGGGGACGACCGGCTGATCCATGAAGTTGTAGCCGGTCTGGAGCTGCGGCGAGACGATGCGCCCCTCGTGCTCATGGCAGGTGAAGACGACATGGCTCTGTCCGTCCAGCGTGATGCCGTCACGCGTCCAGGCCGGATGCTCCTTGCCCATCATCGTGGTGCGGAAATCCCATTTGCTGGTGTCGAGCGTGTCGCCGTCGAATTCGTCATTCCAGACGAGCGTGAAGCGGTGTCCGTCCGGCAGAAGGCTGTCGGCATGCCCAGGAAGCTGAAAACGCTGCATGGCTGTGTGTCCTCCAGATGGATGTCTCTTGAGTTCATTAATGGGAAAACAAGGCGCGCGCCCCGCCCTGCCTCGGACGGGGCGCGCGCCAAACGGAACCGCGACCAGTAGTCAGGCGCCCGGTCAGGCGGCGGGCGCCGCCTGCGCGGCCTTCTTCGCCTTCGCCTTCGTGTAGACCAGATAGCCAATCGCGCCAGCCACCACCAGCAGGATGATGCCGACAACCGGACGGTACACAATCCACGCCACGGCAATCGTCACCAGCGACAGCGGCGCCGCAATCAGGAAGCTCACAATCCCGGCGCCCGCGCCGATGATGCTCCCGATGAAGGGAACCACATCGCCCAGCACCTCCAGCGGACGGAACACCGCGCGCAGACCGCTGTACATCAGCGCAAAGCCAAGCAGACGGAAAAGCCACAGCTTGATCGTGTTCGCCTCCTCCGCGCTCTGGTACATCTCCGCCGCGCTCCTGATGCTGTCAGCCGTCAGCAGATTCGACTCGCCATTCGACGCCACATGCGCCACAATCGTGTCGCCCTGCTGCACACCGACCACCGAAAAGTCATGCGGACGCACAATCCGGTAGCTGATCCGAACATCGCCAATCTGAGGCACGCCAGGCTGAACCGGAGTCGCAAGCTGCTGACCAACAGCCGCAGACAGCTGCTGACCGGCAACCGCAGCCTGCTGACCGGCCACGGGCTGCTGCTGGACAACGGGCTGCTGACCGGCAACCACGGGCTGCTGCTGGACGACGGGCTGCTG
>CALZPA010000258.1 GCA_945827525.1 uncultured Lentisphaeria bacterium | reverse complement strand
GGTAGGTCTGCCCGCCCGTCCGCGTGATGTACACGAACGGCAGGCGCTCCGCGAAGTCTGGCGGCAGCGGAGTTGCAGAGCAGTCGAAGCCCTGCTGTGCCAGGTAGTCCTGTACCATGCCCTCGGCATCTATCGGCTTCATCCTGTCACCGCCTTCGTCAGCGTCTTGTCGGTCGCCTCGGCGCGTGCGGCGTCGTAGGACGCCGTGCGGACGGTTCCCGCCCATCGGCCCCCGCCGTATCCGGCCTCCCACACGCTCGCTGAGAAGCCAGCCTCATCGCCGCCTGCGCGGTCGAGTATCGCGTTGGTGTGCTCCTCGACGAGTCCCTTGACCTCGTTCGACTGCAGCAGCTCGCGGAAGCCCTCGGTGTTGAACTCTATGCGCACTCTCTTTGCCATCAGCCGTCCCACCTCCCTGCGGAGGCGACGGTGTGCGAGAGCATGCCCGTTGCGCCCCTCACCTGGTATGGCTCGCCTACTATCGCCAGCTTGCCCGCCGAGCACTCCACGCGGTCCCCCTTGCGGATGTCGGCGTCGGGAGGCGCGAGTATCGCCCATGTCTCGGACGCCCCCTCGCGCTCCTCGATGGTCCCGGCTGCAGAGGACAGCTGGACGGAGCAGCCTGCCACGGTGTGGCTCGCGGCGTCCGCCCAACTCCTCACGGAGGAGCCGCGCTCCTCTTTCGTGGGTGCCCTGAGCACGGTGATGGTCTCTGTGCAGAATGTCGGCAGCATCACATCACCAGCCTGTAGGGCTCGAGCGCCATCCTGTCCCTCTCGGACAGCGTCTCGCCCCTGTAGGTGACGCTCACGTTGCCAGCCGACTCCTGCGCCGCCGTCTGGGAGACGGTGAGCATGTTCTCGGCGATGGCGCACACGGCACGCTTGAGCGCCGGGTCCGCCTCCGTGCCAGCGGTGCAGCGCACGGTCACTCCGTCCCAGGAGCCGCTGAAGCTGCCGCCCCTCTTGCGGACCATGCCGCACCTGCGCCAGACGAACTCGACGGGCTGGCCGTCCTCCTCGACGGAGGACACGGCGGTGACGTCCCTTAAGGGGAGGTCTGCCACCGCGCCCTCTGCCGTGAGCGTGCATGTGCACTCGACTGAGGGGGCGACGTGCCATCCGCAGAAGTTGCGGACGGCCTCGCTCGCCGCCTCGAGCAGAGACGGCACCCTTGTGTCAGCGCTGTACCTGCCAGCAGTGAACTCCTCGAACTCCCTCTCACCCGCGATGGGCTGCAGGGCCTCGGCTACCTCGTAGCCCCATTTCGTCAGCATAGCGCCGCCTCCTCTCTGTCTACTTGTTCTGTGCCTTCGCGGTCTTGTTCGTCGCAGGCTTGGCCTTCGGCTTGGACTCGGGCTTCACCTCGACGGCTCCCTTGGGTTGATTGCCTTCCTCGTACTGGAAGGTGAGTGAGCCGACGCGGTAGATCTTGAGGGCCATGGCTAGGCCACCTTGCAGAACGCGCCGGGGTAGCGGACAGCGAGAGCCAGGCGCTCCTCGATGCGGACGGTGACGCGGTTGTTGGTGAAGTCGTCCTCGTTGGTGTTTGCGACTTCGACGCTCTTGCCGCCCTTGCGGATGACGGACGCGCCCTGTCGGAAAGCGCCGACGAGGCAGGTGCCCTCGGTGATCTCTTCGGACTGGTAGACCGCCATGCCCCACAGGCGAGGCTCCTCGGCAGCCCAGGGGTTGACGAAGTACTTCTCGGTCAGGGAGCCGATGACCAGCTCGTCGTAGTCGGCGGGGTTGATGACCACGGTGTCGGCGGTCATGCCGGTTGCCAGCTTGACGGCGGTCTTGGCCTTCTTGATCTCGGGCAGGGTGATGGTGCCGGTCTGGGAGAGGGTCAGGGTGCCGAGTCCGCTGGTGCTGAGCAGGGTGGTCAGCAGGTGCTTCTCCTCCTTGACGTCGAGCAGGTAGACGGCTCGGTTGTCGATGGAGGAGGCCAGCCACTGGGCGTCGGAGATGATCTCGTCGGACTCTTTGTAGAAGGCAGCGAGCTTGGTGAGGCTCACGGTCTTTGCAACGGGGTCGGCGAAGTGAATCTGGGGCTTCTGGCCGTTCTCTGCGACGGCGTTGTAGTCGCCCTCGACTGCCTGCTCGACGTAGTAGGTCAGGGCGTTGCCCTGGATGGTCTCGGTTGCGAACAGGTCAGCGAGGCCGAGGGTCTTGCGGACGCCGACGATGTTGCGGTCGTAGTCCATGATGGCCGGTCCGATTGCAGCGGGGATGGTCTGCACGTCGCTGCTGGCCTTGTACTCGGGAGTCATGCGTGCGAAGCGACCGCCCTTCTCAAGCTTGCCAGCGAGGTTCTTGGATGCGAACTCGCCGATGGACTTGGCGGGAGCGGTCTGAACATCTGCTGCGGTCTCGGCGGACTTGCCGATGGTGTCGATGATTGCGGTATCCATGTCGGATTCCTCCTTCTTGGGTTTGTTTTCGTCTTCGTCGTCGTCGCCGCCGTCGGGCTTGCAGGCGTTGGCCTCGGTCTGCTCATCGTCCTTATCGGACTTGGCTTCGGTCTGCTCCTCCTTCTGCTCATCCTCCAGCTCGGATTCGGACGTATCGCCAGCGGACGTGAGCCCGCTAACTACCTGTTGGATCTCCCCGGCGAGGTCGCTGATGCGGTTTAGCTCCTCCTCGTCTGCCTTTGAGTTGCGGCGTCCGGCCTTCTCTCCGTCGGCAGCGTCCTCGGGGGTCTCGGCGGGAGCGTCCTTCGCGCTCACCACCTCGGCGTGCTGGTTTGCCGGGATGGGGACGAGGGACACCTCGTAGATGTCCATCTTGCGCAGCTCGTTCGCCTTGGTACCGTCCTCGAGCGTCACGGTGCCCTGGTCCAGGACGTCGAACGCGAAGGAGAGCTTGCACAGGCGCTTCTCCATCACCAGCTTGTGCGCGTATGCGCCGTTGGGGTTATCCATGTCGAACTCGGCCTCGACCAGCAGGCCGCGCTCGTCCTCGACGGCCTTGGTGACCTTGCCGATGTTCATCATCGGGTCGTCGGTGCGGTGGCCGAAGAGCAGCGGGATGCTGTTGCCGCTCTCCTCCCATTTCTTGAGGGAGTCGGAGAACGCGCCTCGTGCCACGACGTCGCCGTAGCTGTCGGGGTCGCGGTCGAATGTCGAGGCGTAGGCGGTGATGGACGGGGTGTCCTCGCCAGCCTCCTTCACCTGGAACTCGTAGTCTTTCTGGTTCATGTCTTGCCTCCTTAAGGGACGGTGATCTCTACCTCGCACTGGCATCCGCAGGTCTCTGCCGGGTCGCCCAGCCATGAGCCTGGCCACTCCATGCCGTTGCTAAACTTTTCCCCGTAGGGGACCGTCTCGCCGTTCATCGCGGCGTGAGACGCCCTGGGGTTGTCCGAGGTCACCACCCATGTCTTCGTCGCGCCCTGCGCGGACGGGCCGGCCTGCCTCACAGCCTCGAGCGCCGCCCAGCCGACGGCTGCCGCAGCCATGGACGCCCCGTAGGTCTTTGAGCGCTCCTCGCCGAGGTCGGCGAACACCTCCTTTGGCGTGGGCTCGCCCTCGCCGCCGTTGACGGCCCGCTTGAGCCGCTGCGACGTTAGGTTGTTTATCGAATCTGCGCGGCCCTCGGCCATCTTGCGGATGTAGGCAGCTATCCTCGCGTCGGAGAAGTCTGAGCGCAGCAGGCGTGCTACCTCGGAGCCCTTGCGGCTCGCCGTCGCCATCAGCAGCGGCTCCAGGTCGTCTGCAAGCTCGCGGTCCCATCGCTCAGAGTCGAACCACTCGCCGCCGGCTCCTATCTTGGGCAGGATGCTCCGGCTCTGGCGCTCGAAGAACAGGCGCAGCGCCTTCACGAGGTCGTCTGCGTCCTGCTCCGTCGGGTGGGCCTTGATGTGGACAGGCTCTGCCTTTGTTATTGCGCGTGTGGAGCGCTCAGCTTCGCTCTGAGGCGCTTCGCCGTCGGTTTCGGGTTCTCGCCCGTCCTCGGCCTCATCGCCGCTCTCTGAGCCTCCTATGGCCTCCTCGTATCCGGTGGATACGTTGAGTGGTTTGATGAGCTGGTCTCCGCCGTCGATTGCCGGCAGGTTCATGCGTGCGCGTGCCTCGTTGACGGTCATCCACGGGCCGCCGACGTTGGTGTAGAGAACGCTCGCCTGTTCCTCGAAGCTTGACGCCAGCTTGGCGCTCATGTCGAACTCGGTGTAGATACCGGCCTCCTCACCGACCATCGGCAGGAGGAATGCGTTGACGCGCTCTGTCACCTGTGCGATGAGCGGTGACAGGCACTCGGAGTACAGCGCCCTTGCGTTGTCCTTCGCGCTGGCGTAGGTGCTGCCGTCTGTGTGCCAGATGAGAGCGGGGTTGACGTGGTAGACGCCTGCGACCTCCTCGCGGGAGAGCTTCTTGGCCTCGTACCACTGCGCCTCCTTGGCGTTGACGGTCGCCGACTTTATCTCCATGCCGTCCTCGAGCACGAGCGTGCCTCCGCCCCTCACGCCCTTGCCGGTCCACGCCTCCTTGAAGCTGTCGCGGAAGCGCGTTGCCTGCTCTGGAGTCCACGGCTGGACGTCCTTCGGGCGCGTGATGTAGCTCGACATGCGCCCGCCGTTCTTCCACACCTGGGTGCGGTATGTATCGGCCTCGACCTGCTCCAAGATGGTCTGGCGCAGCGACTCGATTGGGCTCATCTGCCTGCACGGGTCCGTCGGGTTGTAGCCGTGGAAGAGGATGAAGTTGCTCGACGGAACGGTCTGCAGGTAGGAGCCGTTGCCGGCTATCACCCCTATCTCAGCAGGCGCGAACGCGCTGCCGCCCCTGTAGCTCATCACCCACGTCGGCGGGATGGGTCGAATCTGCCAGCCGGACTCCGCCTCCGGGTCCTCGAGCACCAGCCACACGCAC
>CALZPA010000257.1 GCA_945827525.1 uncultured Lentisphaeria bacterium | reverse complement strand
ACCAGCGACCAAGTGGTTAACAGCCACCTACTCTACCGCTGAGCTATGCCGGAATCCGTCTTCTGACGACTGGGAAAGGGAATGGCTCCGGCAGCTGGGCTCGAACCAGCGACCAAGTGGTTAACAGCCACCTACTCTACCGCTGAGCTATGCCGGAATTACGTTTCCCGTGTCATTCCGAAAACAGGAGTTAATGTAGCACAGGACGCGCCTTTGTCAACCTCATGGACACGATTTTTTGGAGCGCGTCAGTCCTGGTTGGCGACGTCGACGGGCGTGGGCTGGAGGATGCGGACGAGTTCGGCGGGGGCCATCTCGAGGGCGTAGCCGCGGTGTCCGGCGTTGATGTAGAGTCTGGGGAGGTCGAGGATGGAGCGCTCGACGTAGATGGGCATGCGTCGGCGGGTGCCGAAGGGGCTGGTGCCGCCGCAGTGGTACCCCGAGTAGTGCTCGGCGACCTCGGGGTCGCACGGACGGACGCTCTTGACGCCCAACTGCCGCGCCAGGTTCTTCTGGGAGACGCTGCAGTCGCCGTGCATGAGGATGACCAGCGGCTTCTTCGCGTCGGTCTCGAAGATGAGCGTCTTGACGACGAGATGCTCGTCGATGCTGAGTTCGCGGGCAATCTGGGCGGTTCCGCCGTGTTCGACGTAGTCGTAGAAATGCTCGTTGTAGACGGCCTTCTGCTGCTTGAGCAGGCGGATGGCGGAGGTGATGGGTGGCTTGTCCTTGAGTTCGGCCATGGCTAGGTGGTCTCCTGATTCGTGGGGGCGGATACGTGAAGGCGGCGGAGTTCGTCGAGGGTGGCGTCCAGGGTGCGGCAGGCGACGAGACGGCGGAAGCGCTCGCTGTCGGCGCCGAACATGGCGGCGGCCAGGCGCAGCAGGAAGCCGCTGCCGCGCGGCGGATGGGTGCGCCGCGCCTCCTCGCCCAGCTCCAGCAGAAAACGGCATGGCTCCAGCGGCGGAGGCGCCGGCTCGCCGGCGACGGCCGCGCGGAGACGCGTCAGCAAATCCGGAGAGCGCATCAGGCCACGCGCGGGCGCCAGCCCCGCGATGCCCGGCACAGCGGCCATCGCCAGCCCGTCCGAGACGGTGAAGAGGTCGCCGCTCCCGAAGACCGTCACGCCCGGCAGCGCGGACGCCGCCCGCGCCAGCCGCTCCAGTCCCCCCGCAATCGGCCGATACTGCTCGCGCACCGTCCGGTAGTGGACGATGGCCACATCGGGGCGGCCCTCGCGGACGGCCTCCGCGATGCGCGGGAACTCGTCCGGCGACTCGAAGCCGACGCGCAGCTTGACGCTGAGTCCGCGGTCGCCGCAGGCCTCGCGCATCCGCGCCAGCGTGTCGGCCAGCCAGTCGAGGTGGCGCAGGCGGGCGCCCCCCGAGTCGGAACCCAGCACAGTCGGCGACGGGCAGGCGCAGTTGAGGTCGGCGCAGACCGCCCCGAGGTCAAGGACACGGGCGGCGGTGGCCGCCAGACGCCCCGCGTCCAGCCCCATCAGCTGCACCGTCACCGGCAGTCCCGTCTCCAGATACGGACGCAGCGCCGACCGCAGGCGCGTCCGCGACGGCACACCCGTCGAAATGCGCAGAAACGGCGTGTGCCAGCTCCACACCAGCCCCAGACGGCTCAGCACCGACACAAACGAGCCCTCCGTCACGCCGTCCATGGGGCCTGGCACCAGACGGCACGGCAGACACCGGCCGTCCCCAAATCTCACCGGCTCAAGCAAGGCTCCAGGCGACATGACTCCCTCTTTCAGGCAAACTCGCGACGGGCATCACCATGACGCCCGTCCAGCCCCTCAATATAACTTGCCAAAGGGAGTTTGAAAAACGCCCGTTACCCGTCTATGTTGAGGGCGGTTCCCCCGTCTCGTCGCCGCCTCGGCCCCCGTAAGCCCCACTTTGCCCCAGGAACAGCCATGAAGACCGCACGACTCGCCACCCTGATGATGTCCACCCTCTGCCTAGGAGCCACCATGTTCACCATGACCTCATGCAGCACGCTCGACGACACCCTCCCCCACGGCCCGCGCTTCCACGTCTCGCCGGACGGCGACGACCAGCGCGACGGCGGCTCGCCCGAGACCGCGTTCCGCACGCTGGAGCGCGCCCAGGCCGCCGTCCGCGCCTGCCCCGACCGCGGCAAGGCCCCCATCACCGTCCTCCTGCGGGGCGGAACCTACGAGCGCACCACACCCTGGACCTTCACTCCCGACGACTCCGGCACGCCCGACGCCCCCATCACCTGGAGGCAATACCGCAACGAGAAGCCCGTCATCTCCGGCGGACGGCGGCTCACCGGCTGGACGGTCGCCCCCGACGGCACCTGGTCCCTCGTCATCCCCGAGGCCAGGGACGGCAGCCGGCGCCCCGATGGCTGGAACATCAACCAGCTCTTCGTCAACGGACAGCGCCGCCCCTGCGCCCGACTCCCCAAAGGCGACGCCTTCTTCCGCATGAACGGACGCCCCACCAACTGGAACTCCCGTCAGGAGGCCAGCAAACTCCCAGGCTCCTTCGACCAGCTCGTCTTCCATGACGCTGACCTCCGACCCGCCTTCACCGCCCCCGACGGCTCCCTCGACACCGCCGACGTCACCAACGCCATCATGGTCGTCTACAACTCCTGGACCGCCTCCGTCCACCACCTCGAGAGCATCGACTTCGACGCCCACCGCATCAAGCTCACCAAGGGCACCAGCTGGCCCATGGGACACTGGGAGAAGACCGGACGCTACCACCTCGAGAACCTCCACGCCGCCATGACCGAGGCCGGCGAATGGTACATGGACCACCGCTCCGGAACCCTCCACTACCGCCCCATGCCTGGCGAGACGCCCGCCAACACCACCGTCATCGCGCCCGTCGCCTCCCATGTCCTCGACCTCACCGGCGACGCCGACGCCGGACTCTACGTCCAGAGCCTCGTCTTCAGCGGCCTCAGCTTCCAGCACACCCGCTTCCATCTCCCCTACGGGGAGCGCGACGACGGCCAGGCCGCCGCCAGCATCCGAGGCGCCATCCGCACCACCGGCACCATCCACTGCCTCTTCCGCGACATCGAGGTCGCCCACACCGGCACCTACGGCATCGACCTCGGACGCGGAACCCGACACACGCGCGTCGAACGCGCCGAACTCCATGACCTCGGCGCCGGCGGCGTCCGCATCGGCGAGCCCAACGGCGAACGAAACCCCAATACCGCCTGCGGCTACAACACCGTCGACAACACCCTCATCCACAACGGCGGACTCATCGCCCGCGCCGCCGTCGGCTACATCGTCTTCAAGTCCAGCCACAACACCCTCTCCCACAGCGAAATCTGCGACCTCTACTACAGCGCCGTCTCCCTCGGCTGGTCCTGGGGCTACGCGCCCTCCTCCGCCAACCACAACGTCGTCGAGAACTGCCACCTCCACCACCTCGGCTATGGCGTCCTCTCCGACATGGGCGCCGTCTACACCCTCGGCATCTCCCCCGGAACCGTCATCCGCAACAACCACATCCACGACATCTTCTCCTATAGCTACGGAGGCTGGGGACTCTACACCGACGAGGGCTCCACCGACGTCGTCATGGAGAACAATCTCGTCTACAACACCAAGTCCGGCGGCTTCCATCAGCACTACGGCCGCGACAACCTCATCCGCAACAACATCCTCGCCTTCGCCCGCGAGGGACAGGTCATCCGCTCACGACAGGAGGCGCACCGCTCCTTCACCTTCGAGAACAACGTCGTCATCTTCGACAACGGCAGACCCTACGGCGGCAACTGGGGCAACGGCAACTACCTCATGCGCAACAACATCTACTGGGACACCACCCAACTGCCCTTCGGCTTCGCCGGCATCCCCGCCGACGAGTGGTTCCACGACGAGCAGCAGGAGCAGGGCTCCCGCATCATCGACCCCGGCTTCCGCAGCCCCGCCCAGTTCGACTTCTCGCTCCTCCCCGACGCCCCCGCCGCCGCACTCGTCGCCCAGGCCGCCCAGACGCCACAGACCGCCGGACTCTACGGCGACCCCGCCTGGACCCGGAAGCCGCGGCAGCTCACGTTCAAGGCGCTCTCGCCCGACATGATACCCGTCAGCGCCGAGCGCCCGCACCTCGTCTCCCTCAAGGAGCTCGTCCAGGACTTCGCCGACTGCAGACCCGGCGACAAGGCGCCCCTCGCCTCCACCAACGGCGAGAACGACGAGCTCCAGACCTCCATCCGCGTCTCCGACGAGCTGCCCGTCCCCAACGGCACCGGCAAGGCGCTCAAGTTCGTCGACGCCCCCGGACAGCGCGTCAGCTGGCAGCCGCACCTGGTCTACGGCATGCACTGGCGCAAGGGCACCGTCACCGGCGAATTCGACTGCTACCTCAACTCGCCCGACGCCCTCCTCTGGCATGAGTGGCGCGACTCCTCCTCACCCTACAAGGTCGGCCCCAGCATCCGCCTCCACGGCGACGGACGCCTCGAACACGGCAACAAGCGCATCGGCACCATCCCCCTCAAGACCTGGCTCCATGTCCGCATCACCACCGCCGTCGGCCCCGACGGACGCTCCTCCTTCGACCTCGAGGTCACGCCGCAGGGCGCACCCACCCAGACCTACCGCAACCTCCCCAACGGCAGCCCCGACTGGAACATGCTCACCTGGCTAGGCTTCGTCTCCGAGTCCGACAAGCGCTCCGACTTCTACCTCGCCAACCTCAACTTCCAGCGCCGCTGACCTCATCCCCTCCCCCACACGCACGCGCCCCCGACGGCCACACACACGCCGCCGGGGGCTTCTTTTTGTCCACAAAACACACAAAACACACAAAAAAGGCACAACAGACACCAGCAACCAAGGCGCACACAAACGCACGTCACGCCGCCGAGGGATCCTCTTTGTTTGTCCACAAAAGGCACTCCACGCTACAGCCTCCTCTCCCGCGAACTGGAACGTCATCTGCGCTTTTTTTGCCGCCTCGCTTCGCTCGGCGGAATTCGGTCGCGCCGCT
>CALZPA010000256.1 GCA_945827525.1 uncultured Lentisphaeria bacterium | reverse complement strand
CCGACGTTGCCTCGGCGGTCGAGTCCGCCGGAGATGCGGTAGGTGTCGTGGCCAGTTCGGACGACGCTGATGCTGTCGCGGAAGCGCATGGGGTTGACGAGTTCGCCGGAGTCACGTCCGTAGGCCTGGATGGGCCAGCAGATGTCGGCGGAGATGATGTCCTCGGTGGGGTATCCGGGGAGGACCTGGACGTCCCATTCGCCGTTGGGGCCGACGCTGCGGATGGTTGCCTGGGTGAAGGGGAGCGTCTCGTAGTCGATGGTGAGTCCGCGGAGGGTGACGTTGCGGCAGCGGATGAGGTCGACCATGCGGGTGCGCCGCTGGCCGACGATCTCGACGCCGGTGAGGTCGATGGTGACGTCGGAGACATTGGCGAGGGTGATGTAGGCCTTGGCGTTGTCGGGAGGGAGGAGCCGGTACTGTCCTGCGGGGACGCGGATGGTGCGGCTGCCCTTGTCCAGCTCGCTGCGGATGAGTTCGATGGGGTTGAGGGGGGTCGCGGCTGCGCCGAGGGTGGAGAGGGCCAGCGTCAGCAGGAGGCGTTGGGGCATCATGGAGGGGGGGCTTGTGGGGATGGGGGGAGTGAGGGTGTGTGCCGAGTCGTCGGACGGATAGGTCAACGAGAAACGTCAGTCAGTTAGTCAAAGCAACGAGGTGAAGAGGATGCGTATGCCGGCCTGGGAGGACATCATTGAGCGGTACTATCCGGAGGACACGCCGCTGCGGCGTCTGCTGCTGCGACACAGCGGTCAGGTGCGTGACAAGGCGCTGTCGCTGCTGCGTCCGGGGATGTGTCGGGAGCTGGTGGAGTCGGGGGCGATGGTGCACGACGTGGGGATTTTCCGGTGCCATGCGCCGGGCATCCTGTGTGTGGGCGAGGAGCCGTATCTGCGGCATGGGGTCATCGGGGGGGAGCTGCTGCGGGCGTATGGGCGTGAGTGCGGGGTGGACCTGGAGCCGCTGGCGCGTGTGTGCGAGCGGCACACGGGGGCGGGCATCACGGCGCAGGAGGTGCGCCGTGAGGGGCTGCCGTTGCCCGAGCGGGACTGGCTTCCCGAGACGTCGGAGGAGCGGCTCGTCTGTCTGGCGGACAAGTTCTTCTCGAAGTCGGGCGAGGGGGAGGAGAAGCCGTTGCCGGTGGTGCGGCGGTCGCTGGAGAAGTTCGGGGCCGAGACGCTGGCGCGGTTTGACGCGCTGTGCCGCGAGTTTCTGTGAGCGAGGGCGAGGGGCTAGGGGACGAGCTCGTGCCAGAGTGGGACGAAGTGGCAGGTCTTGGGGAAGGCGGCGGTGGAGGTTATTTCGGGTTCGTCGTGTCCGGTCGTGTAGCTGTAGTGGGCGAAGACGAAGCGTGAGCCGTGGAGGAGCTCGTCGGAGAGTCCGATGCGTTCGAAGGGGATGTCGAGTCGTGCGAGCCAGAGGTTCTCCTGGCGTCGGATGACGGAGGTGACTACGGTTCCGAAGTCGGTGGCCTTGCTGTCCCAGGGTTCCTGGCGGATGGTCTGCCAGCTTTGGATGTGGAGCTGGAGCCGGAAGCCCTCGGGGGTGGCGTGGGCCTCTATGTAGTCCTCATGTCCGCGGACCTGGAAGAAGAGCTCGAAGACGTCGCCGGTCTCCCAGGTGAAGTCGTTGTCGGCGCGGGCGCGGTTGTGGATGTCGTGGTCCTCGAAGGCGCCGAAGGCGATGAGGTGTCCGTCCTGCGCGGTGAGCTGTGCGACGCCGCGCTCGCGGGGGGCGTTGCCGGTGAGGTAGTGGCGGTAGGGGAGGCACTGTCCGAGTCTGACGCCACTGACGGCGGGGATGGGGCATCCGTCTCGGAGGGCCTGTTCGACATCTGCGAAGGACATGGCTGTGGGGCTCCTGGTGGTGGGTGAGGTGGTCTCAAGGGGAGGGTTGTGCCGGTGGGACAATGTATCCCTGTCTGGGGGCATTTCCAGCGTGGCGGCGATAGAAAAAGCGTGCTTTGCTGATTATAGTAAGCTAGCCGGCGCCCGGCCGTGTGTTTGCGCGTGTGTGTCCGTCCCGTTTTGTTTGTCGAATTTCCAAGCCAGAAGGAGTCTGTCATCATGAGAGCCGTTGCCGTCTTGCTTTCCCTGCTGGCCCTAGCCGCCGTCGCGGACACCCTGACGCTGGGCAACGGGAAGACGCTGAAGGGCATGCTGACTGTGTTCAAGGACCAGAGCTTCCATTTCCAGGAGTTCTCGGAGAAGAAGCCGACGAAGGTGAGCGCGAATTCGGTGCAGCGTCTGCGTCTGTCGGAGCCGGTGGAGTGCGAGTGCGTGATGGGCTTCGACAGGAAGCGTCAGCAGGCGACGCTGCATGGCTTCAGCAAGGGGCAGTTCAGCCTGACGGTCAAGGGGAAGAAGCAGAAGGTTCGGGCGGTTCAGCTTGCGTCGCTGGAGGTTCCCTTCAGCCTGCAGAAGTTCATTGCGGCGCGTGACGCGGAGGAGGCGGGGGACGGAGAGGGCGATGAGCCGAAGGACGTCCGGGCGTCGGCGCTGGTCGAGAAGGGGAAGGCGACGATCCTGCACTTTGACGACGGCAGTGCGCCGTCGCGTCGGCAGGGCAATCTGTGCGAGCGTCTGGCGGAGTCGTCGAGGGGCGCGGTGGCGTATGTGCGTGTGAGCGCGAAGCCGGGTTCGGCGGCGGTGAAGCGGAATCGTCTGAAGACGACGCCGCAGTTCTGGTTCTTCGACCGCGACGGCGAGTGCCAGGAGCGTCTGGCGGAGCGCTTTGCGGAGGAGGACATCGAGAAGGCAACCGAACGGATCAGGAGGGCGAGATGAGACGACCGATATGCTGGACGGAGAAGACGCCGGAGGGCAGGCGCGAGATACGCGTGTCGCTGTCGGCGGACGCGGTGCGCTGGCAGTTTCTGCTGCCTGGCGCGGAGCGCTGGGACTACGACATGACGCCGACGGAGGCGGACTGGGAGACGCTGGAGCAGAAGGTCGCGAACATCATGCAGCGCGGGCGCTTTGTGGCGGCCGAGATGGACATTGTGCGGCGTCGCGGTAGGCGTCGTGCGGACGTGCCGTCCCGTCCCGGCCGCGAGTGAGTGTGTGAACGCAGGAACGGTACCATCTTACTTAGGAGACCTATGGAATTTTATGTGACAGCCGCGCCTGGCACGGAGGGCGCCCTTCGCGACGAGCTATCCGAGCTTGGCTTTCGTCAGGTACGCCTGAACCATGGCGGCATTCCCTTCTTCGGCGACTGGTCGGAGGGATGGCGCGCGTGCATGGCCACGCACATCGGCCAGCGGGTGATGGCGGTGATGGGGCGCTTCTCGGCGCCGGATCTGGAGAATGTGTACGATGCGGTGTCGGAAGTCCGCTGGGAGGATTATCTGACTCCGGCGCAGACATTTGCGGTCTATGCGTACACGCATGCCTCGACGGGCTGGAGTCCGAACCAGGTGGCGCTGAAGGCGAAGGACGCGATTGCGGACCAGTTGCGCCACTCGTTCGGGGAGCGTCCGAACGTGGACAAGGAGGATCCGGACGTGCGGGTGTTCGTGTACTGGGCGCGTGGCAAGGCGACGGTGTACCTGGACTTGTCCGGGGAGCCGCTGTTCAAGCGCGGGTACCGTCTGCTGGGCGGCGAGGCGCCGCTGAAGGAGACGCTGGCGGCGGCGGTGGTTCGGCTGTCGGGCTGGGATCGCAGCACGCCGCTGGTGGACCCTATGTGCGGTTCGGGGACGCTGCCCATCGAGGCGGCGCTCTGGGCGGCCGACATCGCGCCCAACCTGCGCCGCGAGCGGTTCGGCTTCCAGCGCTGGGCCAGCTTTGACGCCGAGGCGGCCCGTCGCCTGAAGGAGGTTCAGGGCGAACTGCGGCGCGGTCGCAACAGCCAGATGCCGCGCATCACCGGCTTCGACATCGACGAGCGCGCGCTGGACGCCGCCCACGCGAATGCCCAGAACGCCGGTCTGCGGCTCTCCTTCCGGCGGATGCCGCTGCGCGAGCTGCAGCCCGACAACACGCGGCGGCTGCTCGTCTGCAATCCGCCCTACGGCATCCGCCTGGACGCCGACAACCAGCTTTACCAGGATTTGGCGAACGCGGTGCATCGTCTGAAGGGCTGGCGCATCGCGATCCTGGCGGGGTCGCCGCGCTGCGTGGCGGGCATCCGCATCCAGCCGGTCGAGACGCATCCGCTCAAGAACGGCGACATCGACTGCCGTCTGCTGGTCTACGAGCCATGAGCGGGCATGACGCGCGGGGCGCCGGGGACGGGACGGCGGCGCTGAAGCTCATCGTCTCGAAGAACCAGCGCTACACCTGCCAGCTCTGCGGGCAGTGCTGCCGCCGCTTCCGCGTCCGCATCACGCCGGAGGAGATTGCGCGGCTGGAGTCGCTGGACTGGGGGGACGAGCCGCATCCCGTCGACTTCCACGAGGTCATCGGGGGGCACCACTACTTCCGCCGCCGTCCGGACGGCTCGTGCGTCTTTCTGGACGAGCGCGGCGTGTGCTCGATACATGTGCGCTTTGGGCTGGAGGTCAAGGCGCTGACCTGCCGCGGGTATCCGATGAACATCGTGTCGGTGGCGCCGGGGGAGCTGTCGGTGCTGGCGCGGATGGACTGTCCGGCGGTGCTGTCGGGTCAGGGCACGCCGCTGACGCAGCAGCAGCGCGACATCATGCGGCTGGTCTCGGAGATGCGCTTCGGGCTGGGGCCGGATGAGCGTGAGCGTGCGGGGCTGTCGCACGAGGCGATTGGCCATCTGTGCCGCGAGCTGCATCGGGTGGTGCGTGACACGCAGCTTCGCCTGTCCCGGCGCGTGCTGTGGCTGTTTCTGCTGACGGGGCAGCTGGAGCGTCTGGGGGCGTCGTTCATCAACGACGTGCCGACGCTGGAGAGCGTCTGGCTGAATCTGCTGCGCAAGTCGGCGGTGCAGGCGCAGGAGGCGCGGTCGGAGGGGACTCTGGGCGCCTGGGAGCGGCTGCTGTTCCGCAACTGGCTGGCGCTCTACTGCCGTCGCGACGAGGAGCTGACGGAGCGCGGCGTGGGGG
>CALZPA010000255.1 GCA_945827525.1 uncultured Lentisphaeria bacterium | reverse complement strand
AACTCACACGCCTCCCTTTACCTTTGCCCTTGGCCAGCTATCTTTAGGGGGACATCCGTCCCCCCACCGCCCCTATGGCCCACTTCCGCCGAGCGGAGCGAGGCCTGTCCCGACGGCGCCCCCGCCGTCGGGCGAAGACGCGGGGCGATGCCGCCGAGCGAAGCGAGGCCTGTCCCGACGGCGCCCCCGCCGTCGGGCGAAGACGCGGGGCGGAAAGAAAGCCGCGAAGCGGCGTCTAAAGCCCCTATGAGCCTTTCGCGGAGGAAGCCTAGGGCAATGAGCCCTATGGGCGCAATGAGCCCTATGAGCCCTATGAGCCCTATGAGCCCTATGAGCCCTATGAGCCCTATGAGACCTATGGGAAAAACACACAAAACAAAATAACACAAGACGAGAGTGACGAGAGAAAAAAACGCCGAGCGAAGCGAGGCGGAAAAAAGGCGACGAGAGTGACGAGAGTGACGAGAGAAAAAACCGCCGAGCGAAGCGAGGCGGAAAAAAGGCGACGAGAGTGACGAGAGCAGACCCGCCGAGCGAAGCGAGGCGGAAAAAAGCGACGAGAGCGACGAGAGTGACGAGAGAAAAAACAGCCGAGCGAAGCGAGGTGGAGAAAAAAGGCGATGATAGCCTCAAAAGATAGAAGAGGCCCCCCGCGGCGGTCGCGCGGGGGGCCTCTTGCTTCTGCCTGAAAGGCGGCCGGGGCGTCGTCAGGTCCAGTGGATGAGTGCCTTCACCTTTTCGCGGAGCCACTGGAAGACGGCGTAGAGGGCCGGCGTGAAGATGATGCCGACGAGCGTCGCCAGCAGCATGCCCGAGAAGGTCGTGATGCCGATGGCCTTTCGGCTGCCGGCGCCCGCGCCGCTGGCAAACACCAGCGGCAGCACGCCGAAGAGGAAGCTCCACGCCGTCATCAGCACCGCGCGGTAGCGCATCTGCGCACCCGCAATGGCCGCCTCGACGATGCTCAGGCCCGACTCGCGCTCCTGCTTCGAGAACTCCACCATCAGAATGGCGTTCTTCGCCGTCAGGCCGATGAGCATGACCATGCCCAACTGCGCGTAGATGCTCAGCGTCGAGAACTCGTTGAGGCCCAGCGACGCGCCCACGGGCGTGCCGCAGAACCACAGGCCCACCAGGGCGCCGGTCATCGCCGTGCCGACGGTCAGCATCACGGGGACGGGAATGACCCAGCTCTCATACTGCGCCACCAGGAACAGGTAGGCGAAGACCATCGCCAGAGCCATCAGGAAGCCCAGCTGGCCCTCGTTCTGCTTCTCCTGATAGCTCAGGTCGACCCACTCCACCGTGTAGTCCTTCGGCAGCGGATAGCTCTCCACCACCCGCATCACCTCGCTGGAGTTGACGCCGGGCGCGCCGCCCACGTTGATTTGGGCGCACACCTTCTTGTTGAAGCGCATGACCTGGTTCGCGCCCACCGTGTAGCGCAGCGTCGCGAACGACGACAACGGCACCATCTCGCCCAGGCTGTTGCGTATCTGCAGGCTACGGATGTTCTCCACTGACTGTCGGTTTCCCGTCGGCGACTGGATCTTCACCTCGTAGTTCGAGCCGGCCAGCGTCAGGTCGTTCACGTAGATGGAGGCGAAGTTGCCCTGGAGCGCCGAGAAGATGGTCTGTGCCGTCAGCCCGAGCGTCTCGGCCTTCTGGCGATCGATGTCCAGGAAGAGCTGCGGGGTGTCCGCGTTGAACGCGGTGACCGCATAGCCGATGCGCGGATCCTGCATCATCTCGAAGCACATCTTCTTGGCAACCTCGGACAGTCCATCGGTGTCGGTGCTGTCCAGGGCGCAGAGCTGGAAGGTGGCACCTCCGGTCACGCCAAGGCCCATGATGGCCGGCGGTGTGAAGCAGCTGATGCGGGCCTCCGTGATGTCCGCCGTCCGCCGGTACACCTCGCTGACCAAAGCCTTGAGCTGCAGCTCCGGCGTCATGCGCCGGCTCCAGTGGTCCAGCTGCATGATGCCCAGTGCCACGTTCTCGCCGCCCGCGCTGATGAACGAGATGCCCTTGACGAACAGCGTCGACTTCAGGCCGGGCATCCCGTCCACCGCCTTGCGGAACTTCTCGACTGCAGCGTCAAGACGCGCCTGAGAGGCGCCCGTCGGCAGCTCGATGTTGCACATGATCGCTCCCTTGTCCTCCGACGGCAGGAACGAGTTCGGCGTCCGGCCAAACAGCCAGTACGCGAACGCCATCATACCCACGAACAGGATGACTGTCAGCAGGCCACGCCGCACCAGCAGGCGCACAAACAGCAGATACACGCTCCGGCTGCGGTCCAGCGTCCAGTTGAACGGCGCGAACAGACGCGACAGCCGTCCCGACGACGGGCGCAGGATGTACGCGCAGATGACCGGGCTCAGCGTCATCGCCACAAAGGTCGACAGGCACAGCGAGATGCACATGGTCACGGCGAACTGGATGTAGATGTTGCCGACCATGCCGCCGTAGAACGCCAGCGGCACATAGCAGGCCACCGTCACCAGCGTCGTCGCGATGATGGCGCCCGTGATCTGGCGCATCGTCTTCAGGGCCGCCTCCTTCGGCGACAGCCCCTCGCGCTCCATCAGGCCCGCGCAGTTCTCAACCACCACAATCGCGTCGTCGCACAGCGAGCCGATGACCAGGATCAGGCCGAACATCGTCAGGATGTTCAGGCTGTAGCCCAGCATCAGCATGAAGGTGAACGTGCCCAGCAGCGCAATCGGGATGGCGATTGACGGCACCAGCGTCGCCCGCCAGTCCTGCAGGAACACCCAGGTAATCAGAACCACCAGCAGCAACGCCAGCACAATCGTCGTCACAATCTCGCGCATCGTCACGCTGATGAACTCCGTCGGGTCGTAGCCGACCTCCATCGTCACGCCGTCCGGCAGACGGCTCTCCCACTTCTTCAGCTCGGCCAGGACGCCCTTCACGGTCGACAGCGCGTTCGCCTCCGGCGTCCGGTAGACCGCCATCGGCACAGTCAACTTGCCATCGTAGAGGCCGCCGCCAGAGTAGCGTGTGCGTCCGAGCTCCACGTCCGCGACGTCGCGCATCCGGACCACGCTACCGTCGGAGTCGCGCCGCAGCACGATGTTACCGAACTCGTCGGCCGTGACGAGGCGTCCCTTCACGTTCAGCTTATAGTTGACGTAGGGGTTGCCCATCTCGGTGCCGATGTAGCCGGCGGCCGCCTGGATGTTCTGTCCCTGGATGGCGGCCGTCACATCCGAGACCGACAGTCCCAGGCCTGCCATGCGGTTCGGGTTCAGCCAGATGCGCATCGAGTACTCGTCCATTGACATCACCTCCGACGACGACACGCCGGGCACGCGCGCCACCGGGTCCTTGATGTTGTTGTTCACATAGTTGTCCAGGTCGGAGACGCTCATGCGCGATCCGTCCGTCATGAACGCGAACATCGCCAGGATGTCGGTGCCGCGCTCCTCGACGGTGATGCCCGTCTTTGTCACCTCGGACGGCAGCTTCGACTCCGCGCGCTTCACCGCGTTCTGGAGGTTGACCATTGCGATGTCCGAGTCTGTGCCTGGGTTGAAGGTGACCGTGCACTGGTAGTTGCCGTCGTTGCCGCAGGTCGAGGAGAAGTACAGGAGGTCATCGACGCCGTTGATCTGATCCTCGATCGGGATGGCCACCGTCTGCATCACCACGTCCGCGCTCGCGCCCACATACGTCGCCCACACGAACAGCTTCGGCGGCGTGATCTCAGGATACTCCGCCACCGGCAGCTTCGACAGGCTGATGACGCCCGCCAGCACCAGCACCAGGCTCACCACCATGGCGAACCGTGGATGCTCAATGAAGAATTTGGAGAACATCGCCTAGTCCCTCCCGTCTGCCTCGATGACCGCGCCGGCCATCACCTTGTGCGTGCCGTCCGAGACCACTCTGTCTCCCACGGCCAGCCCCGACAGCACCAGTTGCAGACCACCGCGGTCAGCCCCCAGCGCCACGTGACGCTTCACGGCCTTGTCCTCGCCGTCCAGCAGCCACACATACGCCCCGTCGCGGTCGTGCATCACCGCCGTCACCGGCACCGCCGGCAGACGACGGCCCGTCTTGCGCGCAAAGCTCACCGTCACCGTGCTGTTCGGCAGCAGCTGGAAATCCGGATTCTCGAACAGCGCAAAAAGCTGCACCGTATCCGTGTTCCGGTTCGCCTCGTAGTTCACCAGCTCCAGCTGGCCAGGCTTCCCATACGCCTTGCCGTCCGACAGCGTCACTGTGCACTCCCATCCCTGCTGCAGCTCCTCCAGCTTCCCGCCAAACGACAGGAAGTCGCGCGAGCTCACCGAGAACCGCACCCGTATCGGGTTCATCTGGAACACCGTCACCAGCGCCGTGCCGCCCGCCGTCACGTAGTTGCCGCGCGTCACGTTCGTCGTCGCCACCATCCCGTCAATCGGCGACGTGATGACGCAGCGACGCAGATCCTCCTGCGCCGTCACCAGCGCCGCCTCCGCCGACGACACCTGCGCCGCCAGCGCCTCCGTCTCGCTCCGGACACTCTCGTAGCTGTCCAGCGTCGTCACCTCCTTGTCGAACAGCGTCTTCGTGCGCGCCAGGTTGCTCTTCCCGTAGGCCAGCTTCGCCTTCGCCTCCGCCACCTTCGCCTCGCAGCTCTTCACCGCCGCACGGTACCGCACATCGTCTATCCGGTACAGCGTCTGACCGGACTTCACCAGGCTGCCGTCCGCAAACGACACCTCCAGCAGCTCGCCGGAGACCTGCGGCACCACCCGCACCACCTCCTTCGACTGAACCAGCCCGACGTACTCGCTGGACACCGTGTCCTCGGCCTCCGTCACCGCACACACCGGCACGCGCACCTTCATCGCGCCGCCGCCACCCCTGCCGGGCGCCCCCTGGCCATACGCCATGCCGCCCAGCAGACCCAACAGCGCCACCGACAGCGACGCGCCATACCGCAATACACTCATGCTTCGTGTCATCTTCGCTTCTACTCCTTGCAACAATGACTCTCGCTT
>CALZPA010000254.1 GCA_945827525.1 uncultured Lentisphaeria bacterium | reverse complement strand
GGCGCGGGCGCGGGCTGGCGGAGCTGCTGCCAGGCGCGTGCCTTGTCGTCGGAGCAGAGGATGGCGAAGAAGGCCCTGATGGCGGTGAGGAGGTGTGGCATGGGGATGTTCCGTGGGATGGGTGCGTGTCGGTCGGTGGTTGGGGGTGTGGAGGTCAGTCGTCGCGGCGTCCGCCGAGGATGCCGAGTCGGACGAGCCAGTAGAGGAGGGTGAGGATGGCGGTGGCGGCGGCGCTGACATAGGTGAGGAACGCGGCGTTGAGGACGGAGGAGGCCCCGACGAGTTCCTGGGGGCTGAGGAAGCCGGCGGAGAGCATGGCCTGCTTGGCGCGGGAGGAGGCGTTCCATTCGACGGGGAGGGTGACGAGGGTGAAGAGGACGCCCAGGGAGAAGAGGATGAGTCCGAGGTGGATGAGGGACGGGGCCTGCAGGAGGGCGCCGGCGATGATGATGAGGTAGGAGAACTGGGAGCCGAGGTTGGCGGGGAGGACGAGCATGGTGCGGAGGGCGAGGGGCGAGTAGTGGTGGGCGTGCTGGATGGCGTGTCCGGCCTCATGGCAGGCGACGCCGATGGCGGCTATGGTGGAGCGTCCGTAGACGTCGTCGGAGAGCCGGAGGGTGCGTGAGGTGGGGTCGTAGTGGTCGCCGAGGAAGCCGGAGGCGTGTTCGATGCGGACGTTGGTGATGCCCTGCGACTGGAGCATCTGGTAGGCGGCCTGGGCGCCGGTGAGCCCGGAGACGGCATGGACGCGCGAGAAGCGCGAGAAGGTCGTCTTGACGTAGAGGGAGGCGAGGACGGAGAGGATGAGCCCGGGGAGGGCGAAGACCAGGTAGAGCGGGTCGAAGTAGAGCATGGTGCGTTTTCTCCTGTGTGTGGGTGGGGTGTCAGTCGAGGGACATGACGAGTCTGAGGAAGAGGCTGGTCCAGAGGGTGAGGGTGGCGATGCTGGTGCAGTAGGCGGCGAAGAGCATCCTGGACATGGGGAGTTCGCCGCGGCCGTGGGTCTGGCACATGATGATGAGGTTGTTGGCGGGGGGGACGGCGCTCTCGACGAGGATGACGAGGGCGAGGATGGGGTCGTGCGGGATGAGTCCGGACTTCCATGCCAGCCAGGTGTAGGCGAGGCCGAAGAGGGGCATGACGAGGAGCTTGCCGGCGATGACGCAGAGGTAGCCGTTCAGCGGGCAGCGGTCGCTGGCGGGGAGGCTGTCGCCGGCGCCGTCGCCGGCGGTCTGTGGTGCGCCGCAGAGGTTGGCGCCGAGGAGGAGGAGGGCGCAGGGGAAGACCCCCTTGGCGAGGAGCCGGAGGGTGTCGATGACGACGGCGAGGGGTGCGCCGTCGCCGAAGAAGGCGTCGTGGAGTGGGGGGATGAAGGCGATGGTGACGCCGATGGCGGAGCCCATCAGGGGCGGGTTGACGATCTGGGCGAGACGGAGGTCGCGGAGGCGCTTGCCGGAGAGGTAGGGGAAGCCGACGCACCAGAGGGTTGGCGAGTAGCACATGAGGTAGAGGGAGACGTAGGTGACGCTGCGGGCGGTGGCCTGTTCGGCGGTGAGGCCGGGGAAGGCGGTGGTGGCGCAGATGGCAGCGAGGAAGGGGAGCGGGACGTAGCTGGCGTTGCCGAACGTGCTGGCGGCGGTGACCAGCGGGCGGAGGTCGGCGGGGATGCGCAGCAGGAGGGCGAGGAGACGTCCGGCGAGGAAGCCGCAGAGGACGAGGACGGGGACGGCGAGCATGACGCCGAGGTACTGCCGGACGGTCTCGGGGCTGGCCTCCTGGCCGAGGGAGGCGATGAGGAGCGCGGGCAGCATGGCCCACATGATGACCTTGGCGAGGCTGCGCCGAGCGTCACGGGTGAAGAGTCCCCGGCGGGCGAGGAGGACGCCGACGAGGGCGCAGAGGACGAGCTGGAGGGTGGCGTTGAGGCTGACGTGGAGGAGCTGGGGCATGGGTTGGGGAGAGGCGCGGGCGTCTCAGACGTACTCGATGGGGCAGGAGGGGATGGAGTTGAGGAAGATGCGTCCGTAGGCGCGGTTGGCGACGCGGCTGTCGAGGATGACGACGATGCCGGAGTCGGTGCGGGTGCGGATGAGTCGTCCGAAGCCCTGGCGGAACTTGAGGACGGCCTCCGGGATGGAGTATTCGATGAAGTCGTTTCGTCCCTGTGCGCGTGCGCGTTCGGCGCGTGCCTCGACGAGCGGGTGGTCGGGGACGGCGAAGGGGAGCTTGGTGATGATGACGTTGGCGAGGGCGTCTCCGGGGACGTCGACGCCAGTCCAGAAGGAGGAGGTGCCGAAGATGACGGCGCGTGGCGTGCGCTTGAACTGCTGGATCATGCGCCGTGGGGAGAGTCCGTCGCCCTGCTTGAGGAGCGTCATGCGATGTTCCTTGAGGAAGGGGGCGAGGAGCTTGGCGGTGTCGTTGAGGGAGCGGTAGGAGGTGAAGAGGACGAAGGCGCGTCCGTCGGTCTGGGCGAGGAAGCGCCGGATGTGGGAGAGGCTCTCGGCGAGGAAGTCGGGGCTTTTGGGGTCGGGCATGGAGCGCGCGACGTAGAGTCGGACCTGGCTCTGGTAGTCGAAGGGGCTGTCGAGGATGAGCTTCTCGGCCTGCCAGGCGCCGATGCGTCCGAGGAAGAAGTCGAGCTGTCCGTTGACGGCGAGGGTGGCGGAGGTGAGGATGACGGGCGGGCGCGAGAAGAGCTTCTCGTTCAGGATGGGGGCGACGTTGACGGGCACGGAGAGGAACGCGAGATCCTGCATGGCCTCGCCGGAGAGCTCCATCCAGTAGACGTAGTCGGGCAAGGTCATGTTGAAGAAGGCGGTCATGGCGGCGCGCTGCTCGGCGATGCCCTGCCGGAGGCCGTCGAGCTCCGCCTTGAGGGCGGCCTCGTCCTCGTCGTCGCGGAGGTCGGCGATGAGCGTCTCGAGCCGGCTCTCGACGGTGCGCAGCGCGTCCTCCAGGAAGTCGGGGATGTGTCCGGGGACGGTGTAGCGGAGCGGGTTGCGGTTGAGCGGCGTGAGCCACTGGACGATGTGGGTGAAGAACTGCTTGGCCTTGCGCCGGGCGAGGTCGACGGCGTCGATGGCGTCGTGGGCGTTGCAGGAGACGAGGACGCCGTGCTGGCGGTCTTCGCGGCAGAGTCGGTTGAGGAGTCGGTTGAGGGTGAGTGACTCGGCCTTGAGCGCGAGGTGGTCGGCGGCGTTGTCCTCGATGGTGTGCGCCTCGTCGATGACGACGGCGGCGGGTTCGGGGAGGAGGCGTTCGGGGGTGCCCTGGCGTGGCGGGGCGTCGCCGTGGGCGCGTGTGCTGTCGAGGGCGAGCGCGGAGAAGAAGAGCGCGTGGTTGGCGATGATGAGCTGCGCCTGCGCGACCTTGCGCCGCGCCTTCATGAGGAAGCAGTTGCGGAAGAAGGGGCAGGCGTTGTTGAGGCAGTTGCCGCGTTCGGAGGCGACGGCGCTCCAGAGGGCGGGGGCGATGGGCTCGGTCATGTCGGCGTGGTCGCCGGTCTGGGTCTTCTCGGCCCAGTCGATGAGCTTGGCGACGTCGTCGAACGCCTCGGCGCCGGGGAGCAGGTCGCGCTCGAGGTCTCCGATGCCGTTGAGCTTGCGGAGGCAGAGGTAGTTGGAGCGGCCCTTGGCGACGACGGCGTTGATGGGGCGCTTGAGGAGCTTCTCCAGGAAGGGGACGTCGTGCTGGATGAGCTGCTCCTGGAGGCTGATGGTGTGGGTGCTGACGATGACGGGCTTCTCGGTGGCGTCGGCATGGAAGAGCGCGGGCACGAGATAGGCGAAGGTCTTGCCGACGCCGGTAGGCGCCTCGACGCAGAGGTTCCGTCCGTCGTCGAGGGCCTGGGCGATGGCCGTGGCCATGGCGGCCTGCTGGGGTCTGGGCTCGTAGCGGAAGCCGTCGTGAGCGTCGCGCAGGGGGGAGCTGTCGCCGAAGAAGTCGCTGGTCTGCCGTAGGGTCATGGCGCCTCGCGGATGGCGGGGAGGTGGTCGAAGGTCTGCCGTGGAGGCTCGTCGGAGTCCTCCTCGCCATGGCCGTGGCCGTCGTCCTGCCGTTTCCGCTGGCGTTCGGCGATTTTGCGCTCGCGCTCGGCGACCTGTTCGGCGGCCTCGTCGGAGATGGGGGTGAAGACGGGCCAGGCGGGCTTGCCGTACTGCTGGGCATGGACGTCCATGATGGCGATGGCCAGGTCGTCCGCCGTGTAGGCGACGGCGAACGGGCCGTCGAGATGGACCTGCTTGCGCTTGCCGTCGTTGTCGAGGATGTCGTAGGTGGTCTTGCCGTTGAGGGTGAGGCCGCAGGTCTCGTCGTTCTCCATGGCGGCGAGCTGCTGGGGGGGGAGGGTGTCCTTGCCGACGATGGTCAGGAAGATCTCGGAGGGCTTGGCGTCGACGGCCTTGAGGAGGAGCTCCATGAGATCCTTGGGGGCGAGCTGCCCGACGACGGAGATGCGGACCTTGGCCTCGGGGAAGCCGAGGGTTCCCGGAGGCTGCGGGGTGTCGTTCTCGGGCTTGGCTTGGCCGTGGTCGTGGCCGTCGTCCTCGTCGTGGTCGTCCTCGCCGCAGCATCCGCCGCCGTAGGAGAAGGGGTGCATGGCGAAGAGGGCGTGTCCGGGAAGCGCGGGGTTCCTGGCGGCGAGGATGGTGTAGGCGACCAGGACGGCCAGCGGGAGAACCACGCGGACCAGGGCGCGGCGGATGCGGCGGCGCTTCTCCTTTTTCCACTGCTCCTGGACGGTGTCGAGGTCGTGGCGGACATCGCCGTTCTGCGTGCTGCCGCCGAAGATGGAGTCGGACTGGTTCATGGTGCTATGCTCGGAAAAGGGGGCTGTCTCGGGCTGCCTTGCGCCCGGCGGAAAAAGGCGGGTGTGGGCTAATATAATCTATAAGGGCTAGAGTTTCTAGAGTCTCTAGAGTTTCTAGGGTCTCTAGGGATTCTAGAGTTTCTAGAGTTTCTGAGGGGCTCTAGAGTTTCTAGAGTTTCTAGAGCTTCTAGGGTTTCTAGGGTTTCTAGGGTTTCTAGGGTTTCTAGGGTTTCTAGGGTT
>CALZPA010000253.1 GCA_945827525.1 uncultured Lentisphaeria bacterium | reverse complement strand
CCGGTGTACTTGACCTTCACGTGGCCAGCGGGCACCGTGCATTCCGCCGCCGAGCAGTCCTCCGGATTGCAGTAGAGGTTGAGCAGCTCCACTGCTCCGTAGATGCGCACGTTGTAGTTCCCATCTGCATCGCGGGCAAAGTCCGACTTGAGAGCGACCTCATTGATGTAGGCGACCTTCTCGTTGCCGCAGAAGAGCGGCTCCTTGAAGAGGTCTGCCTCCACCGTGGCCGTGGGATCGAAGTCGGTGCTGGCATAGCTGTCCGTGTCGGAGTAGTCCTTGATGTTGGCGGCGACATCCAGCGTGACGGAATTGTCTTCGTCATCGACCATGTACTGGAGCCAGTCGAGGTAGCCTACGCAAGAGGTGGCATCATTGGTGGTTTTCTCGACGGAGTAGTTGGGCTCGCCGTCGGTGTCCCAGAAGGCAAGCCGTGTCAGCATGGAGGACGGTGCGGTCGCCCTGTCCGCTGGCTTGGACGTGTAGCCGGCCAGACGCAGGATAAGGGCCTGGCTGTCAGCCTGGGTAAAGCCAGTGGCGGTGGGAGGTGCCCAGGCGGTCTTGGCCGAATCCAGGGTCAGGCTGCCATCGTCGACCTGACGCTTGAGCCGCGGGTCATTGGCGCCGCTCAGGCCCCAACTGGCGCCGGTGAGGTCAAAGCGGGCCATTTCCTCGCCATCAGTCTCGTTCCACCAGGCCTCGATGTCCTGCATCGCACAGGGCGTGTAGGCGAAGACATCCGCCACATCGGCGTCTCCAGTCGGCTGCGCCTTGTAGAAGGTGTCGCCCATCTCCTCGCACAGGTGACTGTAGGACTGCCAGCCGCTGCTGACGCCATTCACGAACTCCAGCTTCGTGCGGTAGTTCGTGTCACTGACGGCGATCTCCTCCGGCACGAGTCCCAGGCGGATGGTGGCGGTGTTCTCGTCAATGGTCGTGGGAATGGTGTCTCCGTAGATGTTGAAGCCAAAATAGGCGTCGTCCGCATTCAGCGTGGCGTCCAGCTCCACGGCGGGCGCCAGCCGGTCGCAGTACCGGCCACCGCCCAGCATGGTGGAGACCGAGGCAGTAGCTGACAGGTGATTCATAGCGGCCGGTGGCTCCCCCGTAAGGTTGAGCAGCTGGTTGATGCCGAGGCGTCCGGTCTCGTCCAGCAGGATGTAGGCGTAGCGCCCGACCACCTTGCTGAGCGTGCTGCTGTTGGTGCCGTCGGAAATCGAGTACTGCATCGTCAGGGGCGGCATGAAGGACAGGCCATCCTGGAGCTGGCCGACCATGGGCGCCAGCTGGGGCAGGAAGGACAGCCCCTTCCGCAGCGTCTTTTCCGTGTCAGAGGAGCCCGTGTAGGACAGCCAGGTATATTTGTAGTCGTCCTTGCTGTCCTGCCAGTCGCCGCGGCTGGCCAAGCCCAACTGGTAGCCGACGTAGCCGCGGTCCTCCTCAGTGGCGGCCTCCTCGTTGTTGTGGCTGACCGCGTACATCTGATAGGCGGAGGCGGTGCTGGAGGTGCCAGACGGATTGAAGCGCTGGAACAGCAGCAGGTTCTGGTTGAAGGTCGAGTCGCCGGAGACATCGCCCGTCTCGTCCGAGGCCATGGTCACGGGAGGATAGAGGGGCACCGTCTGCGTGACGCCCGTCTTCTCCGTCTTCTCGAACAGATGCGTCAGATCGGACATCACCAACTGCACGGCCTGATCCGCCATGGAGCGTGTGCCCGTCGTGCCGCCCTGGCTCTTGGCGATGCTCAGGCGCGTGTTGGACGAGTAGGCGAAGCTCATCGCCAGCAGCAGCACCAGCGACAGGATGCCCAGGCTCAGCAGCAGCGCGGAGCCGCGCTCGCCACCTGCGTTTGGCTTAATCTGTGTGTGTCTCATATCTCTTTCCCGTTGTATCTGACCTTGGTCATGTTCGATGACTCTACGGATGCTGCCTGAAGCCCAGATGGCGCACAGCCCTTTTTATCTCAGGCAAGAGAGCCTTAAACCTGTCTCATCTCAGGGGGATGTGTTGCCGCCTGAGCTTCCCCCGCCTGTGTCACCGCCAGAGCCAGCGCCAGAGCCACCGCCCGTGCTGGCACTGATCGCCGAGGGATTGGCGACAAAGAACCGTTTGGTGAAGGAGCGCTCATACTTGTCGGCCAGCAACTCCTTGCGATCGTCCTCCGTGTCCTGCTCCGCCCACTCGTCGCCGTTGATGGCGTCCAGGCAGAAGACACGCAGCTGAACCTGAAAACTGGACGGCGCCTCCTTGAGGAAAAAGCCGTTGGCAGACGTGCCCGACCACAGATCCGAACCGGAGGCATACACCTGCCAGTCAAAGCCGCTGACGTCCTCCATCAGGATGTCCTCCTCCGTCAGCTTCAGCGAACGGATGGCGGATGCCAGGGCATCCTTCCTCGCAGCGTTTGTGGAGGCCGCCGCCGAAGTGAGCGTCGTGGTATAGTCGATGAGCGGGAATTGGCGGATGTTGGTCAGGTCGGTCGCCGAGAGTCCGCCATCGTCGCCGGTGCCGGGGGAACCCGTCGCATCGTGCCTGGCCAGGACGACGCGGAACAGGGTGAAGGCGATGGACTGGATGAGCGGTTCAGTGTCATCGCAGGTGTCGCCGACATAGATGTAGATGACGGGATAGAGCGTCGTCTTCTGGCTGTCAGCGGCCTCGTTCGCCTGGGTGATGAACATGAACATCTTGGTCTTGGAGGCCGGCAACGCCTTGCCCTCGAACGTGATGGTGCTCAGCCCCTGGTCGGCATAGTAGAAGGGACGGGAGTGGCCAATCTGGTTGGCGTACTGGAGGTTGCGGACATCCTGCCCGAGCATGTCCATGACGAGCTGGGCGTTGTCGAAGACCTGCCCTGTGTGGTCGCTGGCGCTCCAGAGGCGCTGGCTGCCCAGCACAAACTGGAAGAGGAAGGACATGATCAGCATGAGCATGCCGACCGCCACCATGATTTCCACCAGCGTGAAGGCCATGGCTCCGCGTCTGGCTCTGCCGTTGTCATTCGTCTTCATGCGGCTCTCCCTGCGTTCATCTGGCTGTCCTGCATCCTATCCGTCTCCCGGAGACTGGCGCCTGTGTCCTGCCTGTCGTCCATTCCTCTTCTATTCCGCGGGGCGCAGCAGGTCGAAGCTGTACAGGCGCACGGTGCGCAGCGGACGCAGTGTCCCGCCCTCGTCCTTGCCCGCCTCGGGGCGTTCGGCAGGCCAGCCGACCTTCATGTTCAGCCGGACACCGAACTGGTAGGTGCTGTCCGTATCGGTGAAGCCGGTCTTGTAGGTTCTGGTGATGGGCTCCTTCCAGACGGTGATGAGCACCCGCGAGTCTATCTTGGCGAGGTCGTCCTTGTCGCCGCGCATGCTGACGAGCATGAAGACGCCATTTTGGGTCATGTGGCGGAAGATGCGCCGCTGGCGATCCGAGACCTTATCCCACTTGTTGGCGTCCTGTATCTCCTCCTGATGGGCCGCCTCGTCAGATCCCAGCATGCCGGATGGCTGCGTGTCGGGAATCCTGGCGCTGCTCCCGCTAATCCAGTCCTCCCAGCGCGAGGAGGCGGTCGTCGAGCCCTCGGCGGTCGTGGCCTGTTCGGTGATGAAGGCCATCAGCTCCTCGGCGGCGCTGGTGGCGTAGGTCTCCATGGTGGCGTCGGAGGTCACCTTGGCGGCCAGGGGGAACAGGCCGAGGAGGCACACCAGACCAAACATGATGACGCCCAGCGCCAGCAGGATCTCGATCAGATTGAAGGGGTGTCGCTTCGTCATGCTGCTACCATCTCTCCCTACTATGTGTGAATGCGTCCTCATGCGCCTTGACTGTGATTCAACGCTTCCGTCATGACCCGAACAAAACGAACGGAGGCTTAGGGGTTAGTGTTGCCACCGGAGCTGCCGCCGCCGGTGTCGCCGCCGCCCGAGCCGCCGCCGGTGTCGCCGCCGCCGCCGCCGCCACTGCCGCTGGAGGGTATCTCCGCCCCAACGATCTTCACGAATTCGCAGCGTCCGGTCATGCCGCTGAGGCGGAGGACCCGCATGTTGGCGATTTCGGCCTCCTCGGCGACGTTGCCCTCGGCGACGTTGCCCTCGACGAGCGTGATGTAGCGGTTGACGTAGACGATGTCGGTGCCGTCGGTGGAGCAGCAGCGGCCCTTGGGGCTGAAGACGACGCAGCGGGCGCTGGCGTTGACGCCATTGTGGTGCTTGTCCTCGTCGGGGACGAGCTTCTTCTCATTCTCCGTGCCGCCGTCGATGACGTAGCAGGAGTTTGAGGACGTGTCGCCGTTCAGCTTGAGGTTGCCTTCATTGTCTTTCCTCCAGTTGAGGTTGACCTTGCGGTCTCCGCGCGGGCCAAAGAGCTCGATGTCGTTGGAGGCGGGGTCGGCGACGCCGGTGTCGTTGCACTCGGCGAGGATGGCACCGACGGGGAGGAACGTCCATTTGGAGTCGGGGTACCAGGAGACGAGCTTGAACTGGTTTTCTTCGTTGGCGGCGCCCTTCTCGACGATGCCGATGCGGAAGGAGCGGAAATGGTACTCGTCGTAGGTGGTGCCGTTGGCGGCGGCGCTGGCTGGAGCCTGGAAGTGTGCGCCGGGCATGATGACGGCGATGTAGCGCTGTTCGGCGATGGCGGCGGCGCGGGCGAGGGCGAGCTGTCCGGAGAGCATGCTGGCGGCGGCGTTGACGGCCTTTCCGGAGACCAGGCGGCGGAAGCCGGGCACGGCCAGCGACATCAGTATCATCATGATGCCGATGACGATGAGCAGCTCCAGCATGGTGAACTGCCGCTGTTCCTTGCGCTCGCTTTGGGTTGGGGTCATCGTGATAGTCCTCTTGCGGGGTTGCTTCCTCGACCGGGCGCTCCACGGCACCCCAGTCGACCTTAACATACTTTCTTTTCTAGCATTTTCAATGCCAAAAGGAAATTCCTAACCGTTGTCAGAAATTTGCCGTAATTGTCATGCCCTGTCGCCTTCGCTTTTGGGCTCCCGTCTCTCATTTATGAGAAAACCCGAACCATGGGCATGTTCCCGGGACAAGACGGAAAAAAGGGCATGGCG
>CALZPA010000252.1 GCA_945827525.1 uncultured Lentisphaeria bacterium | reverse complement strand
ACTCTAGAAACTCTAGAAACTCTAGAAACTCTAGAAACTCTAGAAACTCTAGAAAATTAGGCTCCGCCCGGCCCTTTCGAGCGCTCACCATCATGCACAAAGGAACAAGATGAAACCAGACGAGACCATGCAGCAACCGACGCAAGGCGCGATGAACAACCTGTACCGCTCTGTCCGCAAGGTCATCGAGCAGGCGCGTGGCTTCGTGTCCGTGGCGGCGAACACCGCATTGGTCCGGCAGAACTGGGAAATCGGACGGCTGATCGTCGAGCACGAGCAGGGCGGAAATCGCAAGGCCGAATACGGAAAGGCGCAGATTGCCGGATTGGCGCAACGATTGACGACCGAATATGGCTGTGGCTATGATGAACGAAATCTGCGCTATATGCGTTCATTTTACTTGGCTTTTCCAATTTGGAACACGCTGTGTTCCGAATTGAGCTGGTCGCACTACCGCATCCTCATGCGTGTGGGGGACGCCAAGGCCCGCGAATGGTATGAGAAGGAATGCGTTGCCTGCGGCTGGAGTGTTCGCGAGCTTGACCGACAGGTCTCCACGCAGGCGTATGCACGGCTGCTCTCCTCCGCCAATCCCGATCGCCGCCGTAGGCGGCAGGACGTCCCCCACTCACCGATGCCCGAAAAGCCCAGCTCCCTGGTGCCTGCGGACTTCATCAGGAACCCGATGATTCTTGAATTCCTGTCGTTGCCCGACGATGTGAAGCTGCGCGAGACGCAACTGGAGTCGGCCATCATCTCGCATCTGAAGGAGGTTCTGATGGAACTGGGGCGCGGCTTCTGCTTCGTGGCGCGGCAGCGGCATATCCACTCCGGCTCCGATGACTACTTCATCGACCTCGTCTTCTACAACTGCATCCTCAAGTGCTATGTCCTCATCGACCTGAAGATGGGCAAGGTCACCCACAGGGACGTCGGCCAGATGGACATGTACCGCAGGATGTTCGATGATCTCGTCTGCCAGCCTGACGACAGGCCGACCATCGGCATCGTCCTCTGCGACGAGACCGACGCCAACATCGCGAACTACTCGGTGCTGGCCGGCAACGACAAGCTGTATGCGGTCAAGTACAGCACAGTCATGCCGCCGGAGGATGTCCTGCGGCGTGAGATTGCCGCGCAGAAGGAGCTCTTCCGACTCCAGATGCAGGACACGGAAACGGCAGGCAATCTGATTGAGCCTTCGGAGACCGCCTGCAACCCCTCGACTCGCCGCCGGGCAGACTCTTCCGCAAAACACACTTGAAAGAAAGACGCTGCCCCGCAGGACGCTTGCCCTGAGTTGGACTGTGTGGGCGCTAGAGTGGAACTTCCCCAAGCTGCAAGACGATGCTTCAGAGGCCGATGCTGACCTTTCGCGGTGAGCCAGCGCGATGCCGCGCCCCTTTTTGGGGCCTTCCTTTTCAGTCCACAAAAGACACAACAGGCTCAAAAAGATTCTCTTGCCGCACGTGTTTGCTTTTGTGCGTGCAGGAAAAAGGCCCTGCCGCGCTGGGAGCGGGGCAGGGCCGGATGAGTGAGAGTGAGTTTGTGGGCGGTGCGCTTCGCGGGGCATGGAGCCGGGCGGAGCGCACCGCGTGGGATGGGGGGAGGCGTCGTCGTCAGCCGAGGGCGCAGAGGAGGACACCGGCGGCGACGGCGGAGCCGATGACACCGGCGACGTTCGGGCCCATGGCGTGCATGAGGAGGAAGTTCTGGGAATCCTCCTGGATGCCGATCTTGTTGACGACTCGGGCGGCCATGGGGACGGCGGAGACGCCGGCGGCGCCGATCATCGGGTTGATCTTGCCGCCGGAGAGCTTGCACATGAGCTTGCCCATGAGGATGCCGCCGGCCGTGCCGATGGAGAAGGCGATGAGGCCCAGGCAGAGGATGCCCAGAGTCTCGAAGTTGAGGAACTTGTCGGCGGAGAGCTTGGAGCCGACGGAGAGTCCGAGGAAGATGGTGACGATGTTGATGAGGGCGTTCTGGGCGGTGTCGGAGAGGCGGTCAACGACCATGCACTCCTTCATCAGGTTGCCGAGCATGAGCATGGAGATGAGGGGTGCCGCGGAGGGGAGGAGGAGGCAGCAGAGCATGGTGATGGTGATGGGGAAGATGACCTTCTCGACCTTGGTGACCTTCTTGGTGGTGGTCATGCGGACGAGGCGTTCCTTCTTGGTGGTGAGCGCCTTGATGATGGGGGGCTGGATGATGGGGACCAGCGCCATGTAGGAGTAGGCCGCGACGGCGATGGAGCCGAGGAGGTTGGGGGAGAGCTTGGAGGAGAGGAAGATGGCGGTCGGGCCGTCGGCGCCGCCGATGATGCCGATGGAGGCGGCGTCCTTGAGGGAGAAGTTGATGAGGTCGGTGCTCTGGGAGATGATGACGGCACCGAAGAGGGCGCCGAAGATGCCGAGCTGGGCGGCGGCGCCGAGGAGGGCGGTGATGGGGTTGGCGATGAGGGGCGCGAAGTCGGTCATGGCGCCGATGCCAAGGAAGATGAGGAGCGGGTAGATGCCGAGGTCGACGCCCTTGAAGAGGATGCCGAGGATGCCGTCAGGGCCGGAGATCTCCGCGAGGGGGATGTTGGACATGATGGCGCCGAAGCCGATGGGGAGGAGAAGGAGGGGCTCGAAGCCCTTGACGATGGCGAGGAAGAGCAGGACGAGTCCGACGCAGATCATGATGAAGCGTCCGAGTCCGAGCGTCCAGTGGTTGCCGGTCTCCTGGATGAAGGAGTAGATGCCGGTGGACTTCCAGAGCTTCTCAAGCATGGGCATGAACTTCATGTCGGCGCTGTCGCTCTTCTGGACGGAGTCGTGGAGGAAGACGGAGGGGCGGACGGTCATGAGGGTGGTGCCCGGCTCGATGTTGCGCTGCTCGCCGGAGGCGACCTCGGCGTTGACGGCGGTCACGACGAAGGCGGTTCCGGCGGTGAGGTGCGCCTTGGAGCGCTTGAAGTCGAAGCCTTCGGGGAGTCCCTTGGCGGCCTCGGCGTTGGGGTCGCTGTGGATGTCGACGATGCAGAGGGGTCTGCCGGGGAGGCAGTTCTGGCCCTTGTTGACGGTGATGGTCTCGACGAGGGCGTTGGTGGGCCAGACGTACTTGACGTCGTAGGTGCCGTCGGGGTTGAGTGCGAAGGCGAAGACCTTGTCGTCGGTCATGGTGACGACGGGGGCCTTGACGGTGGTGTCGGCCGGGGTGCCGGCGATGGTCTTGGCGGCGAGCGCGGGGCAGGCGGTCGGGCAGCCCTTCTTGGTGAGCGGGCACTCGTTCGTCGTGGCGGCGTTCTGGGCCATGACGGAGATGCCGAGCATCAGGGCGAGGACGGCAATCGTTCCCATAAGTTTCTTCATTTTTGCTTATCTCCCAAAGGTGTTGGATGCAGGAGTGAAGTGAGTGGGGGGCAGTCGCGGGGGCCGGTCAGGGCGCGTTCCGGTCGGTCAGGCGCGGGATGTGTGGCGTCTGGCCGCCCGGGAGGGCGCGTGTGCGGGCGCGGCCCCCGGGCTGTGTCTCACTCATCACATGGTGGCGACGACCTGTCCGGACTCGAGGACATCGCCGGCGGCGACCTCGATGGAGGCGATGACGCCGTCCTGCGGGGCGGTGATCTGCTGTTCCATCTTCATGGCCTCGATGGTGATGATGGTGTCGCCCTTCTTGACGGCCTGTCCGACGGCGGCGTCGACGTTGAGGACCTTTCCGGGCATGGGCGAGGTGACCTCGACGGAGCCGGCCTTGGCGCCGGCGGCGGGGGCTGCGGCGGGCGCGGCGGCGCCTTCGGTGAGGGAGACGCTGTAGGGCTTGCCGTTGACGGAGACGGAGTCGGCCTTGACGTCGACGACGTAGTCCTTGCCGTTGACCTTGACGGTGTAGACGCCACCCTTGGCGGCGGCGGGCTTCTTGGCGGCGGCCTTCTCGGCGTAGCGGACGCCCATGGGGCGTTCGCCCTTGAGGAACTTGAGTCCCTTGGGGTCGGCGGCCTCATCGCAGGTGGCGATGATCATGACGTTCTCGTCGGTGATGGGGAGGTTGTTCTCGCGGAGGACCTGCTCGGCGTGAGCGCGTCCGAGCTTGGGGTTCTTGTCGTTGAGGTCGCGTGGGTTCTCGGTGGTGGGTTCGAGCTTGAGCTGCTCGGCGGCGATCTTGACGACCTCGGGGTCGGGGGCGGCGGGGGTCTTGCCGAAGTAGCCGAGGACCATCTTGCCGTATCCGGGGGTGATCTTCTTCCAGGGACCCTGCATGACGTTGGCGAAGGCCTGCTGGAAGTAGAACTGGGAGACGGGGGTGACGGAGGTTCCGAAGCCGCCCTTCTCGACGACCTCGCGCATGGCGGCGACGACCTCGGGGAATTTGTCGAGGCAGTTGTTGTCGCGCATCATCTGGGTGTTGGCGGTGAGGGCTCCGCCGGGGAGCGGGCAGAGGGTGATGAGGGGATTGGTGGTCTTGGCCTCGGGCGGGAGCATATACTTCTCCATGCACTTCTTGAAGATCTCCTCGACCTTGAGGATCTTCTCGACGTCGATGTCGAGGGTGTACTCGGTGCCCTTGAAGGCGTGCCACATGGTGAGGATGTCGGGCTGTCCGGTGCCTCCGGACATGGGCTGCATGGAGAGGTCGATGATTTCGGCACCGCCCTCGATGGCGGCCATGTAGCAGGCGACGGACATGTCGGCGGTGTCGTGGGTGTGCATCTCGATGGGGCAGTCCTTCTTGCCGGCGGCGTCGAGCATCTGCCGGGCCTGGCGGATGGTCTCACGGATGATGTGGGGCGGGGTGGTGCCGGAGGCGTCCTTGAAGCAGAGGGAGTCGAAGGGCATGCCGGACTCGAGGATCTGGGTGAGGATGCGGCAGTAGAACTTGGCGGTGTGGGCCTCGGTGTTCATGTTGGGGGGGAGGCCCATCATGGTGATGGTGGTCTGGTGCTTGAGTCCGGCGTCATGGATGCACTTGCCGGAGAATTCGATGTTGCGGATGTCGTTGAGGGCGTCGAAGTTGCGGATGGTGGTCATGCCGTGCTTCTTGAACATCTTGGCATGGAGGTCGATGATGTCGCTGGACTGG
>CALZPA010000251.1 GCA_945827525.1 uncultured Lentisphaeria bacterium | reverse complement strand
TTGAATTCTTCTTCTGTGGTAGTAAGGGGTTGCGTTGCGTTCTGCGTTACGCTTTGCGTTGCCGATTGCGTTGGCTCATCATCGTAAGTTGTTGGTAATAAGATTTCTGATTGCGTTGCCGATTGCGTTGCCGATTGCGTTGCCGATTGCGTTGGCTGTATATCCGGTTCCGTTATGTCGCCCTGGTAGTCGGCGTACTTCAGGATGCGGACGAGGGTGCGGCGGTGCCGGGTGACGCCGCCGACGGTCTCCAGGGCGATGAAGCCGTCGGCGGCCATCTCATCCAGCATGGTTCTGAACGACTGATAGCTGAGCCCCTCCCTCCTGGCGTAGTCGCGGACGGAGACGGTGAGCGTCCCCCTGGCGGGCCCCTGCCACTCGGCGTCCATGACGAGATGGATCATGAGCAGCTCCCAGGCGGGGCCGCGCCGGGCGAGGCGGCACTCCCGGAGGCTCCTCCAGATTCTGACCCATCCCGTCGCGGCCATGGCCTCAGCCCTCCCTCGCGGGGGACTTCGCCAGCGTCCGCGTGGGGGCGCGGCGCTCCAGAGCCCCCACCCCCTCCAGGGCCTCCGTCAGCTGCGCCCGCGTGCGAGTCAGCGTCGCCTTCGGGTCGCTGGCCCTGGCCTGCTCCCAGCACGCGCGGGCCAGGGACGTCAGCGACAGCGACGCCAGCGACAGCACCCGCTCCCGCCCCAGCCCCATCGACTCGGCCACCTCCGCGGCCAGCTCCGCGTCGCCGATCACCTGCGCACCGGCCCGCTCCCTCAGCACATAGCCGCCCACCTCGCCGCGGCGGGCGTCGCACCGGCGCTCCAGCTCCTCCCGCAGCGCCGACGCATACGCCTCCGCCACCTGCACGCGCCCGTACTCGGCAGCCAGCAGCTCGTCGTCCATCCGGGCCACCTCCAGCCCCGCCGGGACGCGCAGCGCGTTGTCCTGCGCCAGGCGCCACGCCGTGCACACCAGACGGGCGCGGCAGAACCGGCACGCCTCCGGCGACGGCCGGCACGGCGCCCCGGTGGCCTCCCCCTCCGCCACCACCTCCATGATCGCGGAGGCGACCTCCGCCAGCTCCTCCCCCCCGAACTCCCGGGACGTGCTCAGCCCCAGCGGCGGCTGCACGATGTGCACGCACACCCGGTCCGCCCGGGACTGCTGCGCCAGCGCCGCCGCGTACGCCGACGCCTGCCAGTTCGAGGCCGCCTCCGGCACCGGAGTCCGCCCCGTCTTCCAGTCGGCCACGTGCCACAGGCCCTCCGTGTCCTGCCACACCAGGTCCGCCGTCCCCTCCGTGAGCACCTCCCCGAACGTGTCCCGGAGCTGGAGGCGCATCTCCGCCCGCAGCTCGTAGGGAGGAACCCCGCCACGGACAATCCCCTCCGCGAACTCCATGATCGCCTCGCACGTCATCTGCGCGTCCGCGTCGTCCGGAAACGACGGGCGGCGGCTGTCGGCCAGGCACCAGCCCAGCCAGTCGGCCAGCGCACGGTGGATGGCCGTCCCCCGCTCGGCGGCCGCGCTTCCCCCCTCTTCCGGGCACATGGCCTCCATCCCCGCGCTCGCCGGGCACAGGCTCCGGCGATGCAGAGAGCTCGGGGAGTACCGGTGATGCTTCTCCATGTCCGTCATGCCGTCACCTCCTCCGCCGTGCCGGCGGCCTCAGACCCGGACTCCGGCGACGGGTCGCCCCGCCACTCCCGAACCGCCCGCGCCGCCGCCTCGATGCGCTGGCAGCAGTAGCCCACGTTCAGTTGGCATCCCCGGGCCCCATGGAACGCCACCACCTCCTCAGCCGTCACGTCGCCAATCCCATGCGACTCCAGCGCCCGCCGAAGCTCCCCCACGACATCCGGAGACGGGGACGGGGACAGGACGGCCTCGGCTATGGTCACGGGAGACACCGCTTCAGGCTGGCCCGAGGCGGACAGGGAGACCACAGGCGAGCCGGAGGCCTCGGCCAGCTGCCCCTGGCGACGGCGCCCCAGCGGCCCGCGCGCCGCCGACAGCTGCGCCTGGCGAAGCTCCTGCTGCTCCGCCAGCGCCTCGGAAGCGTCGGCGTCATCCAGCGTCATCCCGCTCACGTGCGACACCAGCCACATCCGGGCCTTCCGGATCGCCTTCCCGTTCGCCCCGTCGACGCTCATCCCCTTGTTCAGTCGGACCTCGAAGTCCAGCTCCTTCCGCTGGAGCTGGCCGCCCTCGACCCACTCCACCGTCACGTGCGTCTGCGCCCTGCCGTCTGTGCCCAGACGCGGGATGGCAGCCACCTCCGAGTGCCGAACGCCCAGGTCAGCGAGGATCTGCTGCGCACCGTTCGTCGTCACATAGGCACGTCCACCGATGATGTTGAACTGGTTCCCCGTCGCCGACAGCCCCTTCGAGGCCGCGCTGATCAGGCAGTCCCGCACCACCTCCACCGGATACCCGCCCTCCTTGTCGCGGTCCGTCAGAAAGCCGATGTCGCTGCCCTGAAGGCACATCACCGCCGACATCACCTGCGGCGTCAGCATCACCCGCATCCGCGCCACGTAGTTCGACTGCATCAGCAGCTTCCTCATCCCGTTCGCCATCCGCGCCGCGTCGCGCCCGTACGCCATGATGACGTCCAGCGCCTGCACGCCCGCCGACTCGTCGTCCAGCAGCCGGAGGCCGCCCTCGTACTCCCTCATCGCGAACGCCGCCGGCTCCTGCGCCAGCTCCTGCTCCCTTGTTGTCCTGCTCATGTCAAACTCCTTTCTCGTTGGTTGTCTCTCCCGCGATCAGGCGGCGGAGGCTCTCCGCCGACACGCGGCACTCGCGCGGCCCGAGCTCTATCCGCTCCAGCCGCCCATCCTTCAGCATCGTCTGCACCGTCCGCCGCGTCACCCGCAGCGCCTCCGCCGCCTCCGCCATCGTCAGCGTCGGCGGCACCCGAGACCCCGCATCGAGCCCGTCAAGGGCCTCCACCAGCAGCGTCGCCGAGATGTCCGGCCAGTACACCGACAGCATCGACGTGATCAGCGCCAGGTTCTCCGCCGACGGCTTGAACCGCCTCCTCATGCCTCACCTCCCCTGCCCAGACGAGCCAGCCGACGCGCCCTCCGTGCCTCACGAAGCTCCGACAGGCGGCGCGCGCGCAGCGCACCCTGCACCTGGACCGCCAGCGCCAGCGCCAATGACCCAGCCAGAACCACGCACACCCACAGCGCGTCGGCGCACCACGCGCCGTCGCTCAGGCACATCTCAAGACCTTCTCCCATCAGAACCTCCATACCCGCTGACTCCTCTGCGTCTCGCGGCAGCACATCATCATGCGCCCACCGCCTGTCTCAATCTCAATCCGGACCAGCCCGTGGACGGACATGTAGTCCAGCAGCCACTCCGCCCGGAACCTGTCACCACGACGCCCCGGAAGCCGACGCGCCTCCGACTCCATGTCCAGAAGCAGACCACGGAAACCGGGAAGCTCAAACTCGCGCCCCAGGACGTCCGTCCCGTAAGCGTGCCTCTCGCTCATGTGAACCTCCTCAATAATTCAAACGTGTGAATATCTGGGTCAAAAAAAATTAGCTTTTAGCCAGCTCTCTGCGCACCAGCCGCTCGACCAGCGACTGCATCGTCACGCCGCGCCGCGCGCACTGCGCCTTTAGCTCGGTGTGGAGCTCCTGACTCATCCGGACATATTTGTCCGTCCTAGGCTTGGTTGGCTTCTTCATTTTTCCTCCGGTTGGCTTTCGTTTTGGCCGCCGAGCGGCTATATTGTTGGGCTGTTCGCTTGTCTGAAACATAACATACACACGTTTGAACACTTTTGCAAGGAGCCTTTATGAATTTTTCTGAGGAAATGGGGGTAAAAATCGACGACAGAGTTCGCTCGATGCTTCTCAATGGAGCACAAGCTTGCGGGAGCAAGCGCCAGTTTGCCCAGGAATGCGGATGCCCCGCATCTGCCATAACACAATGGCTGGCAGACGGAAAGAGAAAGGGTGAATACATTACTTGGGGAGTGTGGAAAGGCGTCCGCGAGTGCCTGTCTCGGCATGGCCTTCTGGACGCGGACGAGCCCCGCTGGCTGCTGCCGTCGGAGCTGCTGGCGGAGCTGGAGCGCCTCCGCCAGGAACGGGGAGGGAGCGCGACCGCATCCGGTGCGGGATCGGCGGCGGCGAGCGGAGCCGGCGCCAGGGCGACCGCCGCCCCCGTCAACCAGACGACGGCCTCGGAGGCGGAGGCGGTGCGCAAGCTGGAGCGGCTGGCATCCTGGATCATCGCCTGCCCCGACCTCAGCCCCGAGGCGAAGCTCCGCGCCATGGCCATCATCCACCCCGACTAGATGGGGGGGATGGGGGGGGCGTGCCCAGAACCATGCCCGATTTCCTTCCCGCCTGACGGGGGGGGTAAGGGGGGGGCGTGCCCAGGAACCATGTCCGATTTCCTCCCCGCCTGACGGGGGGGGTAAGGGGGGGCGTGCCCAGAGGACTCCCCCGATTGTATTCCGGCGAGCCGCATGTCCAGCCCTGTCCAGCCCCGGCCGGAACCGGGGAGCCACGTCCAGCCACATCCAGCCACGCCTGGCCAGAGCCGGAAGTCAGCCCGGACAGCTCCGGGGAGCCACGCCCGGACTGTGGCCAGTTTTGCGCGAGAACCGTCTTTGCGCAACACGTTTTCGCGCAACACTGGCCCTCCCGAGCCTGGGCGGGTTGCCTGAAGCCAGCCGGCAGCCACTTTCGCGCAAACTGGCCAGCCCCATCCCCGGGACTCCGGCCTGACTCATTCGGTCGGCGCGGCCTCGCCGCCGGACGGCGCGGCCTCCTCCGCGAGCATCCGGGCGGCGACCTCCAGCAGTCGCGTGGCCTGGCTGTCCGTCAGGGACTGCGACAGCCGCGCCAGACGCGCGCGCGGGGAGTCCTCCTCATGGACGGCGCCGGGGACGGACAGGCGCTCCGCCATCTCGCGCGCCGCCGCGTCCGAGACGTGCAGATAGTGCTCGCTCATGCTCTCCGCCTGGTGCCCGACGATGGTCCGCACGATGGCCAGCGGCACGCCAGCCTCGGCGCACATCGAGACGTAGTTGTGCCGGAGCGAGTGGAACG
>CALZPA010000250.1 GCA_945827525.1 uncultured Lentisphaeria bacterium | reverse complement strand
ACGCTGGCGCTGGGCGAGCGCACGGCGGAGGTCTGCGTGCGCAACGACGCGGGCATCGCGCTGGAGGAGGGACGGCTCACGGAAAACACGGTCTGGGACGGCTCGGCCGTCCATGTCGTGCGCAATGACGTGTATGTGCCGCGCGAGGTGACGCTGACGCTGGCGGAGGGCGCGGTGGTCAAGTTCACGGAGGACACGCGCATCATCGTCGAGCATGGCGGCAAGGTGGTTGTGGCGGGCACGGCGGAGTCGCCGGTCACGCTGGCGCTGGTGACGGACGATGCGGTCGGCGGCGACACGGACGTCCGCGAGGCGGCGATGGCGGAGACGAGCCGTTCGCTCATCTCCTGCTATGACACGGGCACAGGCTGGTCGGACAATGGGTGTCTGGTGACACGCCAGGTGCAGGTCGGTGTGCTGCCGACCGTCAGCGTCCATCCGGCCGCCGTGGCGGAGCATGAGGGCGTGGTGTATGTGCCGGTGACGGTGGCGGGTTCCCGCAGCCAGCCGTTCTCGGTGACGTGGCGGGCCGAGGCCGGCACGGCGTTGCCGGGCGAGGACGTGGTGCAGACGTCGGGCACGGTGACCTGGATGTCGACGAGCCAGGGCACGGGCTATATCCGCATCGACCTGACGCGCGATGACGTCCGCGAGGAGCCGGAGACCTTCACGGTGCGCCTGGACGCCGGACAGGGCTGCTCGGTGGACACGCGGACGGCCGAGATCACGATTTGGGAGACCGACCTGGCGCTGGCGTCTGACGCCGACTATCAGGCGGTGACAGGCGTCTCGGCGGCGACTGTGGTCGACGTCCGCACGGACATGGTCAGCCGTCTGGCGAACGAGGTGGAGACGCTGCGCTATTCGGCCGCCTGGGCCGGACGCGGCGACGCGGCGACCGTGAAGGTCACCGTTCAGCTCGACGCGGATGGCGAGACGCCGGTGCCGCTGGTCAGCAGCCAGACTGGCGAGCCGCTGGAGGGCACGGTGGACTGGCAGACCTACGCGCTGGGCACGGGACGCTATCTGCTGGCGCATGAGACGCTGGACGAGCGCGGCAACCTGCTGGAGCGCCTGGAGACGACCTTCTTCATCAACCGCGACATCCGCCTCCATGGCGGACGCCTGACCGCAGACGAGACCTGGGACGACAGCGTCATCCACGTCGTCGTCCAGGATGTCCTGGTGCCGGCCGGCATCCAGCTGGCCATCACCCAGCAGGCGGTCGTGAAGTTCCTGGACGGCTGCGGCATCGAGGTGCTGCTGGGCGGCGTGGCGAACGCCACGGGCGCCATCTTCACCCACATCGCGGACGACTCGACGGGCGGCGACACCAACCTGGACGGCGTGGAGTCCCAGCCCACCTACGACGCCTACACGCTGGGCGGCGCTGGGGCGTTCCATCTGGACGGGAGCTGCGAACTGCGGAGCAAGAGCAGCACGCTGCCCTCGGGCACGCTCACGGCCAATCTGAAGCTGACGGGCAACATGGTCTACAAGGCGACGGGGACGCTGACGGTGGCCCAGGGCGTCACGCTGACCATCGGCGCCGGCGCCGTGCTCAAGTTCGACTCGGGACAGGAGCTGGTCGTACGGGGCGAGCTGGTGGCGCAGGGCACCCGTGCCCATCCCATCGTCTTCACCTCCATCCGTGACGACGCCCACGGCGGCGACACCAACGGCGACCGCACCGCCACCGTTCCCCAGCCCGGAGACTGGGGGCAGATAACCATCAGCGGCGGTTCCGCCCAGATGGAGCACTGCGCCATCCTGTATCCGCGAGGCTCCAACAACCAGGGCGGGCTCTATGTCGCCAGCGGTTCCCTGAACTTCCACAATGGCGAAATCGCCCATACGGTCTTTGATTGCCTGAGATCCGGTGGTAACGCGGTCATTACCAATTCGGTGCTTCATGACACATCCCTCGGGTTTGCGCCAGTCGGGGGGACGAACCTCATGGCCAATTGCGTCATCTACGATGCCACCACCTGTGTGCGTTGGCCATCCGCGACCTTGGTCAACTGCATTTTCGCGCAGAGCCAGGAATTTGTCGATACCAGTTTCGGCACAGGCATGACGTTCCGCCATTGCCTGTTCTGGAACCCGAAGGGAACGGGACAGCAGAGCTGCTTTGCGGTGGGCAGGAATGGCAATATCTGGGCCGACCCGCTGTTCACCGCCCCGGAGGCGGGTGATTTCTCGTTGCAGGCGAATTCGCCGTGCATCGACGCGGGCGACGGGAGCGAGGCGCCGGAGCTGGATTACTGGGGCAAGCCGCGCATGAACTGCGTCCGCATCCACGACACGGGCACGGTCGCCGCCAATGGCAGCGTGCCGGACATCGGCATCTACGAGTATCCGGGCGTCGGCGGCAACGATGTGCCGGATCTGCGGGTGAACTGGGTGCAGGGACCCGAGGCGGGCGTCAGCGGCGAGGACATCACGGTGACCTGGCAGGTGGAGAACGCCGGCACGGTCGCCTGGCAGGGCGTCTGGGAGGACACGGTGACGGCTACGTCGGCGGAGGCCGTGCTGGGCGACCAGCAGGTCGAGCTGGGCGTCGCGACGATGCGCGGCAGCCTGCAGCCAGGCGAGCGGCAGACCATCACGCGCACCTTCCGGCTGCCGGCTATGATGCCGGGCGCCTGGCGGCTGGCCGTGACGGCGAACAGCGGCCTGTCCATCTATGAGCAGCAGGTGCAGAACAACGTCGCCCGCGCCGAGGCCACGCTGGCCATCGAGGTGGCGTCCTGGTGCGCCGGGCGCGGCTATGCGCTGGCCGCCGGCCAGGATATGGCGCTGCGGGCGGACGAGGCGTGTCTGCTGGAGCTCGTCTGCGGCCAGGCTGAGGTGCTGAGCTGGCAGTACGGGTGTGGCTTCCTGCCGTCGGAGAGCCACTATACCAGTGTGCCCCGCGCCCTGGCGAGTGGTGTGCAGATACTGCCGGTGCCGTCGGCGGATGGCCAGGCCGGCTTCCTGAGAATCGCCAATCAGGGGCTGGGAAGCGTCAACCTCAGCCTGCGCGCGTCGGCGGTGCGAGAGCGTCTGTGCGATGTGTCACCGACAACGCTGGGCACAGAGGCCATCGCCACGCTATCGTTCACGCTGCTGGAGCTGTCGCCCGCGCGGGCTGTGCGTCTGGTCGGCGCGGAGGCGTCGTATGAGGCCACCAGCGTGTCGCTGTCGTCGGCGGGGCGCACGGTGGCGACGCTGGCGCTGAGCGAGGCGACGTCTGGTGTCTATGCGCTGGAGGTGACGACGGAGGCCGGCACGGTGCATCGCCTGGACGAGGCGGTGACGGTGGTGCGGTCGGTGCGCGCACCGAAGCTGGAGGCCAGCCTGGAGCTGCCGCCGAGTGTGCGCGAGGGACGCCAGTATGTGGGATATGTCCGCTACCAGAATGTCGGCAATGCGGACATGGCGGCGCCGGTGTTCCGCGTTATCGGCGGGCGCACAACCAAGGTCAAGGTGAGCCTGGACGATGACGAGAGTCAGGATGTCTGGCTCTACGCCGCGGGTGCCGGCCCGGTGCAGGTGCTGAAGGCCGGCGAGAAGGGGCTGGTGGCGTTCCACTTCACCTTCACGGGGCAGAATCAACTGAGCCTGGAGCGGCTGACGGTGGCGGATGACGATTATCCGGGCAGCGCGTCGTTCGCGACCTGGCGGGAGCTGGAGGCAGCCGTCCATGTGGCGGCGCAGCGGCTGTCCCGCTGGGGGCAGGACATCAGGGATTTCCGGCAACTGCGTGACGTGGCCGAGCGTGGCGCGTTCGCGGCGCTGGCCGGTCACGTCTTCGATGCGCGGTCGCACGAGCCGCTGGCAGGCGCCAGGGTGCGGGCGACGGTCACGCGGGACGAGACGCCCATTGCGCTGGAGGCCGTTGCGGACGGGCAGGGGCAGTTCGTGTTCGAAGGCCTGGCCAGCGGCGACTACGTGCTGACGGTGGCGGAGGCGACCATGGCCGAGCCGCTGGTGGTGGCGGTTCCGGCGGGTGGCGATGTGGTCGGCGTCGAGGTGCTGGCGCTGCCCAAGGGTGCCATCCGAGGCTATGTGTGCGTCGATGGCGTGCAGGCCGTGGCTGGCGACTGCCAGGTCGAGCTGTGGCATGAGGAGGGCGAGACCGCCCTGGCGACGGCCGACCTCGACACCAATGGCACCTTCGCGTTCACTGGACTGGAGGATGGCGCCTATCGGGTGCGGGCGACGACGGCTCCCGGCGTGGTGGCCCAGGTGTCGGACGTGGTGACGCTGGACGACCTGACGCGCACGGCGCAGGTGCTGCTGTCCTGGACCACCACGGCCGAGCTGCATGGCCAGGTGGTGACGGCGGAGGGCGACTGGCAGAACCAGGAGCAGCTCGTCGTCCTGGCCGATGCTGGCGAAGGTCGTCGGTTCGCGGCGGAGGTGCCTGCGGATGGCTGCTGGAGCCTGCCGGGGCTGCCTGCCGGCCAGTACGAGGTGTCGGTTCAGGGCGGCAAGTGGCGGACGATGCAGCGCTATCAGGTGGAGCTGGCGGAGGGACAGTCACGGGACCTGGGGACCATGCTGGTCGAGCGTCAGGCGGACTTCATGCCGTTCCCCCATCGTGGCTCCGGCCGTCTGACGATCCGCAACCAGTATGTGGGTGATGCGCCTGAGAAGGACTGCACCTTCGCCTGGGATTTCGATGGCGACGGCAAGACCGACAGCACCGAGCCAAATCCCACGTGGACGTACACGCAGAAGGGAAACCACGAAGTGACGCTGATGGTGACTGAGCCCAATGGCCAGACGCGTACGTCCAAGCAGATGGTCACGGTCGGCGATCCGATCGAACCAGAGCTGAAGGAGGACGTCGTGCCCCTGTACAAGATGGAGAGGCCGCCCTATAAGTTCGATTCCTGGGACGGCAAGACGCTGGTGATGCAGCAGGTGGACACGACGGAGCTGCAGTTATGTGATGGGATGAAGGTGATCTTCGAGCACCCCGAGGAGGGTCTGGTCGGCGCCAAGCTCGTCTCCTGTCGCCAGTATGGTGACAAGTGCTATGCCACTGTCGAGGACCTTAAGCTGCCCGATGTGCTCAAGAACTATGAGATTGATTTGGACGAGAAGGACTTGGGGGTGGAGCCGGGGCTGAATTTCGAGGAGAAGAGCATCACGTTCCCCGGTGTCAAGATCAGCTTCCAGCCCATCCTGAGTTTCCCACGCGCCCATGTCG
>CALZPA010000249.1 GCA_945827525.1 uncultured Lentisphaeria bacterium | reverse complement strand
TGTGGACTCCTCCTTTTGTGGACTCCTCCTTTTGTGGACTCCTCCTTTTGTGGACTCCTCCTTTTGTGGACAATGGCAGAATGGCGAGTACACATTATATTGTTGGGTTTGTCCCTGCAGCAGGGCGGGCGAGAGTGTGGGAGGACGTGTCCAACATCACCTAAAGGAGTCAGCCTCATGGATTTGGAGTCCTGTCTGGCCTTTGTCTTGGCCATCGTCGCGGTCATCATCAACGGGGTGCCGCAGCTACTGTACGCGAAGTCGCGCGGCTTCGCGCTGAAGCCTGCAGGCTTCGCGTATCTAATCGGCGCGCTTGGAAACCTGCTGACGGGCTCGGTGACGCCCATCTCCGGCCAGGCCGAGACCATCACCGTCGCCAGCGTCCGCAAGAACCTGCGCAACAACATCAGCTCCATCCTGCTGGCGGCCGCCATCATGGTCATCCTCGCGCTCTGCGGCGGCGTCACCCGCATCGCCGACGTCGCCGGCGTGACCGTCACCAGCGGCATGATGGCCGGCGTCGGGCTCATCCTCGCCAGCGTCGCCTGGGACATGCTCGGACAGGAGCGCCGCGTGACGCTCGTCTCCCTCGCCGCCGCCCTGGCGACCTTCGCGCTGCTCAAGGACAGCCCCAACCGCCTCGTCTGGACCATCTTCGTCTCGGTCGCCCTCTCCACCCTCGACTTCCTGCTGCTCCAGCGCCGTCGCGTCGACGTCGCCGCCATGCTGGAGGAGGGACGCGACCTGGCCCCTGAGAGCGACGAGTGGCGTCTCTGGAAGAAGGCGTACTGGGCGGACTTCAGGCTGGTGCGCCCCACCCTCAACCTGACCGTCGTCCTCGGCGCCCTCTCGCTCGTCATGCTCAACATCGGCGCGAACATCTCCTTTGGCGGCATCACGGCCTCCATCGCCGGCACCACCCAGAACGTCGACCACCTCTCCATCATCAACTCGCTGGCCGACGTCCCCAGCTCGCTCTTCGGCGGCCCGCCCATCGAGGCCATCATCTCCGGCACCGCCGCCGCCCCCGCCCCCGTCGCCTGCGGCATCGCCTTCATGGCCGTCACCGCTCTCCTTCTCCTCCTGGGCGCCGTCAGCCGCCTCGGACGCTACCTCCCCGCCCAGTCCATCGCCGGCTTCCTCTTCGTCATCGGACTGCTCATCACCTTCATCCCCAACGCACAGGCCGTCGCGCAGAACCACGCCGACAGCCCGGCCGGCTATATCGCGCTCGGCGTCACCGCCTGGTCAAAGAACCCCTTCCTGGGCATGATGGCCGGCGTCATCGTCCGCTACGCCGGCGCCGCCCTCGGCATCTGACCGCCCGCCACAAGCCATGCGTCCTCCCCCCAGGCGCATGGCTTGTTCGCTTTCCCCCTCCCCCATCCACCTTTTGCCCCCACGCGACCATGGAAACCTGGAGCCCAACCCACACCATCCACCTCGGGCCCGACTGCAGCCCCGACATCCCCCTCGTCGACATCGGCGGCGGCTTCCGCATCTACGCCTTCGACCTCACCGGCGAGACCCGCTGGAACAACGTCGCCGCCGAACAGCTCGCCGCTCGACTCAAACCCTACGACTTCGACGCCATCGTCACCGTCCAGACCAAGTCCTGCTGCCTAGCGCAGGCACTCTCCGAACGCCTCGGCATGCCCCGCTACCTCGAAATCCGCAAGAGCCGCAAGCCCTTCATGACCGAGCCCGTCGGCGTCACCGTCCAGTCCATCACCACCACCCACCGACAGGAAATGTGGGTCGGCAAGGAAAAGTACCTCCCCTTCGTCGGCAAACGACTCTGCTTCCTCGACGACGTCGTCTCCACCGGCGGCACCATCGACGCCATGCTTGAACTCGCCGGCAAAATTGGCGTCCGCATCTCCGTCATCGCCTGCATCCTCACCGAACACACCCCCTGGACACGCTACCGCGACATCCCCGTCGTCTCACTCGACCACATCCCACTCCCAGGCACCTCCCTCCACCCCTAATCCCCCCCACCCACCATGGACTCCTGGCCCCCAACCCGCACCATTCACCTGGGACCCGACTGCAGCCCCGAAATCCCACTCGTCGACCTCGGCGACGGCTTCCGCATCTACTCCTTCGACCTCACCGGCGAAACGCGCTGGAACGCCGCCGCCGCCGACAGCCTCGCCCAGAAGCTCGCGCCCTTCGACTTCGCCGCCCTCCTCACCGTCCAGACCAAATCCTGCGGACTCGCACAGGCCCTCTCCACCCGACTCCACATGGACCACTTCCTCGAAGTCCGAAAGAGCCGCAAGCCACTCATGCAGGATCCCGTCGGCGTCACCGTCAACTCCATCACCACCAACCACCAGCAGGAACTCTGGCTCGGACGAGAGAAATTCACCCCCTTCATCGGCAAGCGCATCTGCTTCCTCGACGACGTCGTCTCCACCGGAGGCACCGTCCGGGCCGTCCTCGAACTCGCCGACAAGATTGGCCTCGACATCACCGTCATCGCCTGCGCCCTCACCGAGGGCACCCGCTGGACCGAATTCCAGGGCATCCCCGTCGTCTCCCTCGACCACATCCCACTCCCAGGCACCTCCACGCAGCCCTAAGCCCCCTCCCGACACACACCCTCCACACACATGCCGAACTTCCTCGAACAGAAAATCCTCGACGACGGCGTCCTCAAGGACGGAAACATCCTCAAGGTCGACAACTTCCTCAACCACCTCATCGACATCGACGTCGCACGACAGATCGGCGAGGAATTCAAACGCCGCTTCCAGGACTGCCACGTCACCAAAATCCTCACCATCGAGGCCAGCGGCATCGCCATGGCCACCGTCACCGCACTCTGCCTCAACGTCCCCGTCCTCTTCGCCAAGAAGACCCAGAGCGTCAACGTCACCGGAGACAAGTACACCGCCGACGCCTTCTCCTTCACCCACAAGTGCACCAACCACGTCTTCGTCGCCAAAAGCTACCTCCTCCCCTCCGACCGCGTCCTCATCATCGACGACTTCCTCGCACAGGGCTCCGCGCTCCTCGCCCTCACCGACATCGTCCAGCAGGCCGGCGCACAGACCGTCGGCATCGGCATCGCCATCGAAAAGGGCTTCCAGGAGGGCGGCAACATCATCCGCAGCCGCGGATACCGACTCGAGTCACTCGCCATCATCGACGCCATCGACGTCAGCACCGGACACATCCAGTTCCGCAAACAGCCCTGAAGCACCCCAAACGCCCCCGCCCTTGCCCCCAGCCCCCCCACCGTTCAGAAACCTGCCATGAAGAACGCCTCCGACCCCCTCTTCCAGCTCGACGGACGCCCCAATCTCCTCAAGGCCATCCCCTTCGGACTCCAGCACGTCCTCGCGATGTTCGTCGCCAACGTCACCCCCATCATCATCCTCGCCAACGCCGTCAAGCTCCCCGACGGACTCCCCGCCGCGCTCGTCCAGAACGCCATGCTCATCGCCGGCCTCGGCACCCTCGTCCAGCTCTACCCCGTCTGGCGCATCGGCTCCCGAACCCCCATGGTCATGGGCATCAGCTTCACCTTCCTCTCCCTCGCCATCGGCATCGCCTCGCAGTTCGGCATGGGAACCCTCATCGGCGCCGTCATCGTCGGCGGACTCGTCGAGGGACTCCTCGGACTCTGCGCACGCCTCTGGCTACGGCTCATCTCACCCATCGTCGCCGCCACCGTCGTCACCGGCATCGGCTTCTCACTCCTCCCCATCGGAGCCAACTCCTTCGCCGGCGGCTTCGGCAGCCCCGACTTCGGCTCCGTCAACAACTGGATCGTCGGCACCGTCACCCTCGTCGCCTGCCTCGCCTTCCAAATCCTCGCCCGAGGAACCGTCCGCTCACTCGCCGTCCTCTTCAGCCTCATCGTCGGCTACGCCCTCGCCGCCTGCATGGGCATGGTCAACCTCGACGCCCTCTCGAACACCAGCCTCGTCGCACTCCCCAAGTGCCTCCCCTTCCGCCCCGAATTCAAGCTCGGCCCCATCCTCTCACTCATCGCCATCTTCCTCGTCTCCGCCACCGAGACCATCGGCGACATCTCCGCGCTCGCCTCCGCCGCCTTCAACCGCAAGGTCTCCGAACGCGAACTCTCCGGTGCCGTCGCCTGCGACGGCTTCGTCAGCGCCATCTCAGGACTCTTCGGCTGCACTCCCATCACCTCCTTCAGCCAGAACGTCGGACTCATCGCCATGACCGGCGTCGTCAACCGACTCGCCATCGCCACCGGCGCCGCCATCATGCTCCTCGCCGGCGTCTTCCCAGCCGTCGGCGTCATCCTCACCAGCATCCCGCAGCCCGTCCTCGGCGGATGCTCCATCATGATGTTCGGCTCCATCATCTTCGCCGGACTCGGAATGCTCGCCAAATGCGGCTTCTCACAGCGCAACATGGTCATCGTCTCCATCACCCTCTCTGTCGGACTCGGCTTCACCCAGGTCTCCGCCATCTTCAACATCTTCCCCGAAATCGTCCGCACCATCTTCGCCGACAACTGCGTCGCCACCGTCTTCATCCTCGCACTCCTCCTCGACAACACCATCCCCAAGGACAAGGACACGGACACGGACAAGGCTCCAGCCCCGAACCAGAACTAGGACAACGCCCACTCCACATCCCGACGCCCCGCCCGCATTGCATGTCGCCCCACGCCAGCCGCCTTCTCCCTTGCCCATCACACGCCATACCAACGCGACGCGGTGCGTTGCCTCCGCCACAGATTCTTTTTGATGCAATCAAGGTCTTTCCAAGTTTCCAGGGACTGACTTTTCTGTATCGTTTGTGGACAGCGCCGTTTGACACGCTCCCATTCCCAGTATATGTTAACGACTGGAAGCGTTCGCCGAACGGCGACGCATGGAGGTGGCCAGCCACCTCCGGGAGAAATCCTTGCACACTAATGAAGGAGTAGCAATCATGAAGAAGAATCTCTTCGCCGTCGCCGGCCTCGCCCTCGCCGGCATGTTCATGACCGGATGCGCCATGGTCGGCACCAACAACGGCTCCGTCGTCCTCGGCGGCGGCGGCGTCTTCAGCGAAATGTCCGCCAACGCCGTCATCCCACAGTACGCCCCCAAGGACTACACCATCGTCAAGCGTGACGTCACCGCCACCGCCTCCCTCGCCGGCTTCTTCTCCATCATCAACATGGGCGACGCCTCCTACGCCACCCTCAAGGCCGCCGCCCTCCAGCAGGCCCCCGGCGCCACCGACCTCACCAACGTCAAGATCGACTACCGCCAGGAGTGCATCATCGGCATCAACAAGGTCAAGGTCACCCT
>CALZPA010000248.1 GCA_945827525.1 uncultured Lentisphaeria bacterium | reverse complement strand
CGAACTGCCACAGCAGCAGCTCCACCTTCCGTGCCGTCAGTCCCGTCAGCCGCGCCAGCTCCGGCACATCCACCAGCGCCTCGTCTTTCGTCTTGCTCATTTTCGTCTCCTCAATTTTCAAATTTGTCCAATGCTCGGCGCCCTCAAAGGGGCGTCGGCAGGGCGGGAAGGGACTCCCGCCAGGTCACGCCGGCGAACACCCTGGAGCGGTCCAGTGCGCTCCGAGGCGTCACGCGGCAGGCGTAGGTGCGGCAGACCGTCGCCTGGAAGGTGACGGCGCTGCGTGGCGTGAGTCCAGTCTCCTGAAGCCACTCCCGATACCGCTTATAGGCCTCCGTCACCGGCATGGAGTCGGCGGGCGGCAGGCCCTCGCGGCGGTCGAGGTTCTCGCGGATCCAGACGGCGTCCGGGTCACAGAGGTCGCGGTGCTCTCCCTTGAGCAGCTCGCCGCACGCCGGGTGGACGAAGCGTCCCGCCTGGCGGAGGCTGGCCAGTCCGGCCAGCGCCCAGGCGAGGATGCCGGGCAGCTCGGCTCGGAAGTGCTCGTGGTAGTCGGGCAGCTCCCGTCCGGTGCCGCGAATCTGGTGTTCGAAGGGCAGCACCACCATGCGGTCCCAGATGCCCGACGACTTGTCCATCCAGCGGGGGAGGAAGTTGCTGGAGAAGACATGGCGGGCGATGGCGCGGGCGGGCACCGGGTCCTTCATCTTTCGGGTGGCGTCGATGATGCCGCCGGTGACATAGCCCTTGAATTTGTCTTCGATGTAGCGGAGCTTGCCCTGCGGGTCGTCCACCTGGATGTCCTCGACGACGTTGGCCAGCCGCTCCGTGAGCTGCCAGAGGGTGAAGCGGTAGTCCATGTCGATGAGGTCGATGGAGCAGCAGTTGTCCAGGCCGATGAGCATGGTGAGGACCTTCTGGAGGGTGGACTTGCCGCATCCTGGGAGGCCGACCAGAGAGAAGAACTTTCCGTATCCGGTGTCGGGGACGAGCATGAGTCCGAGCATCTGCTGGATGGCGCGTCGCTCGTCCGCGTCCGGCACAAACTCATCCAGCCAGGCGAGCCAGCCGGGGCAGGTGGCCATCGGAATGTAGTCGTAGTCGTGGGCGGTGAGGCCGAACCAGTCGGCGGTGAGGTCGCGGGTGACATCACCCAGGTCGGCACCGTCGCCGTCGAGCTGTCGCTGGGCGGCGACCTCCAGGTTGACCAGGGCGTTGCCGAAGGCAGACCAGGCGGAGGCGTCCTCTCCGGTGCTGATGAAGAAGGGCGCGTCCTGCCTGGAGACGATGCCGCAGTAGGCGGTGGAGCGGAGCCCATAGACGAGGTTGGTCATGGCGGCCCGCGAGGGCTGGAGGTGGTAGAGCTCGGCGGCCTCCGGCCGCTGGAGGAAGGCCATGCACTCGTTCTCGACGTCGGCGTCGAGGACGTGGCGGTAGCACTGCCCGTCAAAGCGCCACCATGAGCCCCGCCAGTAGCGGAGGGTGAGGTTTCCGTCCTGGTCGCGGAGGGTGTCGGCGTAGTCGGCGACGGCGCTCACATAGTCCGCCTGGGGGCGGCCGCCGGCGAGACCGTTGGCGGGCGAGGTTACTGCGCGTCCGTCGGGCGTGTCGGCGGTCAGGTCGGCGACGGCGGCTCGTCGTTCGAGCTCGTCGTCGTCCTTGTCCGACCACTGCCACCTGTCGGGGCGGGCGAACTCGCGGATGGGGACGGCTCGGGAGAGTGCCTCGCGCATCCTGGGGAGGAATTCGGCGGCGTTGCCCTGGCATCCCTGCCAGAGGGAGGAGGCGTCCTTGTGTGCGCCATCGAGGACGGTGCAGGCGATGCGGTCGGCCAGCGGCGAATGATAGAGCCGCTTGTAGAGGTTCTTGCCGCCGGAGTCGGGCTCGATGATGACGATGAGGCGGTCGAAGGCACGGAGCCACGGGTCGTCGCGGTCGGGCTGATAGTTGGCGGCTCCGGGGAGTCCGAGGGCGGGGAGGCCCGCCGACCAGAGGGAGTGGCAGTCGGACTCGCCCTCGACGATGATGGCGCAGGACTTGTCCGGCCACTCGCCGAGCCGCCAGAGGCCGTAGAGGCATGTCTTGTTGCCGCGCTCCCAGACGAAGCGGAGGTCCTGGCCGTTGGAGCCCTGCCCCTTGGCTAGCATCATGCGCCAGCGGACGGCCTTCACCTGCCCGTCCGCCCCCCTGTACTCCATGCGGACGCCGCGATGCTCGCGTCCGTTCTTTCCTCGCCGCTGTCCGTCGGCGACGTGCCAGGCGCGGAGCCAGTCCGGGTTGAGCATCTTGGCGGCGGCGTACTCGGCGAGGGTGAGGCCGTATTTTGGTCGCGGGCCTCGCCGTGGCACGGCGGGCTCGCCCTCGAAGAGGTCTCGCATCTGGAGCCCTGCGGCGGCGACGATGTCGGAGACGGTGCAGCCCGCGAAGCACTTCAGGAGGGTCTTCCCCTCCTTCTGGCAGATGTGGAGGCTGGCGTTCCCGTCGCGGTGCGCCGGACAGACGGCGAACCAGCTGTCTGGGCCATCGGAGCGGACGACGTGGAAATGGCTGATGAGGTCATGGATTTTCATAGTCGGCTAGGGTGAACGCGGCGGACGGCAGGCCGTGTCGGCGGCCGATGTCGCGGGCAAGGTGTTCGATTTCTGCGGCGGCGATGTGGGTCGGCGTGTCGCTCATCCAGCGTCCGAGCTGCTCGTCCCACTCGCAGAGGGCGTCGGCGTCGGCGGCGATGTCCGGCGGCGGGTCGAGGGTGGCCAGGCAGACCAGCCGTCCGGACAGGGTGTCGAGGACGACCCTGTCGCGGTGGCGTCGCCGGTAGAAGTCGGCGATGCGGCTTCTGGCGACGGCGCCGACCCAGGTGGCGAGGGAGCCGCGTGAGCTGTCGTAGGTGCCGAGGCGGCGCCAGGCGGCGAGGACGGTGTCGCCGATGAGGTCATCGGCGTCCGAGAAGCGGACGTGATGGGCGTAGACGGCCGCCCAGACGGCCCTGAAGGCCATCTGGAGGAGCATCGCCCCCAGATCCTCGCGCTGATCGCGCGACAGCATCCCGGCGGCTCCCAGCGCCGCCAGCGTCTCGACGGGCTTCATTTGCCGAGCTTCCTCCCTCTGGACGCCGCCATGGCCCGTCGGCAGTTGCTCCGGGTGGCGATGTCCTCGACGCGGCGGCGGAAGTCGGGCTCTGGCAGGCTAGCGGCCTCGCGGGCCAGGTCGTCGTAGCCGTCCTGGCCGGTGGTCTCGCCGATGACGATGACGGCTCGGCGGACTTTCTTCCACCAGTTCGGCATCTTCGGGTTCTCCGGGTTGAGGCCGTTTTTCTCGAACTCCATGCCCTTGGGCATGAAGGGTGAGATGAGATTGGCGGTCATGGCGCAGATGATGCAGAGCGGCTGGCGGTCGCCGCGGCGTCCGGCCATCATGTGCGGCTCATCCTTCTCGCCGTGGTAGCCGCAGCCGTGGCAGTCGAACGCCTTGCCGGTGCGGAACTTGAAGAGCGGCAGCTCGTCCGCCTTGCGGGCGCGTTCCTCGGCCATCTGTCGGCGATGCTCGCGGCGCCGGGCGGTCTCCTCCTCCTGGCGTCGGAGCCACTCGCGCTTCATCTGCCAGGCGATGCGCCGCGTCTCGACGCGGTCATCGCCGTAGGGAAGCGACTCGGCGACGGCGCGGGCGACGTCCACCAGCGGCATCAGCTTGTCCGTGGGAATCAGGTCAAACATGGCGGCACTTCTCCTCGCTCTCGCAGCGTCCGGAGTTCTCATTGTAGTGCCGGCAGTCGCGGCAGACGGTGAGCGGGTGGGCCAGCTCATGTTCGGCGAGGATGGCGTCGATGGCCTCTGTGACAAGGCGGATGTGCAGCCCCGCCTCCGTCAGCGTGCGGACGTCCAGGCCGAGCCTCCAGTCCTGGAAGCGGCGCAGGATGCGGTATGGGTCAGTGTCAGGCTTCATGGTGTGCCTCCTCAATGTCGACGATGGCTGGCCAGGCGGCTCCGCCGTCGGCCAGGAAGCGCATGGCAGCCTCCTCCGAGCGGCAGACGCGTATCACGCCGACGTCCTCGCCGATGCGGCTCAGGCTGTTTGGCAGGAGCTCCAGCAGTCCGTCCGGGCGCTCCCTGGCGGCGAGGCCATTCTCCTGCTCGTCAATGAGGGCGAGAGCCTCCTCGACGTCGGGTACGGCGGCCAGGCGGCTTCCTTCCCCGTCCAGAACCCTCAGCACCTTGCCGTTGCCGTTCTGGGCGACACCGACCTTCATGCAGTCGGCGCCCATGCGCTCCAGGAAGCTGTCCTGGCGCTTCCGGAGCCGGACGATCCAGTCGGCGTCCTGCCGTGCCTTCTCCTCCCTCTCCGCCTCGGCGATGGCCTCGTCGAGCCCAGGGAGCATGGGTCTGGACGTGTCCAGGTCGAGCTCCCAGAAGTTCTTGTCTATACGCCTCGACTTGACGTCCCAGGTGAGCGCCTCAATGCTGAAGCGCTGCCCTGGACCGAGCTTCGCCCGCAGGGTGACGGGCAGCGCCGCGCCGGGCTCCATCGCCTCCGCCTCGGCCAGCGCCGCCGCCATCTGCCCCATGTTGCGCTCGAACGCATAGCCCACATAGTCGCGCACCTTCGGCGCGACCGCGTTCGCCCATTCGAATACCTCTTCAGACTTCATTTTCTCTTTCGCTCCTCTGTCTTCTGTGCAAGCCATCCCAGCGCCTCCACCAGCAGGATCAGATCCAGCCCCACCAGCAACATGATTGCGTTGGCCTTGAGAAACAGGCATATCCATCCGTCCCAGTCCGTAGGAGTCATAGCGGCCCTCCTATGGTCTCAAGCAACTGGGCGAGACGGAGGTTCTCGGAGTTGGCGAACAACTGCGTCTCATCGTCGCACACCTTGCCCGCGAGTGTCTGGGACTCATTCCAGGCGATGGCAGTCCGGACGGCGCTGAGGGCCAGTCGCCACAGGCACTCCGCCTTCAGGTCGTCGAACACCCGCAGCCCACGGCCGAACCCCACGCGCAGGAACACCCGGAGCACACCGTCGTCCGACTCCACCCACACGCAGACACCCAGATTCTCGCCTGATGCCGCCAGGCCGTAAAACAGGCTATCGACATCCTCCAGCGTCAGCCCCAGTCCTATCTCGACGCAGTTGCCGTAGCAGCTGACGACCTGGCCGTGGTCTGTCGGCAGCCAGTCTGCCGCCCGAAATAGTTTCTTCTCTGTCATGTGTCAAATCTCCCTTGATAGTCTGTCCAGCAGTCGCTTGAAGAATTCCTCGCAGAACGCCGCGGGCGGCTCGCTCCGGGCGAACGAGAAGGGGAAGGGCGCGAGCTGGCCCTGCCGCTGCGAGCAGACGCACCGCGCCATTTCGCCCTGCA
>CALZPA010000247.1 GCA_945827525.1 uncultured Lentisphaeria bacterium | reverse complement strand
GTTTCTAGAGTTTCTAGAGTTTCTAGAGTTTCTAGAGTTTCTAGAGTTTCTAGAGTTTCTAGAGGCTCTAGCTTTTTTTGGGTCTTTTGTGTGTTTTGTGGACTGAAGACGGCGCCCCAGCCCCGGAGGGGCTCGCCATTCCCTACTTTCCGCCCTCGGTGCTGGTGTGCAGTCTGGCCAGCCGCCCTTTGACGCCCATGCGGCTGAACGACTCCGCATGACCATCGACGAACGCCAGGTTGACCTGGCCGCCGCTGTGGCTCCAGTCCATGCGCGAGTCGGCTGACGTCTCCGCATAGACGAGCGTGTCGATGGTGCCCCAATTGCTGTGGACCAACCAGTTGCCGTCCGAGCAGAGCGGGTAGATGGTCGGTTTCTTGACGGCGGTGATCTTCACGGCGCTGGTTCCGCAGATGATGGTCTGGTTGAACATGACGCTGCTCCCCTTGCTCTTCACCTCGATGGCGTCGCCGAAATTCCCGGAGACGCCCCAGAAGTTGTAGGTCTTCGGCGTCGGGTCGGACGGGCAGATGAAGACCTCGGGCTCCATGCCGACATAGCTCCACAGCAGCGCGTGCGGCGGACGGTTGGAGTCCTTCGTCGCGCTGATGACCGGATCCGGGCCTCCCGCTGTGCCCGGCAGCATCCAGATGAGGTAGTTCTTGTTATCGTTCGTGTACATGGCGCTGGCCAGCCCTATCTGCTTGATGCTGTTGACGCAGGAGATCTGCTCCGCCTTCTCCCGCGCCTTCGACAGCGCCGGCAGCAGCATCGCCGCCAGGATCGCGATGATCGCAATGACAACCAGCAGCTCAATGAGCGTAAAGGACTCTCTTCTCTTCTGTGCGGACATGGTCTCAAACTCCCTGTGGCTTTCTCACTCTTCTTGTCCTGACGATGACGAAACCGCAACGGTTGTCCGGCGCCCTATCATGGTGAGCGTTCAAAAGGGGCGCAGGCACGTTTCGAACGTTCCCTATCATAATCCCATCTGCCATCCTTTTCAATGCCGTGTCGCCGCCATTTTCATGGCCATGACGGACTTTTTTCATGACCACGACAGGACGTTTCCCGACTGTGGCTGTATCTTATCCCAACCACGGGGACGGCCACGCAGACCGCCCCCCCACACACACCTTCAGAAAGGAATCCCATCATGGAGCAGTTCAAAGGCGTCACCTTCGGCTACTACGCGCGCAACGGGTACTTCTCCTCGTCCGAGGCGGAGCGCCAGGTCGAGGCCATCGCCAGCCTCGGCATCCCCTGGGTCTGCCTCGTCACCACCGTCATGCAGGAGACCTTCTGCAGCACCCGCATCTTCCGCGACTTCCACCAGACGCCCGGCGACGACGAGCTCGTCCACATCATCGGGCTCCTCCATCGCCGAGGCATCCGCGTCATGCTCCGCCCCATGATCGAGTGCTGGGACGGCACCCAGCGCGGCAACATCCACCTCCCGCAGGGGCAGATCTTCCCCGACCGCCCCTTCCACTACCGCACCGACTGGTTCAGAAGCTACACCGACCTCACCCGCCACTACACCCGCATCGCCGAACGGACCGGCTGCGAGGCCTACGGGCTCGACAGCGAGCTCAACCAGCTCGCCGGCGCCTCCCAGGACTGGCTCCCCGTCGTCGACGCCGCCCGCGCCGCCTTCCACGGGCATCTCACCACCTCCCTCATCGACACCCCGCAGTTCATCCGGCTCCTCGACGACCCCAACTGCTGGTTCTACGCCCTCGACTCCGTCGGCAGCAGCATGTACGCGCCCGCCTCCAAGACCGGCGGCGACGACATCCCCTCCATGATGCGCTTCATCGAGCCCATCGTCAGCCGCAACCGCGACTTCGCCCTCAAGTACGGCAAGCTCTTCTACTTCGGCGAATGCGGCTGCTGCGCCACCGAGAACGCCACCAGGCTCCCCTACTACTGGAAGAACGGACGCCACTACGACGGCAACGAGCAGGCCAACTACATGGAGACCGTCATCCGCGCCTTCTCCGCCGAGCCCTGGTGGGGAGGCATGTTCTGGTGGAAATGGGAGGAGCAGAACTACCGCGCCGAATTCCACGACGACCCCGCCGGCGACAAGGGCTTCACCATCGACGGCAAACCCGCCGCCACCATCATGAAACGCTGGTGCGACGGCTCCCTCCTCCGCGCCAATCCCTGATTTGCCCCTGAAACCATCCCCCACGGAGACACCCCATCATGACAAGACACCGCCTCAGCCCTCTCGCCCTGCTCCTCTCGCTGGCCATCCCCCTCGCCGCCGCCACCGTCCGCGTCGGCGACTGGACCTGCGACGCCAGCCCCAGCGCCATCGCCATCCGCTTCCGCGACCAGCCCGTCGTCCGGAACATCAGCTTCAGCGCCTTCGCCCACGACTACAGCCGGATGCGCTTCAGCCTCGACCAGAACCAGACCCAGACCACCGCCGCCAACGCCATCACCGTGGCCGCGACCACCCCCGAGGGCTCCGCCACCCTCACCGTCACCCTCTCGCCAACCCAGGCCGACATCGCCCTCAAGGCCGACGTCAAGGCCGGCGGCCCCGCCGAATTCGGACTCCTCATCCCTGAACAGGCCCTCCGCATCGACGCCGAACGGCACTTCCTCAAGGCCGGCGACAGCTTCGTCGACCTCGACTCCGACCCCTTCAGCCAGCTCGCCGCCAACCGCCTCGCCTGCGACCTCATCCCCCATCGGCTCACCATCACCAACCACGACGAGAGCCACTCCTTCGTCCTCCAGGACAAGCGGGCCTCCTTCAACCGCTGCGTCCGGCTCATCACCACCCTCAACGGCGAGCAGCGCATCAGGGCCGACCTCCGACTCACCCTCGCCGCCGAGACCTTCACCCCCGAAGCCGTCGCCATCCGCAGACAGACCCTCGCCACCCCGCGCAACCCCAAATTCCCCGTCGCCTTCGACAACCCAGGCTTCGAGGACGGCGCAAACGGCTGGGACCACTTCCCCACCAACGCCGCCATCGTCTCCGACGTCACCCACTCCGGCAAGCGCGCCGCGCGCCTCACCGTCAACGACCCCATGACCGAAAGCGTCTACATCACCCGCAAGATACCCGTCCGAGGCGGCGCCTTCTACCAGGCGTCCGTCTTCCTCAAGACCCTCGACGTCACCGCCGCACCCGGCAAGCGCTCCAGCGTCGGCGCCGGACTCATCGTCGAATGGAGCGACAAGGACGGCAAGTGGTTCGACAGCGGCGCCTACGCCTGCAACGTCTACGGCACCCGCGACTGGCAGAAGCAGGTCTGCCGCAGCCTCCGCGCCCCCGACAACGCCGGCTACGCCGAAGTCTTCCTCGCCCTCCGCGACAAGGGAACCGCCTGGTTCGACGACCTCACCCTCACCCGCATTGAGTCCTCCGTCGACAAGCTCACCCCGCAGCCCGGCGCCACCCTCGACACCAACACCCCGCTCTTCACCTGGGTACCCATGCGCGGCGCCGACAGCTATACCCTCCAGCTCTCCCAGAACCGCGACTTCCCCGCCGGCGAAACCCTCACCATCCCCGACATCACCGAGCCCCAGCTCCAGCTAGCCACCCCGCTCAAGCCTGGCCGCTGGCACTGGAAGCTCCTCGCCAAGGGCTCCGACGACGCCCGCCCCTGGTCCTTCACCCAGCAGGCCCCCGTCGACCGCGACTGCCTCCCCCCCACCATCCTCTTCGAGGCGCACCGCATCCTCGACGGACAGCAGTCCCTCGACATCGCCATCGCCGACACCCGCGACAGCGCCCTCCAGCTCACCGTCGACGACAACGGAACCCCTGTCCCCGTCGGCGCCCCGAGGCTCCTCCGCGACCAGCCACAGCCGGGACACCTCACCGCCGTCTTCCCCGTCAGGCCCACCCACGGCTGGAAGCCCGGCCTCCATACCCTCACCCTCACCGCCACCGACCAGGCCGGAAACTCCGCCTCCAAGACCGCCTGGCTCCTCAACGCGCCCAAGCCCCCCAACCCCGTCACCATCGACGAAAACGGACGCTACAACCTCAACGGCAAGCCCTTCTTCCCCTTCGGCATCTATGAGGTCACCCGCAACGACGACATGCGGATGCTCCGCCGCCTCGGCTTCGACGCCATCCACACCTACCGCTGGGAGGGCAGCCGCGACGACAACGCCTGCCGCGCCTTCCTCGAACGCTGCTGGAACGCCGACGGACTCCGCGCCTTCATCGGCTTCGACCGCCGAGCCATCTGCGAGGCCAAACTCGATGTCATCGCCCAGCGCGTCGGCGCACTCGCCGACCACCCCGGACTCTTCGTCTGGTACCTCTTCGACGAGCCCGAAATCCCCACCCAGTACGTCTCGCCCGCCCTCCTCACCCGCTTCGCCAACCTCATCCGCGCCCTCGACCCCTACCACGCCGTCGTCATGACCACCTGGGGCAAAGGCATGAACCGCTACCGCCAGACCTGGGACACCCACTGGACCCAGGCCTACTACACCCCCGACGCCATCGTCAGGCAACTCGACGAGCACCGACAGCTCCTCCTCAACCAGTCACCCATCACCCTCCTCGTCCACTGCTTCGACAACAAGCAGACCGCCACCTTCCGCACCACCGGCAAGTATGACCCCGACGCCTTCCAGCCCGACCGCGACTGGATGCGTTGCGCCGCCTTCCTCGGACTCACCGAACACGCCAACGGACTCTGGTGGTGGTGGTTCGCCCGCGACAACCGCCAGTTCCTCAACGCCATCCGCGTCCCCCAGGCCTGGCAGGCCTTCGCCGACCTCATCCGCGAACTCAAGGGACTCCAGCGCTTCCTCGACGCGCCCTTCGGACGCCACGGACGAGTCAAGGCCAACAGGCAGACCATCGCCTGGGCAACCCGAACCGCCGGCCCCGAAACGCTCCTCGTCATCGCCAACACCGGAACCGAAACCGTCACCGTCAACCTCGACCAGGAGACCGGCATCCCCCTCGGCCCCCTCACCCTCACACGCTATCAGGTCGTCACCCGCATCGTCAGACAATAGCGCGCGCCCCCCCACACACGCACGCCACAGGCTCCGCCGCACACGCCCCCCTCGCTTGAATTCCCGTGTTGCGAGCCTATAGTATGACCCGTTACCGGCGCGAGCCTGTGGTGTAATGGTAGCACAACTGGTTTTGGTCCAGTTAGTCTAGGTTCGAATCCTGGCAGGCTTGCCAAAAAAACTTCCGCGCCGACTTTACTTTTCCAAAAGTGCAAGTACAGTAACTCCCGTTGCCTGACCAAAGCGCCAGACGACAAGCTCTCGAAAGCCGACATTTCCTTCACGGAAATGCCGACGCTGACAGACAGATGAATGAAGATGACTCACACACGTTCGGGTGGCGGAATTGGCAGACGCGTTAGGTTGAGGGCCTAATGGAGTAATAT
>CALZPA010000246.1 GCA_945827525.1 uncultured Lentisphaeria bacterium | reverse complement strand
TGAGGCCTGTCCCGACGGCGACCACGCCGTCGGGCGAAAACCCGCCGAGCGACGCGAAGCGGAAAAAAGCCGCTTCGCGGCTAGTACTTCATGCGTCGTGTCCTTGTGGGTTGGGGGTGATGTGGGTGGTGACGGGATGGGGTTCCTGTCCACATCTGTATATTCGCACGATGGGGCATTTTTCCGCCGTCGTCCGCAAAAAAAAGTTTACGGCGGCGATTTTTATGGCTGGAACGCACCGTGGCGGAAATTTATTTGCGGGGCACTTGTTTTTGTGGAAATGGCGATTAAAATAGAGTAGGCTTCATTGCGCCGCCACTAGGGGGAGCTGGTGCTATGTGTTCGTAGATATCTTGTTTTCAGACAGTTATGAAACAAGCATGGTGCTGTTGTCTGTGTGTGGGGGTGGAGTGCGGTTGGGCCTGATGGAGATGGAGTCGCGGGGCGTTTGTTCCGCGAGTGTCGTCAAGGGAACAGCGAAGGGAAAGACAAGCACATGGGCATGAGAGAGACGAAGCGTTTGCTGGGGCGTGGCCTGGTGGCCGTGGCGCTGTCGGCGGTCAGCGTGTGTGGCGCCGCTCCGGCGTCGGAGTCGCAGGCCGAATGGAACGGTGATCTCGATTTTCTGGTACGCCTGGGTCAGGAGCGCTTCGACTTCTACGCGGACATGCAGCTGAAGCTGATGGCCCGCAAGTATCAGGACCGGAAGGACGACCTGAAGCTGGCGAACGCCATCTACTACTTCTCCATCCGCAAGGCCGGCGAGGCCGAGAAGCACCTGGCCTCCTTCAGGAAGGGGCATCCGCTCTACACCCAGATCCTCTACCTGCGCGGCACCAAGTACGCCGAGCTCCGCCAGTTCCCGCAGGCCGAGAAGAATTTCCGCGAGTACTTCTCGCTGATACCGGAGGCGCCGTCGGGCAAGCGCGCCAAGAAGGAGTATGTGACGGGCCTTCAGTACTTCATCCAGGTGCTGAAGGAGCAGGGCAAGGGCGACGAGGCCGCCAAGTACATCGACCGGATGCCGCCGGACGACTCCCTCGGCGAGCGCGAGCTGACCTACCTGAAGCAGCTGTCGCGCATCGAGGCGGAGGAGTCCAAGCTGGCCGCGGGCAAGGGCATCGACGGCAAGGTGCTGGGGAACGCCATGTCCGAGCTGAAGTCGCTGCTGTTCGTGCGTGACGGCATCGGGGCGCTGGCGGCCATCCAGGTCGCCCGCATCCAGTGCCTGCAGGGCGAGAGCGCCCTGAAGGCCGCCAAGGGCAACGCCGGCAAGATCAAGGGCATCGGCCACTTCAAGATGGCCATCCAGACCATCAAGCAGTTCGAGGACTACTTCCAGGAGATCGAGGACCAGAACAGCCGCGAGACGTCGCCCATGCCGGAGGCCCTCTACTACAAGGCGCAGGCCATCCGCGGCTTCGCCGAGGTGACCGCCGCCGGCGGCAACCTCAAGCTCGCCGAGAAGCAGCTCGCCAAGGGCGCCGTCGCCTACTTCAAGCGCATCCAGAAGCTCTACCCGAAGAGCGCCGTCATCCGCAAGCTGCCGCGCCAGTATCTCCTCTGCGAGGAGGCCAACGCGCGCTGGAAGCTCAACGCCAAGCTCGACCTCCCCAAGGCCAGCTCCTCCGACATGGCCGCCGTCTTCGAGCCCGCCGTCATCCTCTGGCGCGACCAGAAGAACTACAAGGGCGCCGCCGAACGCTACCGCGAACTCCTCAAGAAGCACGCCAAGAACCCCGGCGTCATCCCCCATGTCCCCGGCTTCATGCAGTGCCTCGCCATGCTCGACCAGTACGACGAGGGCAAGGCCGTCATCGAGCAGCTCGCCAAGGCCTTCCCCGACGAGCGGAGCGGCATCGGCCGCGCCGCCCTCACGCTCGGCGCCTACGCCGACAAGCGCAGACGGGAGGCGCCCAAAGGCAAGCCGAACCCCCACAAGGCCAAGCAGGAGCAGCTCTACTTCTGGGCCCGCAACCTCTTCGTCGACTACGACCCCGGCCATCCGCAGGCCGCCGCCGTCGCGTACGACCTCGCCATCAGCAAGTTCAACGAGGGCGTGAGCGCCCTGAAGGAGGCCGAGAAGAAGGCCGCCGACCAGCGTCCCGCCGCCGTCAAGGCCGCCAAGGCGAAGCTCAAGGAGGCCATCCCGCTCTTCCGGCGCGTCGCCACCGTCTTCTCCCTCGACCCCAAGGGCAAGGCCGCCATCATGAAGGTCGGACAGCTCTGCCTCATGGCCGATGAGCGCGACCTCGCCATCGACGCATTCCGGCGCTTCCTCGCCATCGACGACGGCTCGCTGGAGCGCGCCGACGTCCTGGAGGCGCAGTTCCGCCTAGGCGACCTCCTCTACTTCGCCGGACGCTACGCCGAGGCCCGCGAACACTACGAGAAGGTTCGCGCCATGACCGAGGCCGGCCAGCCCTACGCGAACGTCCGCAACGCCGAGGCGTTCCGCGAGCGCGCCGTCGCCTACATCCCCATCACCATGGATCGCGAGTCCAACCTCATCAGCACCCAGATCGCCGTCCTGGAGGAGCGCGCCGCCAAGCTCGGCAACGACAGCTATGACCTCGAGATCCAGGCGCGCGCCTTCGCCAAGCGCCTCAAGGATCTCCCCGCCCTCACCCAGGCCATCGCCGAACGCCGCGACGAGATGAAGCGCGTCCTCGGCTCCCTCGAACTCGACTACCAGAAGGCCGCCCGCGCACAGGCCAAGGCCGAGGCCGCCAAGCCCAACGCCCCCAAGACCGAGGAGGAATTCTACCAGATCTTCCTCAAGGGCGTCGAGGACGCCGCCCGAACCGTCGTCTCCACCGAACGCGAGGCCATCGCCGCACGGCTCAAGGCCTGCGACGAGCAGAAGGCCGCCGCCGAGGACGCCATCCGCCGAGGACAGGCCCAGCTCAACGCCCTCGACAAGGCCACCAAGGCACAGAAGGCCGCCATCGACAAGGCCAAGGCCCGCGTCGCCGAACTCAACCAGGCCTTCCAGACCGCCGAGAAGAACCTCGCCGACGCACAGGCCAAGCAGACCAAGCTCCAGAACACCCTCCAGTCCTCCACCGACGACGACGAGCTCAAGCGCACCCGCGAGGAACTCAAGGCCCTCGAGGCCAAGCTCGCCGAACTCGAGAACACCCGCGCCACTGTCGTCAGCGTCGCCGCCAAGCAGGAAGTCGTCCGCTGCGAGCGCGACATCCAGGCGAACGAGGCCGCCATCGCCGAGAACACCTGGCGGGCGGGCATGGTCCGCTCGGACATCGAGCTGGCCCAGCTCGACGTCAAGGCCGCCGACAGCGAGCGCGAGCCGCTGGAGAGCCGCAGCCAGTTCATCGAGAAGGTGGCCGCCGTCCTGGACGGCCCCGAGGCCGCACGGCTCAAGGCCGCCCCCGCCATCCGCAAGGGCATCGAGGAGACCGTCGCCCAGATCGAGCAGGCCTCGACCGCCGAGGCCGCCGCTCTCACCGAACTCACCAAGCGCCTCGACGCCGGCGTGAAGCGCTGCCAGGCCCGCAAGGCCGAACTCGAGAAGCAGCAGCGCGAGACCACCGAGTCCATCAAGCCACTCGACCGCGAATGGCGCTCCTGGAAGGACAAGGCCATCGACGGATACCGCGCCTACGTCCGCGCCTACGCCAAGGGACGCTACGTCAACCAGTGCACCACCGCGCTCGCCGGCGCGCTCGTCGACCAGAACCAGTTCGCCGAGGCCGTCAGGCAGCTCAACAGCCTCCTCCGACTCCCCGAATGCTCCGACGCGCCCGGCAACGCCAAGTGCGACCCCGCACAGACCGTCGACGTCCTCTATCAGCTCGCCAAGGCGCAGACGCGCGCCAAGCAGCTCTCCGCCGCCGCCGGCACCTACAGCCGCCTGATGGCCAGCCAGCACGAGGGCGTCCGGAAGGCCGTCGCCGCCATGCCCGTCGGCAACCTGTTCTTCATCGCCGACCAGGGTCTCGACGTCGGCGCGCCCGCCGCCGCCCTCCAGGCCTGCGAGCTGCTGCTGGCGCGCATCGCGGCCTCCCGAACCGAGGCCGCGCAACTGCGACCCGCACTCATCGAGAAGGTCTACGTCCAGGGCGCACGCGCCGCGCTCAAGGCCGGCGACGCCGCCAAGGCCCTCTCGCTCGTCAAGGCCCTCCTCCAGCGCAACGCCAAGACCGCGTTCCTCTACGAGGCGCGCTTCCTCGAGGCCGAGGCGCTCGTCTCGCAGGGCAAGGTCGACGAGGGCATCGGCATGCTCAACCTGATGCTCCGCCGCGTCAGCGACGTCGCCCTCTCCAACCGCATCCGCTGCGAAATCGCGCGGCTCTTCCTCGTCGCCGCCGCCAAGAAGCCCGACTACCGCGCCTCCGCCGCCAGCATCTACGACTCCATCATCGCGTTCGCCAAGGAAAGCGCCGACCTGGACGCTGGCTGGACAGCCTCCCCCGAGGCCAAGGCCAACGCCCCCTGGATTGACACCGCGTTCCTCGAGGCCGCCAGACTCCTCCGCGCCGACGGCAAGGCCGACAAGCTCGCCGAGACCAAGGCCCTCTACCGCCGACTCTTCCCCAACGGAGCCAAGACCGCCGAACTCAACGCCCTCAACTGACCGACAGATAAGTAGCACGCGCATCACGGAGAACCCATGCCATGAACCGCCTCCACACCAAACCGCTCCTCCTGCTGCTGACGCTCCTCCTCCTCGCTGCCGGCTCACTCTCCGCCCAGCGACGCGAAAGACCCTACGTCATCTTCAAGACCCCCACCGGCCCCAAGAAGGTCGAGTGCAAAGCCATCGCCGCCGCCCCCGACGGACGCATCACCGTCATCACCGACACCGCCCGAAACGTCTACGGCCGAGCCAACTACATCGTCGCCGTCATCCCCAGACCCGATGAGCTCGACGCCTTCGCCGACCTCCTCGACGACGAGAAGTTCAACGAGATCTCACGCACCGCACCCGCCCTCTTCGACAAGTACAAGTTCCTCGGCTATGCCGACGAAATCGCGCGCATCCACTGCGAGGCCCTCATGGAGCTCAACCGCCACGACGAGGCCCGCAAGGTCCTCGAGCAGGCCGCCGACTGCCCGCGCGCCGACGAGTTCAACCTCGCCTCCATCCGCCTCATGCTCATGGTCCACGACAAGAAGACCGCCGAGGTCGAGACACAGCTCGCCAAGCTCATCCAGCGCGAGGACGACGCCCTCACCGCCTTCGCCTATCTCATGCGCGGACGCATCTGCGAGGCCACCGGCAAGCAGAAGGAGGCCGTCCTCCAGTACCTCAAGACCTTCATGTCCTTCGAGGACAAACGAAAGGTCAGACGCTTCCGCAAGGCCGCCAAGGCCAGCGCACTCAAGCTCATGAAGGAACTCAACGACCCCCTCGCCGCCTCCCTCGAACAGATGAAGTGACGGGAAAATTCGCCCGCAAACGCGATTTTT
>CALZPA010000245.1 GCA_945827525.1 uncultured Lentisphaeria bacterium | reverse complement strand
CTCCAGGTGGTCTGGAGCGGTTCTGTCGGTGTCGGCGTCATGGGGTGACGGGGGTTTGGGCGAGGAGGTCGGCGGCGACGAGCCATTCGGCGCAGCGTCTCCAGGTGGTCTGGAGCGGTTCTGTCGGTGTCGGCGTCATGGGGTGACGGGGGTGATGGTGGTTTTGGCGAGGAGTTCGGCGGCGACGGCGGGGTCAAAGAGGGAGGGTGTGTCGGTGAGGCAGGAGGCGGAGGCGCAGGCGAGGGCCTCGGCGAACGCCTGGGCGACCTGGAGGCCGTCGCGTGCGCCCTCGGCGAGGCGTCGCGTCATGATGGCGGTGGCGCAGTCGCCGCCGCCGATGGGGCTGACGATGCGTTCGAGTCGTGGGACAGAGATGCGCCAGGCGTCGCCCCGTGCCTGGAGGAGCCAGGCGGGGTTGGGGCCGTCCGTGACGGCCAGCCAGGCGACGTGGGGGAAGCGCGCGAGGAGGTCGGCGGCCTGTTCGGGGACGGTTGCGCCGGTGCCCAACTGGGCGAGCTCGTCGGCGTTGATCTTCAGCAGCGTGACGCCGGCCGCGAGGGTCGCGTCGATGTCGCGGACGGCATCCAGCACGACGGGCACGGCGGCCGCGTTCGCGCCGGCCGCCAGCTCGGCGTAGATGTCCGAGGGGACGCCAGGCGGCAGTGTGCCGCAGAGGGCGACGGCGCCGAAGCCGGACAGCTTCGGCAGCAGCAGGGCGCGCAGCTCCTCGACTTCGGCGGGGGCAATCGGCGCGCTCGGCTCGATGAGCTCCGTCGCCTCGCCGCGCTCGCGGTCGATGACTGTATAGCAGCAGCGCGTGACGCCGGCCGAGGAGACCGTCAGGTCTGTCACGCCCGTCTCCGCGAACTCGCGCCGCAGGCACTCTCCCGGGTGGCCGCCGGCAAAGGCCGCCACCGCCACCGGCAGACCCAACTGGCGGAACACGCGGGCCACATTCACGCCCTTGCCGCCGCCCGCCTCGTGGCACGACTGCGCACGGTTCACCGCGCCACACGTCAGCTTCCCAAAATTCAACGTCTTCTGCCAGGCCGAATTCAGACTCACGGCCAAGACCGGATGGGGTTCCATGGACAATTGCATCGCTCGACTGCTCTCCTTAACTTGTGAGTGTTCGAAAAGATTGGTGGCTGACCGTTTTCCGCCCGACGGCGGGGTCGCCGTCGGGACAGGCCTCGCTCCGCTCGGCGGGGTTTTCCGCCCGACGGCGGGGTCGCCGTCGGGACAAGCCTCGCTGTGGGTCGCAGGCGCTTTTCGAACACTCCCTGACTTGCCTGATGACTCTCACACTCTGCGCTCGTCCCGTCGCCGGAATGACCGCACGAAAAAAATGTCAAAAATATAGCACACAACCCCCAATCTGACGTTGCAATACCGTAATTTGACCGTAATTTATGGGCATTCACCCGTTTCATCCCCTTAAGGTTCCCTTTGCCCTCCTTCTGTCTAATGATTTATAGCGAACATTCATCAGTTATCTATGCGATTACACTAAGTGTGTTGCTGTGGTGTTCGCTGTGTTCGGGAGCTGGGAAGCAGCCGTCTCCGGACGACATTCGTCTGACGCCGGCGGTTCGGGCGGTGGCGAGCGTCTATGGGTCTGTGGTGTCGATAGGGACTCAGGAGACGAAGCAGGTGAATGACGGGTATGAGCGTTTCTACCACGAGTTCTACGGTCAGGTTCTGCTGCCGCGTCAGAAGACGGTTCGGAACTACGTGCCGTTGGGAAGCGGTGTGATTGTGAATGCCCGTGGGCTGATCGTGACGAACAACCATGTGGTTCGGCGGGCGCGGAATCTGGAGATCCGGCTATGGAACGGGAAGTCGTTTCCGGCTCGGACGGTAGGCTTTGACGAGCCGAACGACCTGGCGTTGCTGCAGTTGCTGCCGGAGAAGCTGGGCGAGACGCGGCTTCAGGGTGCGCGGTTTGGCCAGCCGAACGACCTGCTGCTGGGCGAGACGGTGCTGACGATAGGGAATCCGTTTGGGCTGGACCATTCGGTGTCACAGGGGGTTCTGTCGGCGATGCACCGGAGCTACGAGAGTGACGACGTGCCGTTTGACGACATTCTGCAGACGGACGCGGCGATCAACCCCGGCAATTCGGGGGGGCCGCTGGTGAATCTGAAGGGCGAGGTGATAGGCATCAACCAGGCGATACGGCGTGGAGCGTCGGGCATCGGGTTTGCGATACCGGTGAAGCGCATTGAGGAGTTTCTGTCGCGGTGGCTGTTGCCGAGTCGCTTCTCGAATGGTCATCTGGGTCTGGAGACGCCGCGTCGTGGGAAGAGCGGCGTGGTGCTGGGCGAGATGGAGTCGGAGAGTCCGGCGGCGCAGGCTGGGCTGAAGTCGGGAGACGAGGTGGTTGAGGTGAATGGTCAGCCGATACGGCGTCTGCTGGACTTTGGCGAGGCGCTGTGGCAGGCTCCGGAAGGGAGCGCGGTGTCGCTGAGGCTGAGCGATGGGCGCCAGGTGTCGCTGAAGGTGACGCCGATGGCGGATGACGTGCTGATAGAGTCGCGTCTGGGGCTGCGGGTGCAGACGCTGACGCCTGACCTGTGCGAGGCGATCGACCTGCCGCGCGACCTGCGCGGCGTGGTCATCAATCAGTTGAATTCGGAGCCGGACTTCCGCGTGGAGCTGGGCGACTGGCGCCAGGTGTTCAAGCGCGGAGACATCATCGTCAAGGTGGACGACACGCCCATCCGTTCGGCGCAGGAGCTGGCCGAGCAGCTCCGGAAGCGTCGGACCGGAGACAGCGTCAGCCTGTTCGCCATCGTCTACGACCACGACCAGTCACGGCTGATGTTCAACAAGTTCCAGGCCATTCTGAAATAGCATCTTCAGCGGGGGAAGCTGCACCATGTCATTACGAGAAATCCTGCTCATCGTGAGCGTCCTGTTCTGGGTCTTCTGCCATTTTTCCGTCATCCAGCCACTGGGCAAGCGCAACCGGCAACTGGAGAGCGAGATCGCCGCCGCCCAGCAGGAGCTCGACCAGAAGCAGATGCTCATCGATACCCTTACCATCCGGTACCAGAAGCTCCAGGACAACGACCCCAAGGAGGTCGAGCGCGTCCTTCGCGAAAAGTACAAGTACTGTCGCGACAACGAGACCATCGTCCTCTTCGAACGCTGACAACAGACAGAACCAGCGCGACGACAGAGACAGCACAGCGCCGGCGGGCCTCCCAGAGCTGGGGAGAATCGCCGGCGCTGCTTGTGTGTAGGGGTGGTATCGGAGTTAGTTGCCGAGTGCGTTCCAGATGGCGTCGGCGATGGCGTTCATGCCGAAGTCGCCGGGATGGTTGGCGACGCCATTGTGCTTGAAGGGGCGTTCGGAGCGCGCGAAGCAGCGTTCGTCCTTGGCGAGGGCGCTGATGTCGACGAAGGTGCCGCGCTGCTCGTCACAGACCTGCTTGAGGAGCCGGTCCTTGACGGCGTTGGGCCAGAAGCAACTGCGGACGACGAGGCGCGCGTCAGGCTGGAAGTGCCGGAGCTGTTGGATGAGCCGGGTGAGCGCCTGGTGGAAGTCGCGCTGGAGTTCGGGCGTGTCGAGTGCGGGGACGTTCTCGCCGATGGCGAGGACGATGAGGTCGGGTCGGAAGTCGGCGAAGGGGAAGGCGAGGTCGCGGAGGTCGAGGGTGGCGAACTGGCGCTCGAAGGTCGCGATGTTGCGGATGCAGGCGACGGGGGCGGGCTTGCCGGCGGAGTGTGCCTGCCGGCGGAGGCGTTCGAGGAGGAGGTGGGCGAAGTCCTTTTCGGGAGCGGAGGCGGCCATGCCCCAGTTGGCGTTCCAGCCGATGCTGGCGTTGGGGCCATGGCTGGTGATGCTGTTGCCGAGGATGAGGACGCGCTGGCGTCCGTTGGCGGCGAGGCCGGCGCGGAGAGCGTCCTGCCTCGGGGTGCTTTCCTTGGCGCGGACGACGCGTCCGTTGCGGACTTCCATCTCGACGTCCCAGATGGACGCCTCGCGGAAGGCGTGGTAGGTCCAGTCCCAGCCGTACTCCTCGAAGATTTCGATGCAGTCGCGGAGGTACTGGTCAGCGCCCTCGTTCCAGATGGCGGCGCTGAACTCGCCGACGAACATGGGGACCTTGTGGGTGAGGGCGAAGGTGATGTCGGGGCGGAGGGCTTCGCGGATGGTCTCCTTGTCCCACCACTGGCCGTCGATGAAGCCGGGATAGGCCCAGAGGTTCTTGCGTCCGCCGACGCCCTGATGGGTGTAGGAGTGGGGGGAGTAGTAGTGCGGCGAGTAGATGATGTGCGGGTCGTCGATGGGGCGGAAGTTGCGGAAGTTGGGTTCGGTGATGATGGGGGTGGTGGGGTCGATGGGGCGGATGACCTTGACGAGGCGGTCGGTGATGGTCCACCAGGGGTTTTCGGTGCCGGAGAGGTACTCGGAGACTCTGGGCTCGTTGAGGAGGTCGTAGCCGTAGACGGCGGGGTGGTTGCGGTAGCGGGTGGCGAGTCGGCGCCAGGTCTCGTCGAGGACGTCGAGGCGCGTGCCGGAGCCGAGGATGTTGCTGGCGACGTCGCTGATGATGGTTCCGGGGCCGGTGTGGAGGTCGATGACGACCTTGAAGCCGTGCCGCTGGGCGCGGTCGAGGATCTCGTCGATGGTCTTCATCTCGTCGTCGATCCAGGCGAGGTACTTGTCGGGTGTGGAGACGTCGCGTTGGCGTGCGAGGAGCTGGTAGCGGATGAGGTTGGCGTTCCAGGCGCGGAGGGTCTGGAAGGCCTCCTCGGAGAGGTCGTTACCGGACATGACGCCGCGGTAGCGCGCGCCGAGTCCGGGGCCGCGTGGGATGTCGTCGGCGGCGCGGCGTCCGGTGGGCTTGAGTGAGGCGAGGTCTCCGGGGCCGTCGCAGGGCACGCAGCGGTAGATGCGGACGGCGTTGACCCAGAAGTGACCGGGTGTTCCCTGGATGCCGAGGGAGAGGGTGACCTGGTCGACGTCCTTGCCGAGGTGCTGGATGGTCATGAGCGTCTGCCAGTCGAAGGTGCCGGTGACGTGGGGCGGCTCGGGGTGGGACATCTTGCCGCCGCGGTCGATGGTGAGCATGACCTTCGTGCCGAGATAGCTGACCTTGGGCTCGCGGATGTCCTGTCCGCGGACTTCGGCCTCCAGCCAGATGAGCCCCTCGCCGAGGCTGGCGCGGTCGAGCTGGAAGTGTATCCAGTCGGCGCCGCTGTGGCTGTCGCAGACGAAGTGCAGGGCGCTCTTGCCGTCCTTGCCGGCGTTCGCCTCGAGATGGCGTGGCTGGGCGTCACGCCAGTCCTTGAGCGAGTCGGGGCTGGAGAAGGTGTTCTCGTAGAGGAGTGTCGTCTTGCGGAACCCCTGTGCGGCGGGGAGGGCAGAGCCGCACAGCAGCAGCGCGGCCAGACAGCCGCAGAGGCAATGGGTGGTTTTCATGGTGATGTCGCTCCGTATGAGTCCTATGAGCCCT
>CALZPA010000244.1 GCA_945827525.1 uncultured Lentisphaeria bacterium | reverse complement strand
ATGTGTTGTAGCTTTAAAGGGCTACCCCCGATTACCTCCATTTGCATTTCCAATGTAGAATATAGGTTCATAAGGTGGGTCATCCTGAACAAGGATTCGGGGAGCAGATTGGCTTTGCGTATGGAGGCGAGAAAAGAAGGATGAACTTCCTGAACGATGCCTTGTTCAGTCTTAGGAAGCAACTGCATCCTTTGCGGATGGTAAGATAGTTTCGTCTCTATGCCATTGACCTTCAGGCATTCAACTCGATTGTCATTCCAGACAAGCTCGACAAATGAGATACCGTGCTGTTGGATTGCCACAAGGTGATTGTTGTGATAGATAAAGTTTATGTGCATGGTGGCAGGAGAAACAATAGAGTCCAGACGATGGTTCCGATAGTTGAATTGCCAGTTTCGGCAAGAGGATTTCTGAAAGAATGTCCATGTGCCGGTTCTTGTAGGGTCTCGCTCATCTGTCACTGCGATCCATTCTGCTGGCATGCTGAAAAGGATATGCTTCGAATTCATCAAGAGCTGTGGGGCTAGCGTGGAGCTATCTTGTTCGTTGACTTTCCGCTGGAAACTAAAGTGGACACGTTCGCCCCATGGTGTGGTCCAAAGCAGGCCATCCTTGTCAAATGAGACCAGGCTTTCGAGTTGGGGGGATCGCCAGCCGTATCCGAAGCCGCCTTCATCCTGGAGGTTAGATTGATAGACGAGTTGTATGGGGAGCTGCAATTCAGGCGAGAAAGCTGCCGTGTCGATTGTTCGGGTAAGTATGTATGAAGGATCGTAGAGGGAAGCTTTGCCGGCAGTCATAAAGCGGGCTTTCATATCCGGAGCGTCGGCATAGGTGAGGGCGTAGGCAAAGCAGAGCAAGAACAGAAGATATGTGAGGTTGTTTTTGGGAAAATGTGACATCATGGCAGAATCTCCATGTTTTGCAGTTGCGTGAGTCTTTACGAGTGTTTTCTGCGCATAAGAAGAGTTTTATGGGAATACAGATGAGCAAGGCAAGCTAGTGCGCCGACTTTCCCCACGCCTGTGCGATGTCTTTGGAAGGCAATGGAATGCGATCCTCTTCAGGGATATTCTTGATCTGCGGATCATTGGCCGGATAGAAGAGTTCGGTGGCGTCATTGCCGATAAAGGTTTCGTTTGGCTTGGATAGTGGAGAAAGTCCCAAGTCATCAAGATAATGGTTATGCCAATGGGTGAGAAAGGCTCTGGCGAGCTTTAGCGAGGACTCTGTAACTTCATGCGCACTATTGGGTATGGTTTTCCACAGGATGGGAATGCCAGTCTTAAGGCACGCCCTGGCGAAGTCCCGTCCCAAGACATACCGTTGCGCGTCTGCGTCGCCACAGGTGACCAATCCTTGAGGGATGTCCTTCATGGCATCGTATTGCCTAGCTGGAAACAGAAGGCCAAGAGAGCTTCGCGGGCTAGGCGTGTGTATAGTATACCAAAAATCTCATCGGAACTCAAGAGCCAAATTATTTTTTTTTCAAAAAAAAGCAACCCGCTGCATTTCTGTCGCATTCTGTCATGTTTGCGACGCCCAATTCCCACGCCGCTGTCGTCCCGCCCAGCCAATGGCCTGTTCGAAGGTTCTCTAGCCTAGATTTCCACCTCACCGCACAGTCCCGACACCGCACAGCAGTACAGCGACCAGTCCTGGTCGTTCGCCCAGTCGTCATAGCGACGCCCCCAGAACGTCCCCAGCGGGAAATGCGGCCCCGGGCGCCCCTCACGAGGCGGCAGCATCCGCACCCGCCACGGAACCAGATAGCTCGCCGAACCAAAGCCTGTGCCGTCATACAGGCACAGCGACCCCGCCACCACACGACGCCCAAACGCCGACAGCTCCGCGTCTCCCAGGCACTCCCCGCACAGCACGAGCGTCCGCCCCGTGCAGCTCGACAGCCACTGCGGCATCGTGTCCCCATACGTCCGGCTTCCCCCAAACCAGTAGAGATCCCAGTACCGCACACCCTGACCGTACTGGTGGAAGTCCGGCTGACGCCCCGCAAACGCCCGCACACAGCGCAGCAGCCCCGGAACCGGCTCCAGATACGACGCCCGCCCCGTCAGCGCCCACGCCTGGCACAGTGCCAGCACCTTCATCGAGAACTGCTCCTGCGTGTACGACACCTCCTCCGAGTACATCGCCTTGCCACGCGCGACCGTCCGGTCCGCATGACGCACCAGCGCCGCCGTCACCTCCGCCGCCAGCCCCGACAGCCCCGCACCCTCCAGTGCCCGCACCAGACGCAGCGTCTCCAGACACGGCGAGTCCTGCCCCGTCCCCTCCACCAGGCGATAGTACGACAGCGTGACGCCCACCGCCTGCTCCAGCGCCCGCACATCCCCCAGCGCCTTCCCGCACTCCAGCAGAAAGTCCGCCATCCACGGATAGTCATACGCCCGCGGAAACGGGTCGTGACACGCGCCGTCGTACACCCTCATGGTCTCCAGATCCAGCAGCTCACGCGCCACATACGCTCGATACGCGCACAGCGACTCCCGCAGCGACGCATCTCCCGGATCATGCTGCAGCGCCAGCGCCAGCACACACCCCATCGCCAGACGCTCCCGAGCCGAATTGTGGTCATGAAACGCCTGGTCGAACTCCTGACGCCCCGTCCGACGGTCATAGATGAGACACGCGCCGTCCAGATGGCTGCCCGCACGGCGGTACTGCTGACGCTCCCTGATGAACCGCGCCCGACGCACCAGCGTCTCCTCCACCGGCGGAACCGCCTGCACCTCCACCCACGTCCGGCAGCCGTCCAGACACATCTCCACCCGACGCTCCCCCGCCTCCGCCAGCACACAGTGCCACTCCAGCCGACGCCCGCGGCGAACCGTCTCCACCGCGCCTCCCGCCAGCGTCACCCTCCCCTCCGACCAGTCGAACGACGCCTCCACCCCGCCGCGCACCTCCTCCCCGCAGCGCACCGTGTATCGCTCCGCCCACGCCCGCACACGCTGCCCCCGCTCCGACAGCAGCTCGCAGTCCGGACGCCCCTCCCCAAACGACCACGCGAACCCCAGCCGCAGACACCCGCCCGGCTCCAGCACACACGGCTCCGGATGAACCGTCAGCGCCCCACGGTCATGATGACGCGGCCGACCCTCGCCAGGAACAGGAAAGTCAATCCCGTACTCCGTCAGACTGCCCGCCGTCAGCACCCCCGACAACCCCGACGCATGCCCATCCGGACGCGCCGCATACAGCCACGACCCCGCCCCGCCACACCACACATGCACCACGCAACTGTCCGACAGCAGCCCCGGACGCGGCGCCAGCGACGAGTGGAACGGATAGTGCAGCCCAAACCGCTCCGGCGTCACGAAGAACTCCAGCTCGCCCTCGTTCCACAGCCCATAGTCCTCGCGATACAGCCCATCACGCACCGACTTGCGCACCGTCAGCCGCAACTGCTGCCGCGCCTGGCGGCTCTCCACCACCACCGCGCCATCGTCCTCCCGCCGCACGGCCGCCGTCTCAAAGCCCTCCGCCTGCCCCCAGAACGCCCCCTCCGTCAGCCAGTCCTGCCGCCCCACCCAGTTCATGCGACCCGCATCCTCCAGGTCGACCACACTCAGCGTCCGACCGCTCTGACCGTCCACTCTGACCGACATCCGCCCCGACACCAGCTCCAGCGCACCCAAGTCCTCGCTCATCACACCGCCATGCTCCCATTCATTCGCACAAGTCCTGACCCAACGGCGCTGGACATCCGCCCGCGCCGAGCCTACATTATGAGATGACATGACATAATGTCCGCCCTCCGCCCCCATTGTCAAACGCACCCATCCCCTTGTGATGTCGTGCGACCGGCCATGGACAGACGTCATTCACGCTCACGGCACATGTTTGGACACTCAACCTAAGGAAACCAGGCACCATGAAGCCACACTACCTGAGACGGGAAGACCAGACCCTCGCCGACATGCTCCCCTTCGAGGCCATCACCACACCCGGCTTCAACCCCGAACAGCTCCATCTCCTCCCCGGACTCGAACACACCATCGTTCACCAACCTGACGACGACTTCGCCTTCCTCCACGAGGCCGCCATCATCGAATTCCACGGCACCCTCTTCGCCGCCTGGTACAACTGCCCCTCACACGAGCTGAAAGGCCACACCCCCATCCGCGCCAGACGCTCCACCGACGGCGGCAAAACCTGGTCCGAACCCGAGACGCTCGCCCAGGACGACTCCGGACAGCTCCTCTACTGCCCGCCCGTCTTCGCCGTCGTCCATGACACCCTCTATCTCCTCATGAACACCATGACGGCCCCGGACCACATCCACTCGCTCGAACTCCACCGCTACGACGAGCGCCACCGCCAGTTCCGCCTCCTCTGGTCACGCCCCATCCCCTTCAAGCTCAACACCAACCTCTGCGTCGCCGACGACGGCACCCTCTTCCTCCCCGGACGCCTCGCCCCCCGCATCGACGCCTTCCCCGACATCCCCGCCATCCTCGTCGCCGACTCCCAGGCCCCCGAGGGCACCTGGCACGCCGTCCCCTGCACCCCCTCCCCATACCTGCCAGACCGCTCCCGCTACATCCACCCCGAAACCTCCGCCATCGCCGACTCCGACTCCCCTACCATCACCCTCTTCTGCCGCGACGACCAGCGCAACGTCCCGCTCCTCTTCCATTCCCATGACCGAGGCGCCTCCTGGTCCGCCCCCATCGCCCACAACATCCCCTTCTCCAACTCCAAAATCTACGCCGGCACCCTCCCGGACCAACGCCGTTTCCTCATCGGCAACCTCCTGCCCTCCCCCGACTTCCCAGGCTCCCGCGACCGGCTCGCCATCTACGTCTCCCAGCCCGACTCCCACCTCTTCTCCGCCGGGGGACTCCTCCAGACCGGCCCCAACCGCAGCCTCAACCTCTTCCCGCAATTCTCCTACCCCGCCGCCACCGTCACCCACGACAACCGACTCCTCGTCCTCTACACCATGGTCACCACCCCCGACAACCAGTCCCGACGCGGCGCCATCCTCACCTCCATCCCCCTCGACCTTTTGCCAAACTCATGCGGGAGCGTTCGATAAAGCCCCCGCGCACGCAGCCAAGCGAAGGAACGCCTGCCCCAACATCGCCTCACCTTCAGGCGAGAACCACGGCTCTCTCGTCCAGCCACCGACCTTTTGGCAATACTCACCAATCCCTCCCACCGAAATCGCCCTTTTCCCTCCCGTCCATCACTCTTTCCCCTGCCGAAGGGAATCCTCACCAATCCCTCCCGCCGAAATCGCCCTTTTTCCTTCCCGTCCATCACTCTTTCCCCTGCCCGAAGAACCTCTATTCATCCCATCAAGTCTCACGGCTGAAAATTAACATATTTTTTAGCCCAAGCGAAATTGCACAATTTTTCCGCCGCCTCGCGCGCACGTACCTTATTTAATATGGGGAGCCCCCCCAGAATTTAGTATAGCATCACAAAATTGAGTTTTCAAGTATTATTTAAAATTATCATACACTTTCCTATTTTTTAGATTGCATATTACTAAACCGCAGAAGTCAGGCAAATCCATGCCAGTATAGGTCTTATAGGGCTTATAGGTCTTATAGGTCTTATAGGTCTTATAGGTCTTATAGGTCTTATAGGT
>CALZPA010000243.1 GCA_945827525.1 uncultured Lentisphaeria bacterium | reverse complement strand
GTGCTGTTTTTCCCCTTCTCCCTTCCCTCACTCCACACGCTATTTCTGGCAATGGGGACAGAAGAACGTCGAGCGCCCGCCCTGGACCATGCGCTCCAGCGTCGCGCCGCAGCGCGCACACGGCTCGCCCTGTCGCCCATACACGCGCAGATGCACCGTGTAGCCGCCCTCCGAGCCATCCAGCGTCACGAAGTCGCTGATGGTCGTCCCGCCCGCCTCGATGGACTCCAGCAGCACCTCGCGGATGGCCGTCGCCAGCCGGTCCGCCTCACGGCGGCGCAGCGTCGCGAACGGGCGACGCGGATCGATGCCCGCCCGAAACAGCGACTCGCTGGCATAGATGTTGCCGACGCCGACCAGCAGCCGCTGATCCATGATGACCTGCTTGACGGCCTGGCGACGCCCCTTGCCGATGGCCAGCAGCCGCGCGCCGTCAAAGCCATCCTCCAGCGGCTCGTCCCCCAGCCCGGCCAGACACTCGGGCACGCCGCCGACACCCGACCAGTCTCCCGGACAGAGGCGAAGCTGACCAAAGCGACGGATGTCCAGGAAACGCCAGGTGAGCCCATTGTCCAGCTCCCACCAGACACGGCAGTGACGCTCCTCCTCCGGACGCCCGCCATCCACCTTGAAGCTGCCCGTCATCCCCAGATGCAGCAGCAGACCGCCGCCGTCCGCAAACGCGACCAGCAGATACTTCGCCCGCCGACGCACCGACGCGATCTCGTGGCCGGCGCAGAACGCCTCCAGCTCGCCCTCGTCCAGCGGCGTCCGCAGACGCCCCAGAACATGCGCGTGACGCAGACGACGCCCCACCAGACAGCGCTCCAGACCACGCCGGACCGTCTCGACCTCAGGCAGCTCCGGCATCAGCGCGTCGCCTCCCTCGCGACCAGATCGACGAACAGCGCCGCGCTCCAGCCATAGTCGAAGAACACCTGATGGTACCCGTCGCCCTCCTCCTCCAGACAGCCCTTGCGCTCCAGCCTCGGCGGCGGCAGCTCATCGCGGTCATCGTAGAACTCGAAGAACGTCCCGTACTCCTGGCAGAAGCGCTCCTCGACCTGACGCGTCGACCGCCGCAGCGCCGCCGCGTCCTCCAGATACCCATACCGCTCCAGCCCGAGCGCAATCAGCCAGTTGACGTTGACCCACATCGGACCGCGCCACATGTCCTTCCGGTACGCCGCCGCGCAACGCCTGCTGATGGACGGCACCGGCACCGGCGTCCCGAACGTCTCCGGGTCATGCAGGTTCGCCCGCAGCAGCGCCGCCTGACGCTCCGTCGCCGCACCGCAAATCAGCGGCAGGAAGCCCGACGCCGCCGCCACGCCCGTCAGCTCGCCCCGGCGCACGTCATAGTCCATGAAGAGGCCCGCCTCCTCACACCACAGCCGCTCGCGCATCAGCCGGTTCAGACGCTCATGCTGCGCCTGCCAGTAGTACGCCTGGTTCATCCGCCCCACACGCACCGACAGCCGCGACACGATCTCGCACTCCAGCGACAGATAGGCGTTGAAGTCCGTCGCGTCCAGCTGCGTCGCCGCATCGAAGCGGGGCGAGTTGTCCATCCCGCTCTCGCCCGAGCGACACTGCGGGTCGCCCTCAATCGCCCACTCCACCAGCCCGGCGCCATCGCTGTCACGATGCGCCATGATCCACTCCAGATGGGCCTCCAGCCTCGGCAGCGCCCAGCGCACGAACGCATCGTCCTCCTGAACCTCCTCGACCAGCCACACGCCCAGCGCCAGCACCGGCGGCTGCGTCACCGAACTGCACCCGTCCGGCCACATCATGTGCGGTATCAGACCATCCGGATGCTGCTGCTCCAGCACCGCGCGCAGCAGCTCATGCGCCAGCGACGCATCCAGATGCCGCACGCCTATCGCATGAAACACACTGTCCCACAGCCACAGACGGCGGTGTGGCCAGCGGTCCGGCGTGCTCCACCGACACCCGATGCCGCCCTCCGGAGACAGCACCATCCCCTTCAGCTGCGAATACGCCTTCCGCAGCGACGACAGCGTGCCGCCCTCCCCCAGGCCAAACGTGGGCAACGCCAGCAGCCACGCCACACGACGCGACAGCAGAACCTCCGCATCCGTCCCGATGAGCTCCGGACGGAAATGCCCGCGCGCCCCCAGCAGCAGCCGCCCATCGCGCACCAGGCTCTCGCAGCCCGAGACGTCCCCCGACAGCCGCGCCCGGCCGCCCGTCACCAGCAGATGCCACGCATCCACCATCACGCCGACCGTGCCGTCCGCCAGCCGGAAACCGTCTGACAGCAGCACCTCCACCTCCGGCACACCCTCCCCCAGCACCACGCGGCCGGACGCCTGCGGCAGCTTGATGTCCAGCTCCGCCGTCGCCCGCGTCCGCAGCACCAGCCCAGCGCGAAAATCGGTCTGCCCCTCCAGCCCCGAATACCCCAGCAACTGCCCCTTGCCCCACTTGCCCAAACGCTCCATGATGACGCCCTGTTCCTTTCTCGTCCTAACTTGATTGGTTGCGACCCAAACTCATTCAGCTCCCCATGCGTCCCCTCCTCGAACACTCCCCCCAATATAAGCCGCCAGAACCAAACCGCCACATACGCCCCTCAGCCTTTTCCCCACACTGCCATTGTGCCTCACAGCTTGCCCGACAGAAGGCCAGATGCCATAGCGGTTGTCCCTCACACGCACATGACCGAAAAGGCCTCCACCCGCAGATTGCCCTTGCCCCCATCCTGCTTATATTATGCCGTACCCACGCACGGAGTCATCCACCCCACGCATCCCCCCTGCCGATTCTTCATCGAGGAGACCATGGACATCAAGATCGTGAAGCCCGCCGGCGGCAGCTGGCAACGCCCCTCCTGGGACGAGTATTTTCTCAAGCTGGCCATGCTGGCCTCCGAACGGGCCACCTGCCCGCGCATGCACTGCGGCTGCGTCCTCGTCCGAGACCGCTTCGTCCTCGCCACCGGCTACAACGGCTCCCTCCCCGGCACGCCACACTGCTACGACGTCGGCTGCATGGTCGTCAACGACCACTGCGTGCGCACCAACCACGCCGAAATCAACGCCATCTGCCAGGCGTCCCAGCACGGCGTCAGCCTCGCCGGAGCCACCGCCTACATCACCAACATGCCCTGCACCAACTGCGCCAAGATACTCGTCGCCGCCGGCATCGTCCGCGTCGTCGTCTTCTCCGGCTTCCACGACACCCTCGCCGAGGAGTTCTTCGCCCAGGCGCACGTCACCCTGGAGCGACTCCCCATGCCCTCGCGGCTCATCAGCTACGACCTCGAGTCGTTCTCCTCGGCCACCCCCTTCCGCCCCGCCACCCCAAGCGACCAGCCCGCATCCGAACCGTAACCACCGAGGAGCACAACCGCACATGAGACTGCATCTGACCACCCTACTGGAAACCTGCCTGTCCGCCATGTCCCTGGCCAGCACACTCCAACTGAACTTCCACGACAACGGCGCCGAACTCGCCAACCCCGGCATGGGCTGGGTCCTCCACTACTACGACAACAGCCTCCAGAACTACGGCTCGCGACTCGCGCCAGAAAACCTCCTCCCCGACTGGCCCGGACTCACCCAGGTCTATCTCCGACTCCCCTGGAGCGCCATCGAACCCCAGGAGGGCGTCTTCAACTGGGCCGTCCTCGACACCCCCATGCAGCGCTTCCGCGAACGCGGACTCAAGACCTCCCTCCGCATCACCTGCTCCGAGACCGGCTTCCGCCAGGCCACGCCACAATGGGTCCGCGACGCCGGCGCCAGGGGCGACTGCTTCAAGCCCGGAAAGGGACGCATCCCAGACACCCCAAACGCACACTGGGAACCCCACTTCGACGACCCTATCTTCCTCCAGAAGCTCGACCAGCTCCTCGCCAGACTCGCCGAACGCTACGACGGACACCCCGACATCGACCTCATCGACATCGGCTCCTACGGCGTCTGGGGCGAAGGCCACACCTGGTGCTCCACCTTCAACGCCTTCCCGCCCGAGGTCGTCAAGCAGCACGTCGAGCTCCACCGCAAGCATTTCCGCCAGACACCCATCCTCACCCAGGACGACTTCCTCTCCAGACCCGGGTACCGCAGACCCGCCTGGAACCACGGCGGCACCACCGCCTTCCGCTACGACTTCCCCATCGCCCAGCGCACCTACGGCAAGACCTTCACCCTCGCCGCAACCATCCAAGGCGCACGCGGACTCAACGCCGGCCCCGACGGACGCATCCCCATCGCCACCCTCGCCATCGACGACAAGGGCACCCCTGCCCTAACCCCCTGCGCCCCACTGCCCAGCAGCCTCCCCCAAGACGCCGCCTACGCACTCGCCGCCGACGCCGTCATCCGCGACCCCGTGAACGCGCCCCACTTCTGCAAGCTCCAGCTCCTCGCCCTCACGCCCGCCGACTCCGCCATCAGCGCCATCCCCGAACTCCTGCTCCTCGACGGCAACGGCAAGGTCGTCACCGGAATCCCGCTCGAAAAGGAGGACGACGACCTCAACGCCTTCATGGCCAGCGCCGGCTGCGGCTTCCGCGACGACTCCATCATGGTCGCTCCGCTCGCCTACTTCCACGCCCAGGCCGCCCAGGCCTACTGGCGCACCGCACCCGTCTACATCGAAAGCGAACACTACGGCCCCTCGAAGCAACGCGGCTGCTGGGGCGACGGCTCCAGCTTCCTCAACGCCATCCGCGACTGCCACGCCTCCTACGCCGCCATCCACTGGTGGCCCGAGGAATTCCTCGCCGAGAACCGCGCCCTCGTCCGCGACATCAACCGTCAGATCGGGTACCGCTTCCTCCCCCAGCAGGTCACGCTCGACTCCAGCCTCTCCATCCGGAAAAACCGGTTCCAGTTCTCCGTCACCTGGCAGAACGTCGGCGTCGCGCCCGCCTACGCCGACTACTATCCCTGCATCACCCTCCGCAACCAGGCAGGTGGCATCGCCGCCGTCTTCACCGACGACACACACTCCCTCCGCACCCTCCCCGTCGCCCTCGACGCCAAGGCCGAAACCCGCACCTTCACCCTGGCCACCGCGCTCCCACCCGCCCTCTCCGCCGGCACCTACACCGCCTACCTCTCCGTCGGCGACCGCCTCGGAAAGCCGCTCATCCAGCTCCCCATCGACGGCGACGACGGCACCCGACGCTACCGCATCGGACAGGTCTCCGTCACCGCCGACTACGCCATCAGTGACCTCAAGGCCACCCTCGTCGGCCAGCGACTCGACCTCGACCTCACCTGGCGCACCCACGAGTCCCAGCCCGAGGCCCCCATCCATCCCTTCATCCACCTCGACTCCCCCGCCGGCTCCATCGCCAAGGTCGGAACCTTCACCGTCACCCAGGATGACCTCAACCGCCTCGGACAGCCAGGCGACACCCGAGGACAGCTCCATCTCGACCTCCCACCCGCCGCCGACAGCCCACACGACAACTACACCGTCTGGACAGGACTCTGGTTCCCCAAGCGCATGGGACGCAACGACGAACGCCTCCGCCCCGACCACGGCGCCGACAACCGAGTCCTCCTCGGACACCTCCGCAAAGCCCCGAACGGCTCCTGGTCCTTCATCCCAAATCAGCCGTAACCACCAGCTAGCCTGCCCACCGAGCGAGGCGAG
>CALZPA010000242.1 GCA_945827525.1 uncultured Lentisphaeria bacterium | reverse complement strand
ACACGAAATAATCAAAAGAGGAGGGAAGTCCACAAAAGACACGAAATAATCAAAAGAGGAGGGAAGTCCACACAAGACGCAAAACATACAAAAGGATATGTCTGCGGAAGAATGGGTTTGTGGTGTGGTGGCTGGGAGGGATCAGATGACGTTGACGAGCGTGGCCTGGTTATGGAAGCCCGCCCCGGCGACGAACTGCGGGAGGGTGGGGGTGATGAGGTCGGCGAACTGGAAGTGGAGGTGTCCGGCAAGGACGGCCCTAACGAGTGGCTGGTGTGTGGCGAAGTCGATGAAGTCGAGCGTGGGCTGGTCGGGGGTCTGCTGTTCGCGTCGTTGTTCGGAGTAGGTGTCGAGCCAGTGCGAGGGGGAGCCGCAGAGGTAGGCGCAGGGTTCCTTGCGGACGTCGCGCATATAGCGGGCGAGGTTTTCGGTGTGGATGGGTGTGTGCATGAGGAGGATGGTGGGCAGTCCGCGCTGGAGCTCGGCCTTGAGGAAGTCGAGGTGCGCGGTCGAGAAGCGGTAGTAGCCGTTGTCGAAGGCGACGAGATTGAGGCCGCCGACCTGACGTGAGGCGCATTCGATGGGGTTGGGGGCGGCGTCCTGGACGTGGTGGAAGCTCTGCATCTTGTAGGCGTTGTCCTCCTTGGCCTCGCCGACGAAGAGGCTGTACTCGTGGTTGCCGACGGCGAAGAAGGTGTCGGTGAGCGCGAACCGCTCGTGGAGCTTCTCGAGGTTGAGGTGGGAGACGAAGTCGATGAGGTCGCCGGTGTGGACGATGAGGCAGTCGTGCTGTCGGGCGAAGGCGACGGCCTCGTCGAGGTAGGACTCGAGGGTCTCGTTGGAGCCGGAGAAATAGCGGATGCGGCTGGCGGCGAGGTCGCGCTTGCGCTGGCAGTCGCGGTCGTCGGCGAAGCAGAGATGGGTATCCGAGAGGTGGAGAAGGCGGACGGGACGCTGCAGGCCCGCCTGGATGGTGACGCAGGAAAGATTCATGGCTGTTTTATGTCCACAAAAACGCGAAATAATCAAAAAGACAAGTTCACAAAAAACGCGAAATAATCAAAAAAGGAGATAAGTCCACAAAAGACACGAAACAATCAAAAAAGATAAGTCCACAAAAGACACGAAATAATCAAAAAGAGAAGTCCACAAAAGACGCAAAACATACAAAAGGATATGTCTGCGGAAGAAAGGGTTTGATATGGGAGAGGCTATGGAGCTTTTGGGACTTCGAGTCGGACGTTACGGAGTTGGAAGCCGGCGGTCTTGCCGGTTCCGGTGTACTGGAAGGCGATGGATGAGATGTCGAAGGTGGGGGCCTTGGACTTGTCCTGCCAGCGTGCGAGGGGGATGCGTCGGAGCTGGAAGGTGTTGGGGTTGCTGTCCACGGAGAGATTGAGTCGATGGAAGCCCTTGGGGCAGCTGACCTGGAGGGAGGTGTTGCCCTTGTGGCAGCCGAAGGGGTCGTTGCCGCCGTTGATTTCGAAGACGAGGTATCCCTGGCGCATCTGCTGGGCGGTGAGGGTGACGGGCGTGTGGGGGGAGAAGCGGAGTCCGGCCCAGTCGGCGCTGGTGTCGGAGTTGGCGACGGTGAGGATGCCGTCGGAGAGGGAGGTGGTGAGCTGTCCCCAGGCGATGGTGGTGGAGAGGTCGACGGGGAAGGCGTCGAGGTCATCGGGGAGGCGTTCGCAGGTGATGCCGGCGATGAAGGGGATGGCCTCGCCGTTGGCGGAGGCGACGGAAAGGGACTGGACCGGCTTGGCGGGGAATGGGTTGCGCCAGCAGGTGAGGTAGAGTCCGCGCTGTTGGCTGTTGCGCCAGGCGATGCGTGGAGCGGTTCGTGGGTGGTCTGGGAGAGTCCAGTCGTCGAGATCCTGTCCGCCGACGATGGGGATGTCGGCGGTGGAGCCGTCGGCGTAGTGGACGGTGTAGGTCATGACGGTCTTGTCGGGGACGACGTTGGCGGCGCCGTGGAAGAGAAAGAGGGAGGTGATGCGGGCGTTGACGGGGATGTCGCTGATGGTGGCGGGTGCGTCGAGTTTGGAAGAGCTGGACTTGAGGACGATGCAGGCCTTGCCGTCGTTGGCGTCGTGCCGGATGAAGTCGCAGGGGATGCCGAGGCAGGGCGTCAGCTCCCAGGGGGTGTTGGCGAGACCGTTTTTGGGGCCGCGGTCGAGCCAGCCGCCCTTGCCGTCGTCGGCGGGCGTGGTGTCGCGGAAGTCGGAGTTGGCGAAGGGGCGGAGGTTGATGGGCTGGAGCTGGGTGGAGTCGGCGTGGAAGTGGAAGTCGGCCTCTCCGGTCTTGGCGAGTTGCTGGAGGTGCTGTTCGTTGGCCTTGCTGTAGGCCTGCTGTGGGTCTGGCGCGTTGTCGGCGGAGTTGCCGAAGCGTTGCTGGAGGGCTTCGGGCTGTCCGGCGGCGATGAGGACGAGCTCGTTGGCGGGGATGAAGAGGCGGATGGTGGGCTGGTCTCCGCTGACGTTGAGGGCGAGGTTCTGGCGGATGTCTCGTGCGGCCGAGGCGTGGTTGGGGAGGGTGATGTCGGTGAGCTTGGGGTAGTTGTCGAGGTTGAGGATGGCGAGGGCGCTGAGTCCGTTGCTGGTCTGTCGGAGATGGATTTCGAGGTTGGGCTCGAGGTCGCGCTGGGCGGCGCGGAGGGCGGTGACGCTGGGCGCGAGGCGGTTCTGGGAGAGGATGGCGTCGAGGACGGCGGCGGTGGCGTAGTCCTGGAGGGCGGGTGCGATGGTGTAGATGGCGCCTTTGCCGAGAGGTCTGCGGGTGATGGCGGGGTGTCCGTCGGCGGTGGCGAGAATGGTGTCCTCGGGGGAGGTGACGATGGCCTTGTCGAGTTTGGCGGTGATGGTTCCGGGGAGGAGGGGCGAGAAGGCGAAGGGCGCCTGTGGGGAGAGTGGGACGAGGGAGGTGCGGTCGAGTGGGTTGAGTGCGGGGAAGGGGAGTCCGTCCTGGTGTGGCTGTCCCCATTCGTCGAGGGGCAGCGTCTGGCGTGCGGCGACGAGGATGCCGCCGTCCTGGACGAAGGCGAGGAGGGCCTGTCGGGTCTCGGGGGTGGCGTTGCGGGCACCGACGGTGATGAGGACGCGGTAGCGTGAGAAGTCGGCTGGGTCGTCGCCGGGGATGACGTCGTAGGGATGGTGGGTGAATTCGAGTGCGTTGGCGTAGCTGGCGATGTCGTTGTGCTCGGAGAAGTGGGAGTTTCCGGCGTAGCGTTCGGTGGGGAGTGAGAGAAGGATGGCGGTCTGCGCCTTGGGGCGGTTGGCGCGTGGGGCGAAGAGGTCGGCGGTGGCGGCGATGTCGTTCTTGGCCTGGAGGAAGGCGGTCAGGGAGTCGGTGGGATGGGCGAAGGGGTTGGCGAGGATGTAGGGCATTTTCTCGGCGATGAACTTTCCGCCCTCGGCGGAGCCGTTGCCGCGCCATTCCCAGGCGCGCTTTGACCAGCAGAAGAGGTAGGTGGCGCTGGCGCCTCGGAGGAAGTCCTGCCAGGGGACGAGGTACTTGCTTTGGCGCGAGGTGCCGACGTAGCATTCGGGGTTATGGATGGGACGGTTGCCGGCGATGGTGCGGAAGAGGTGTCTCTGGACGAGGCCGTCACCGAACGCGGGGGGGAGCGAGGGTGACTCAGCGGTTCGGATGGGTGGGAGGTTGATGCCGGTGGCGGTGCTGATGCCGCCGCCGGTGGGCAGAGAGATGGCGTCCATGTGGCGGCTGATGTCGGTGATGCAGATGTTGCTCTTGGGGAGAGCGCGGTAGACGTTGCTGCCGAGGATCTGGAAGCAGACGAGTGTGTTGGGGAGCTTTCGGCGGACGAGCTGTCGTCCGTCGGCGGCGAGCTGGGTCATGGCCTCCTCGAGCATGCGTCCCCAGGCGACGGAGAGTGCGGGGTGGTCATAGCGGGACTTGAACTGGGCGACGGCCTCGAAGGAGGGGTAGGTGGTGTTCCAGCGGCGGTTGAGTTCGGCGATGGAGCCGAAGCGCTGCTGGAGCCAGAGCGCGAAGCGTGTACGGTTCCAGGGCGAGGGGTCGTCATAGGCGGGCTCGTTGAAGAGTTCGAAGTAGAGTGGCTGGCACTGTGGGTTGGCGAGGGCGAAGTCGCAGCCGTAGTCCCAGAAGTCGAGGTAGAAGCGGCGGCCCTCGGGGTGCATGATGTTGTAGGGGACCCAGTGGTTGGAGGCGGCGCCATGGTAGCGGTTGACGGCCTCCTCGGGGACGATGGAGCCGATGTAGCGCTTGTCGAGGCCCAGGGTTCCGAAGGTCCAGGGGAAGCAGGTGACGTCGATGAGTCCGGGGAGTCCGTTACGCAGGAATTCCTCGCGGAAGCGTTTGTTTTCTGGGGTCTGCTGCCAGGGGTAGCTGCGCTTGGTGTACTTGGCGAGCCAGAAGGTGTCGGGGATGAACCAGGCGAAGGTGTCGAAGCCGAGCCGCTGGGAGGACTCGTAGGAGAGGGGCTGCTCGTAGAGCCAGCGGTGTTCGGGGGCGTAGCCTTCGGTGGGGGTGAAGCCGTGCTGCAGGAATTCGAGTCCGAGCTGGGCGCCGAGCAGATGGGCGGGCTTGCCGTTGACGAGGAGGTCGCCGTCCGGCGAGACGGTGACGGGGCGGTCGCGGGGGAAGAGCGTCTCCTTGGGGAGCTGGTCGAAGGTGGGGAACAGGTCGGCGGCGCGGAGGGGGAGGAGAATGAGGGCGAGCAGCAGGGTGTGCAGAAGTCGTTTCATGGGGTTCTCCAGTCGTTCCTGGTCTTGTTGTTGCACGGTGTCGAGCCGCAAGGTGTGTGGGGGGCTGTGGTGTCCGGGTGCGCGGGGACGGGAAGCCGTTCCCCGGTGGTGCTGCGGGGAGGCGGGCGGAGGCGGTCTAGGACAGCCAGAGGTTGCGGACGCCGATGACGATCATCTGGAGGGCCATGGCGCTGAGGATGAGTCCGGTGATTTTGCTGAGGATGGAGATGTTGGAGTGTCCGACGATGGCGACCAGCCTGTCGGAGAGGTGGAGCATGAGGGCGATGGAGGCGCAGGCGGCGGCGATGGCGGCGGCTGTGAGGAGCTTGGGGAGGAGTCCATGGGTGGTGGTGCCCATGACCATGAGGGTGCCGAGGGTGGCGGGGCCGGCGGTGATGGGGACGGCCAGGGGGACGATGGCCATGTCGTAGAGCGTCTGGGGGGTGAGGGGCTTGTGGCCGTCGGTCTTGCCGAAGACGAGGGAGATGGCGCTGAGGAGGAGGAGGACGCCTGAGCCGGCGCGGAACGCGTCGACGGTGATGCCGAAGACGCGCATGATGTACTCGCCGATGAGGAAGATGACGAGGGTGACGCCGGCGGCGCCGAGGCCGATGCGCCAGGCGAGGCGTGTGCGCACCTCGGGGGCGCTGTCGGCGGTCAGCGAGATGAAGGTGCTCAGGACGAAGAAGGGGGTGAGCAGGAAGAACAGCTTGAGGTACAGGGCGAGGAACTGCTGCATGGCGGGTGCCGAGTGGCTGTGCAGGGACGAGCTGCGGAGGGGGGTCGGACTGGGTTGGGGAGTCTCAATTGCGCATAGCGGCGGCCGACATGTCGGTGCGTCATGCGGCGGAAAGGGTTCGGACTTGGTGGAAGGCGTCTCAGGTGTGCCTGACGGCGGCTGACATGTCAGCGGGTCATGCGGAAGAGAAGGTGCGGAGTGGGAGAAATCTCAATTGCGCCTGGCGGCG
>CALZPA010000241.1 GCA_945827525.1 uncultured Lentisphaeria bacterium | reverse complement strand
ACAAATCAGGTGTATTGCGGCTTGGGTCTTTTAACTATTGACGACACAATCTAGGCTTCCTCCGCGAAAATCTCATGCGTCTCCTCGCTTCGCTCGGCGGGTTTGCTCTCATTTTGTGTTGTTTTGTGTGTTTTTCGCCCATAGGGCTCATAGGGCTCATAGGGCTCATAGGGCTCATTACTCCCATAGGGCTCATTGCCCTAGGCTTCCTCCGCGAACAGCCTAATCCTTTTGTTTATTTTTCGTCTTTTGTGGACTTCCTTTTTTGATTGTTCTGTGTATTTTGTGGACAAAAAAGTTAGGCTTCCTCCGAGAACTGCCTAATCTTTTTGTTTATTTTGTGTCTTTTGTGGACTTAATTTTTGATTATTTCGCGTATTTTGTGGACTTCCCCTTTTTGATTGTTCTGTGTATTTTGTGGATATAACAGTGACAGAACCGTTTTCTATTCTCATCAAGCCAGCCTCCTTCGACTGCAACCTCCGCTGCAGCTACTGCTTCTACCTGCCCAAGGAGGCTCTCTTCGGCCCACCGCCCCACCGGATGTCCCACGACACCCTGGCGACCATCACGAAAGCCTACCTCGCCGTCCCCATACCCGAGCATCTCTTCTGCTGGCAGGGCGGCGAACCCACCCTCATGGGACTGCCCTTCTTCCAGGAGGCCGTCCGACTCCAGCGCCTCCACCGCCCACGCCGCGCCGTCGTCCGCAACGCCCTTCAGACCAACGGAACCCTCCTCGACGACCGCTGGGCCGACTTCCTCCAGCGCGAGCAGTTCCTCGTCGGACTCAGCCTCGATGGCCCCCCGACCCTCCATGACGCCTGCCGACGCCACCCCGACGGCACCGGCAGCCACGACCTCGCCCTGCGCGGTCTCCAAACCCTCCAACGCCATCACGTCGAACACAACGTCCTCACCCTCGTCTCCAAAGCCAACCAAAACCATCCCGAGGACATCTACCACTACCTCAAGTCGCTGGGCGTCACCTTCCACCAGTACATCGAATGCGCCGACCGAACCCCCGACGGCATCCGACTCCCCCATGCCCTCGAACCCCGAAAATGGGGCGAATTCCTCTGCCGGCTCTTCGACGCCTGGTATCCCCACGACACCCAAACCATCTCCATCCGCCTCTTCGACGCCATCCTCAACCGCCTGGTCACGGGACAGACCACCCTCTGCTCCATGGCTGCCTCCTGCTGCGCCTACCTCGTCGTCGAACACGACGGCAGCGTCTACCCCTGCGACTTCTGCGTCTCCAACGCCACCCGCCTGGGAAATGTCCGACAAACCCGCCTAACTACCCTCCGAAACCACCCCCACTACCGCCTCTGGGGACGCCAAAAGACACCTTCCTCACCACGCTGCCATGCCTGCCAATGGCTCCCACTCTGCCTCGGCGACTGCCAGAACCACCGCTCCCCAGACGGACTCTCCTTCCTCTGCGATGATTGGCAACTCTTCTTCCAACATACTATCGAACGCTTCGAAAAACTCGCCTCTTCTATCTCCAAATAAACAACTTACAGCCTATTATCCTCACTCCTCCTTTGACTAATCCATAGTGTAGTGGTGTATATTGCACTCTACTATACTATATATTTTGGAGCCTGCCCTTTGGAAGGAGAGGGAGTGGTTGCGCGCCAGAGACGAGAGTTCAACCGGGGCGCTTCCCAGGGCAAACCAGGAGGAAACCGCCCCCTACCCCATTCCCGTCCCCGACGCGCCGCGCCAAAGCCACGTTTGCTCATTTCGTCCGCATCGTTTCCGGCACCAAGCCATCCCCTCCCCGATTCTCCACGCAGCCCCTTTCGGGCCATCTGGAGAACAGGCGCATCAGGCTTGAAAAACTGTCTGACGGGTCTTACGTTACCGCGTTTGCTGAGCCGAGTTTGCTCGCATGGACCATGCCGTTCTCGACGCTGTGGCATCCCGTCCCTGAAGCCCCGCCTTCGGGCATCTGGGGAACAGGTGCATCAGGCTTGAAAAACAGTCTGACGGATCTTACGTTACCGCGTTTGCTGAGCCGAGTTTGCTCGCATGGGCCATGCCGTTCCCAGCGCTGTGGCATCCTGTCCCTGAAGCTCTGCCTTCCGGCCACTTGGGGAACTGGCGCATCAGGCTTGAAAAACAGTCTGACGGATCTTACGTTACCACATTTGCGGACAGCCCGCGCCCTACCCCACCTCATCGGATTTTTCTCCCCATCCAATCACCCAAATGCCTCACGAAACTTCGGACAATCTCTGGCGAGCCATTGTCCGCGCCAGCGCCCTGTTTCTGCTGCTGGCCGGCTTTGCGTTTCTGTGCCTAAACCGTTTCCATCACATCCACGGCCAGGATGAAATCTCGCATTACATGAAGCTGTCGCGGCTGCTCTTCACTGATGGCTTTGCCCATCCCGACGAGCTGGCGACCTTCTCCCCCCATCTCTATCCGCTGCTGTCCTGCGCCGTCGCCGCGCTTTTCGGCAGCATCAACAGCTTCACCCTGCGCACCACCGGCCTGCTGGCATGGCTGGCGACGCTCCTCATGGTCTGCTGGCTGACGCGCCGTTCGCGTCCCGTCCTGGCGCTCTCCTGCGCCGTCACCCTGCCCTGCGCCGTCGTCGCCACCACGCTCATCGACATCGACCAGGCCGTCCTGCCCTGTTTCACCCTGCTCCTGGTCTGGGGCGTCCATGCCTGGCTCGAACGCCCCGCCGACTTGCCTCGCTGGCGTCTCGCCCTGCTGGCCGCCGCCGTCAGTGTCAGCTATGCGCTGACGCTCTGGTGTCGCCTTTCGACGCCCCTCATCCTGGCCCCCCTGCTGGTGGCCTACAGCCTTCTCCGTACCCGCCGCTGGCAGTCCGCCGCCGGGATGGGCGCTCTGCTGACCGCCGGACTCATCGTCTTCCTGCTCACCTGGCACCTCTACTGCCGACGCACCGGCATCTGCCCCGACGGCCCGTTCGACTACCTGATGGCCTCCTTCCAGGAGACCACTGCCGGACGCCGCAGCGCCACGCTCGGCAAACTTGCGCTGAACGCGCTCTACACGCTGCTTTGGGGACTGAATCCCTATGCGGTGCTGCTGACAACGCTCGCCCTGCGCCAGCTCCTCCACGACTGGTGGCACAGCGGACGGAACCGCCTCCAGCCCTGCCTCTTCCTGCTGGCGGGACTCTACCTGCTGACCGCCTACTGCCTGGTCGGCGGCGCCCTCTTCGGCTTCCCCAAGTACCAGATGCCTGGCTTCCCGCTCCTCGTCGTCGGACTCGCCCAGTTCGCCTCCCATCACTGGCAGCGCCAGCTCCTCCACCTGCATCGCGGACGCCTCGCCGCCTTCGCCATCGGCGCCTTCCTCATCGCCCTACTCGCCGGCGACCAGCTCCTCACGCTCCGAACCACGCTCCGCGACGCCATCGTCGACGGCGACTCCACCGCCCCCGCGCTGACCGCCTTCATCTCCCATCTGGCGGTGACGCACCTGGCGCTGGCCACGGCCATCGTCTTCCTCCTGCGCCGACGCCTCCTGCCGCCCGTCCCGACGCTCATCGCCGCCAGCCTGGCCCTGAACCTCGCCCTGCTGCTCCACCAGTCCACCGCCCCCTACAGCTGCGGGTACCTCTACGGCGACACCGGAGACACCCGCAACGTCGCCGCCTTCATCAACGACAACCTGATTGACCCCGAGCGCTCGCTGCTGCCGGTCGAGGTGCTGCACGAGCTGCCGCGCCTCGACCTGGCCCACCGTCCCCCCCTTCTGCTGGACGACCTGGAGGCCATCCGCACGACCATCCGCTCCACGTCACCCGAGGCGATTGCCATCTCGCACCTGGTCTTCCCCGCCGAGTCTGTCCGCCGCTTCCTGGAGGATCCGGAGCTGGGGCGGCTCCTGGGGAGCCAGTATCGCCGCACGGGCATTGGCCGCTACTGGCTCTGGCACCGCCTGAAGACCACCCCGCTCCGCTGACGACTGCCATCCCACTCCCGTTTTTCCGGGCCTTCACCCCACAGAACAGGGAAGCCCTCGACAGCCAACCTGTGTGGGGACGCCGCCGCCAGACGCGGTGTGACCTCTATCGCCTCTGCGAAAGATAATAGGCTGAAAGAGGTTCATATCCGCGTTCCGCCATCAGCTTGTCCCATTGACGCGGCAACTCTATTCTCAGCGTGACGGAACCACCACCGGGAAGGCACATCTCCTTATTGCGCGCCGGATCGCCTGTCACCACAATGATCGTTTTCCCCGCCTCCATGGCGGGAACCGTTTCGATTTCCTTGCTGTTACACCATTCCAGCCACGGAGGCGTCGCGGTGACTTCGGCATGCTCCGTGCGTGCGATCCGGTGCTTATGCCGCTGCAAGGAATATTCCTGGGTGTTGAACGCACTGCCCGGATTCCCCCAGTAATTGGCAAAGGCCCGCTGCCAGACTGGAATACGGGCCGCCTCAATGAGCTCCTTCTCCAATGCCTCCTTTGACGGATAGGCTTTCGCCAGCACCTGGGCCACGCCTGGAGTCAGCAGAAAGACTCGGTACACTCTGGGCATACCACTCCCCACGGCCATCTGGGATTTCTCCACAGCATCCCATGCCATCATGTCCTTTATCCTCTTGCCGTCTGACGTGGCCGGCACCAGATTGTTGCCCCAATTGATGGCGGAGGTCATCGTGATGGTCGAGTCGTTCAGCCTAAAGCCCTGCTGCATATGGTAAGGCATCCATTTTATCTGCAAGGCCGCGGCCTCGTCCTCGACCAGACACCACGGCATCAGATAGCCAAACGTCCCCATGCGGTTTTCCTTGACCCGATAACCACCAAGATTGGACATGGCAAGGTTGATGAAACGTCCCAGCTGAGCATTCTTTATCGCATTGATTTCTCCTTGTCCGGTGTCAAATCCCAATTGGCGCGCCAATGGCCCATTGAGAATGCAGTAAGGCGTCCAGGCATGCGTGGAGGTCAATGGCCGCCGAAAGTCACCGTCCCTCATCGCCTTGACCATGGCAATCAGGATGGGCATGAACTCAGGCGGACAACCGGACATGACACCATTCACGGCAATGTGCAGAACGTTCACCTCCCGCTGAGCCGGGGGCAGCTTTCCCAGTGAGAAATCCGCCGGAAGATCCGTAAATTTCAGAAATTCATCGATTCCTTCTCTGGTAGGCAGCACGACGGGCAGCCCATCACTCCATCCAAACTCGATAAACTGCTGTTGCAGTTCGCTGACACTGCCGCTGACTTCCGCAGGTGTTGTCAGGGAGACTCTCTCCTTGTCCGACAACGGCTCCAGCAGTGCCTGCTTGATCTGCGGATACAAAATGTCGCGAGTATTCTTCAGCAGTTCCTCTCTGGTATGAACTGCAAATGAACCTGGATATTCAGCTATTCGCAGAATGCCGACACCGAATGTGCCGGCGGTATTCCTGGCTTGCGTGGTAAAGCCAGGCGCTGTAATCATGACGGAGGGGATTCCAAGCATCTCAGCGGCAATACAGGAACCGGTTTCCTTGGGAGTGCACAATCCACATCCGCCGTTGCCTGAAATGACTGCGTCAATTTTTAGCTCCTGCAGTTTTCTGACGAACTCATCTTTCTGGCGGCGCACGACACCTGGACGTGGATATGGGCCAGCAGAGCCGATTTCACTTAACACATAGATTTTTGCGCTGGGATATTCTTTCAGTATCAGCCGTTTCAGCT
>CALZPA010000240.1 GCA_945827525.1 uncultured Lentisphaeria bacterium | reverse complement strand
CATAGGGCTCATAGGGCTCATAGGGCTCATTGCCCTAGGCTTCCTCCGAGGAAGGCTCATAGCCCTCCGGGGGGCGTGCCGCTGCGCGGTGCTTCACCCCCGGCCAATCAAGGGGACGCCGCTTCGCGGCTTTCTTTCCGCCTCGCTTGAGATTACCTCTTCCCCCTCAGAAGCGCCTCGGGCTGCTGCTGGAGGAGTTCGGCGAGGGCGCGGATGGCCTGTGCGGCCTGTCGGGCCTCGTCGATGGTGCGGCTGAGCTCGCGGACGACGGTGGCGTCAGGGCCGGCGAGGTTGGCCTGGGCGCTGTCGAGGAGTCTGGCGGAGGCCTGGGCGGCGCGGTCGAGGCTCTGGAGCGAGCCGTTGAGCTGGGCGATGAGCTGGGGGAGCGGCTGGGCGATGGAGGTGACGGCGGCGTCGGTGTGCCGGATGAGCTGTCGTGCGTCGTCGATGGCGGGCTGGAGCTGCTGGGTGGCCTGGTTGAGGTTCTCGACGGCCTTGGCGGCGGAGGCGAGGAGCTGCGCGGCGGAGGCGGCGGCGATGGGGAGGAGCCTGCCGAGGGGCTTGTTGGGCGCGATGTGGGCGCGGATGTCGGCGAGGATGCCGTTGAGGCTCTTGAGTGCCTTGTGGGACTGGTCGAGGATGTCGTCGGTCTTCTTGCCGTTGAGTCGGGCGAGGACGGCCTCGAGGTTTCTGGCGGCGCGGCTGAGGGCGGCGACGAGCTCGGCGGAGTTGGCGAGGAATTCGTCGCCCTGGGGGCTGTTGAAGCGCGCGCAGAGGGCGTTGACGTTCTGGAGGGTGCTGTCGAGGTTGGCGGCGACGGCGCCGAGGTGGTTGAGCATGTTCTCGGCCTTGCCCTCGGAGAAGAATTTGCCGATGACGTTGACGACGGTGTAGAGCTGGTTGATCTGTCCGGAGAAGTCGTTCTGGTTGAGGGAGAGGTAGAGCCGCTCGAAGGCGGAGATGCGCGTGGGGATGACGTGGGCGGCGACGAGGTCGCGGATATGGTCGGTGGCGGTCTCCTCGCGGAAGAGGTCGAGCTCGATGTAGAGGAGTCCGGTGAGGAAGTTCTGGGTCTGGAGCTGTGCGCGGAGCCCGCGCTTGAGGATCATCTCCTCGAGCCAGATCTCGAGGGCGCTGCGGTTCTGGTAGAGGAGGACGGGGCCGGTGAGCTTGTCGAGCCAGGAGACGTTGCGGTTCTCGGCGAAGGCGACGGAGTTGGGGTAGAGCTTGACGGTGACGCTGATGGGCCAGGCGCTGACGGGCGCGTTGGCGTCGGGGGCATGGGTGGCGCGGGCCTCGTCGAAGGACAGCTTGATGTCGGTGACCTCGCCGATGCGGATGCCGCGGAACATGACGGGCGCGCCCTTGACGAGTCCGTTGACGGACTTGTCGAAGGACATGGTGTAGATGATGTTGGGCTGGAGGAGGTTGCCGGCGCCGAAGAGGACGATGGCGAGGATGGCGAGGGCGACGGCGCCGAGGACGAAGAGGCCGATGGCCAGCGAGTTGCGCTTCTGCATGGTGGTTGCCTGGTGGTGAGGGGGGATGGTCGCCGTGTCCGTCAGCTGGAGCGTTCGCCCCGGGTGAGGAAGCGGATGAGGGTCTCGTCGTGGGACTCGTCGAGGAGTCGGCGGGGGCTTCCCTGGGCGCGGAGGGTGTGGGTCTCGGCGTCGAGGAAGATGGCGTCGGTGGCGATGGCGAAGATGCTGGGGAGGTCGTGGGTGACGACGACGATGGTGGTGTGGAGGCTGTCGCGGAGCTCGATGATGAGGTCGTCGAGCCGCCGGGCGGAGATGGGGTCGAGTCCGGCCGAGGGCTCGTCGCAGAAGAGGATGTCGGGGTCGAGGGCCATGGCGCGGGCGAGGGAGGCTCGCTTGAGCATACCGCCGGAGAGCTGCGCGGGGAGGAGATCCTCGCAGCCGGCGAGTCCGACGAGGGCGAGCTTGAGGCTGGCCAGCTCGCGGATCTCGCGCGGCCCGAGGTCGGTGAACTCCTGCATGGGGACGGCGATGTTCTCGGCGAGGGTGAGCGCGGACCAGAGGCCGCCGGACTGGTACATGATGCCGGTGCGGCGGCGGATGGCGTCCAGGGTGGTCTCGTCGGCGCGGAAGAGGTCATGGCCGTCGCGGAGGACGGTTCCCGCGGCGGGGGTGTTGAGTCCGATGAGGTGGCGGAGGAGGGTGCTCTTGCCGCAGCCGCTGCCGCCCATGATGACGAAGGTCTCGCCCCGGCGGATGGTGAAGGTGAGGTCGTGCTGGATGATGCGCCGTCCGTAGGCCATGGTGAGTCCCCGGACCTGCACGGGCTGGGGGCGGTCGTCGGCGTCGGGCTGGCTCTCGCGGTTCGTGGGCGTCATGGCGTGGCGGTGGGGGGAGGGATTGCGGTTGGCGGACGGACGGCTTCAGATGCCGACGAGGACGGTGACGAGGGTGATGAGGGCGGTGGCGAGGACCATGCAGACGATGGAGGAGACGACGGCGGCGGTGGCGGCCTTGCCGACGGCGGCGGAGTTTCGGCCGCAGGTCAGCCCGTGGTAGCAGCCGCAGGCGCTGATGAGGAGTCCGAAGACCCAGGCGGTGAAGACGCCGACGAAGAAGTCGCTGAGGCGGGTGGTGGCGCAGAGGTGCTGGAAGAAGGACTGGAGCCCGACGCCGCAGTAGAGGACGCCGACGGCGGTGCCGCCGAGGATGCCGACGAGGTCGGCGTAGACGCAGAGGAGCGGCATGGTGAGGGAGAGGGCGAGGAAGCGCGGGAGGACGAGGAGCTCGACGGGCGAGAGTCCCATGGCGGTGTAGGCGTCGAGCTCCTCGTTGGCGGCCATGGAGCCGAGCTCGGCGGCGAACGCGGCTCCGGTGCGTCCGGCCATGACGGTGCCGACGGTGGTGGCGGCCATCATGCGGAGGATGCCGATGCCGATGAGGGTGGCGATGTAGATGTCGGCGCCGAACATCTCGAGGGGGATGGAGCCGATGAAGGCGAGGATGACGCCGATGAGGAAGCCCATGAGGGAGACGATGGCGATGGCCTGGTGTCCGCAGCGCGCGGTCTGGGCGGCGACATCGCTCCAGCGGGTGCGGGTGCGTCCGGCGGCAAGGCGGACGAGCGACTCGGCGATGACGCCGACGAAGGAGATGGCGGCGGCGGTCTGTCCGAGGAGCGCGAGGGTGGTCTGGCCGAGGCGGCGGATGGGGCCGGCGGCGGGCGCGGGTGCCTCCTGTCGGAGCTCCGGGACGGCGAGGGCGAGGGCGAGCAGCTTGTCGAGGCCCTCGGGGAGGTTCTCGCGGCGGCAGGGGATGCCGCGCGCCCGGCAGCGCAGGGCGAGGTTGAGGGCGAATGCGACGGCGGCGGAGTTCCATTCGCCGAGGCCGTCGGCGTCGAGGATGACGGCGCGCGGGCTGTCCGGCTCGTCGGCGGGGAGGAGGTCATGCCAGTCGGGGCACTGGCTGTAGTCGGTCCAGTCGCCGGCGAGGCGGATGACGCAGGCGTCGCCGTCCCGCTGCCGGGTGGCGGTGGGGGGGATGCGGCGGGCGTCGTCGGCGTCGGTCTCGGTCTCGGGCATGGTCGGGCCTTCAGGGTGCGAACTGGCGGATGTCGTCGAGGAGGCTGTCGAGCGTCCTTCTGGCCTCCTGGAAGACGCTGGAGAGGATATGGCGGCTGCTGGCGGCCTCGCTGCCTCGGACGAAGATGTCGAGGATGAGCGGCTCGGCGCTGTTGAGGAGGTGCCGGGCGCGTTCGGCGTAGGCGGCCGCGGCTGGGAAGTCGGGGGAGGGGAAGAGGGAGGTGAGGGTGAACTGGACGCTGCTGTAGGCGAGTGAGACGTGGGTGATGAGCCGGAGCATCCGCGAGTCCCTGGCGGCGCTGGCCTGGGTGCCGCAGAGGTTGGTGGTGGAGATGCAGAGGGAGGTGATGACGTTCATGAGGGTGTTGCAGGCGCTGCGGATGCGCATCTCGCGCCTGAGCTGCTCGCGCTCGTCGGCGGAGGCGGGGTCGGAGAGGCGCTGGACGAGATCCTCGACGTCCTCGTCCTGGGCCTCGCCCCCGCCCTCGTCCTCGGGCGGGCTCTCCCGGGCCTGTCGCTGGGAGTCCTCGAGCTCCTCCCAGGCGTCGCTGGGGTAGATGAGGTCGATGCTGGCGCTGAAGGAGGGCTCGCCGTAGGCGCGCTCCAGCCGGTTCAGGATGATCTCGTCGCAGTCGGGCATGAGATAGTAGCGGTCCAGTTGCTGCAGATAGTCGTGCAGCAGGGAGTCGGCGTCCCGCAGCCTCAGGGCGAAGTTCTTTTCTGCTGTTGAGGGTCCTTTTTCCATGTCGTGTCGTGCGTCGGATGCTGGCTGGATGCGCGGCGCGGCGCCGCGGGGGGCGGCGCCGCGCCGGCGCTGGTGTGTCGGTCGGGTTGGGGCGGCCTCAGCGCTCGAGCGTCATGCCGTCGTGGCAGACCTCGATGCCGAGGGGGCGGAAGTGGTCGGCGAGCTCCTGGTGGGAGCCGCCGCCGTTGTGCGAGAAGTGGTTGACGGCGACGAGGGCGCCGTCGGCGAGGGCGCCGAGCTCGCGGAGGCGGTCACGGACGCGGACGGCGGCGTTGGCGCCGAGGTGCCCGTGGTCGTGGTCGGGGCTCCTGAGGCCCATGGTGGCCTCGATGACGGCGATGTCGAGGCGGTGCTCGGCGAGCGCGCGCCAGGACTCGTCGCACCACCAGCCGGAGTCGTTGCCGATGAGGGCGGTGACGCCGTCGGGCGCCTGGATGATGTAGTTGAGGGCCTGCTCGGGCGGGGTGGCGTGGCTGGCGAGGATGGGCGTGAGGCGGTACCCGCCGAACTCGACGGGCTCGCCGGGGCGCAGGACGTGGGTCCGGTACCCGTAGCGGGCGGGATCGGGCCACTCGAGGCCGCGGACGATCTTGTCGACGACGGCCTGGCTGCCGAAGAGGTCGATGGTGCGCGAGACGACCGAGAAGCCGGGCCGGTGCCAGAGGAGGTCGACGGGGTTGCAGTGGTCGGCGTGGGAGTGCGTGAAGAAGACGGCGTCGATGCGGGAGAGGTCGAGGCCGAACTCGATGGTCTGCCAGTAGATGTCGGGGCCGAGGTCGATGAGGAGCGAGCCGTCGACGAGGTAGGACGTGCGTCTGCGGATGTCCTTGCCGCGGAGGGCTCTGGCCCTGCGGCAGGCGTCGCACTCGCAGTAGAGGGCGGGCCAGCCCTCGGCGGCGGCCGAGCCGAGTACTTGTATCTTCATGGTGGTGGTGGCTCCGTGGGGGTCAGCGTCCGCCGGCGGGCGCGTCGTCCATGTTGCGGATGATGAGGGTGGCGAATTCGGAGCAGGCGACGCGGGTGGCGCCGGGCATGAGCCGCTCGAAGTCGTAGGTGACGGTGCGGTTGGCGATGGTGCGCTCCAGCCCGGCGATGATGAGGGCGGCGGCCTCGCCCCAGCCGATGTGGGTGAGCATCATCTCGGCGGAGAGGATGAGGGAGCCGGGGTTGACCTTGTCCTGGTTGGCGTACTTGGGCGCGGTGCCGTGGGTGGCCTCGAAGACGGCGGTGCCGGTCTGGTAGTTGATGTTGCCGCCGGGGGCGATGCCGATGCCGCCGACGCAGGCGGCGAGGGCGTCGGAGACGTAGTCGCCGTTGAGGTTGGGGGTGGCGATGACGCTGTACTCGGCGGGGCGGGTGAGGATCTGCTGGAGGAAGGCGTCGCAGATGCAGTCCTT
>CALZPA010000239.1 GCA_945827525.1 uncultured Lentisphaeria bacterium | reverse complement strand
ACTTCTTCTGATAGCACATATAACCACCCTCAATAGGATAGCTCGTGTGCTTCACATAAAAATCCATAATGCTGGAATTGAGAATTTTGCACAGGATGTCCAACGGCAGTTGCTCATGCTCGAAAATGGCATAGCCATTGCAGAACAGCGCGGCATCGTCATGGGCAACCTGAAATTTTGGCAGGGCCGAGAAAGTCGGATAGAAGATCTTGTCGCCATGAAAGTTCAATCCCTGGGTTCTGCCATACGCATACCATCCAGCGGCATTGGGCTTGCCCCTGTCACGGCTGTCCAAGGACGCCTTCTGTGCCTTCAGACTGGCATAGCCGCCTGGATAGAGCTGGCGGAACTCCGTCTCCTCCAACAAACGGCAACGCTGGCCAGCAACCTGGACATAGGGAAATATGATGTAGCGCCGCGATGCCGCCAGCGGCCTGGAAGCATCAATCTCGGAAATCTTGTAGATGGGCTTCAACAAAGCCGCCTCAATCTCATAGCGCGTGCCATCTATCAGCTTGTAGTAGCGTCCGTTCTCCACCTGGTCAATCAGATAGCAGTCATCGCGCAAGGTCGCAATGCCCGTCCGTATGCACGCCTTGATCGACAGAAACTGCCCCTCAATGCACTCTATAATCTCTCGTTCCTCCTTTGTGGACAACACCCAGCGATGGTCGTGATCCAGAAGAGAATAGCTGACCCGAGTCGCTTGCCTCCCCAACAGGTTGTCCAGCTCCATCAACTGCTCCTGCCGCGGTACTCGCACATAATCAAGATGCCCCCTGTTCCCCAGGCCAAGCAGGATAATGGCGTTATAGGTTCTGATCGGCGCAAACAACATATTGTCCGTAAAGTCCACCAGCAATTCCAAATAGCTGTTATCCACCAGAAAATGCCGCAGTCCCCTGGAGGCGCTGATGCTTATGAAATTGTTGGGAACAATATAGCATATCTTCCCCCCCGTACTCAAGAAGCTCATGCCATGCTCAATAAAGGCGTAAAAAATATTGGTTGTTCCCACTGATGTGGTGCTGAACTGTCGTTTCAGAAACGCTGCGACCTCCTTGGGAAGATCATGGGGATTGACATAAGGCGGATTGCCAATGATCAGATCAAAGGCTCCTTGAAATTCACTGCTCCAATCGCACTTCAGCGCGTCCTTGCAATGGATATGGACTGCCACATCCTCCACCTCCTGCTCCTCAACCAGACAGGCAGCCAGCAGCGCTTTACGAGTTAGCTCCGCATTCTCCCTCACCAGCTCAAGGCCAAAGACGTTCATCCTCAATATATCCGAGAGTTTCCGCCCCGTCTGACGTTGAAGATGCCTGGCTGTCGCCAGCAGGAACATGCCACCGCCACAGCAGGGATCCAACACCCGGACATGAGTCAAATCTCCTTGAAGTTTGCCCATAGCCAACCTCACCATGGTGTCGCAGACGTTCTTCGGCGTGAACGTGATGCCGTTTCTGCTTTTGTCCTCTGGCGAAAGCAGCTTCTCAAACGAGAAAATGACATCTTCTAGACTGGCATAGGGCAGTCCCCGCTCCCGCAGCGTCTCAAGGTGAGCCGACTTCGCCTCGTAGCCTGGGTCAATAAGCGCAAACCTATGAGTTAGCCCATACTGGCGCAAATGAAGATATAGCAAGCCATTGGCATCCTGAATCAGGCTCTCGCTACCAGCGATGCTTTCAGTTTGACACTCCCCTGTTGCTGACTCTATGTTCCGTCTCATATGCACGCTAAGCCTTTTGCCTGGATGTCGTTTCTGATGACACAATGATGCCTATTCAGAGGAGGATTCGCATCCACTTACCACACCTTGACATGTCTCATCAAAACAACCGCAAGGCCTAACGCATAAGATACTCCCACACACACGCGAAATCAATTGCCGACACCACATCCGAACCTTGTGCCGTCCCGGTAAAATGCCGCCGGGGCGGTTTCAATCACGGGGAATGGGCTTATAGTATGGTATTGCCAGACAACCCACCTCAAGCCCACTCCCGCCCCCCATGGAACTACTCGCACCGGCAGGCACCCTCGAAGCCGCCATCGCCGCCCTCCAGTACGGCGCCGACGCCATCTACCTCGGACTCCAGGACTTCTCCGCACGAGCCGACGCCGGCAACTTCACCCCCGAGGAACTCCGTACCCTCCTCGGACTGGCACACGACGACCCCAGAGGCCCGCGAAAAGTCTACGTCACCGTCAACACCCTCCTCCGCGAGGACGAACAGCCGCGCCTCCTCGAACTCCTCCAGGAACTCAGCGAACTCCACGTCGACGCCCTCATCATCCAGGACTGGGGCGTCCTCCAGCTCGTCCGCGAACACTTCCCCCACTTCGAGCTCCACGCCAGCACCCAGCTCGCCATCCATGACACCCATGGCGCCGAGGCCGCACGGCGCCTCGGACTCTCTCGCGTCGTCCTCGCACGCGAACTCACCATCCCCGAAATCGCACGCATCTCCGACCTGCCCGGCATCCAGACCGAGGTCTTCATCCACGGCGCCCTCTGCTACGCCTACAGCGGCCTCTGCTGCCTCTCCGCCGCCCTCCGTGGCCCCTCCGGAAACCGCGGCTCCTGCGCCTACGTCTGCCGGGGATGCTTCAACGTCCGCAACGGCGAGCGCCGCTGCGGCAACGCCAACCTCATGTCCATGAAGGATCTGGCCACACCCGACCTCCTCCCGCAGCTCCGCCGCGCCCACGTCGCCTCCCTCAAGATCGAAGGCCGCAAGAAGACGCCCCTCTACGTCGCCGCCACCGTCAACTTCTATCGCCATCTCCTCGACGGCACCCAGCCCGAGGGCGGACTCGCCGCCGCCGAGGCCGACGTCAAGACCATCTTCTCCCGCCCCTGGACACCCTTCCACCTCCGCTCACGCAAGCAGAGCGCCGTCACCGACATCCACACCGTCGGACACCGAGGCACCGAGGCTGGCATCATCACCGACGTCATCCATGACCTCCCCGACCGACTCCGCTTCACCATCCGCAACGCACCCCTCGAGAAGCATGACGGACTCCAGGTCGAACTCCCCGGACGCGACCGCCCCTTCGGCTTCCCCGTCAACGACATCCGCGTCTTCCCCCAGCGCAACAACGACACCTGGGAAAACGCCTTCGTCGCCCAGCCCGGCACCACCGTCGAGGTCTCCCTCCCCGACGAACACCCCGACCTCCCCGTCGGCGCACGACTCTTCCGCACCTCCTCACAGGCCGTCAAGCGCGCCTACGACTGGGAAATGCCACGGCCCGCGCTCTGCAAGGAACGACTCCCCGTCGCCTTCCGCGTCACACTCACCCCGACACGCCTCGACGTCACCGCACACCTCACCACCCCAGGACAACAGCAGCTCCGCGCCGAAACCACCCAGGACCTCGCCACGCCCCTCAGCCCCGCCCGACAGCCCGAACGCGCCGACGAGGCCGTCCGCAACGCCTTCGCCAAGCTCGGCGACACCGACTTCTCCGCCGAACGCATCGACGTCGACAACCCCGACCACCTCTTTGTCCCCGCCTCACAGCTCAACCTCCTCCGGCGACAGCTCACCGACGACCTCGCCGACGAGCTCGTCCGCCAGCGCCAGCGCCGCCTCGATGCCCTCACCGCACACCTCCAGTCCGCCCCCGCCGCTAGGAAGCCCCCCGTCCAGCAGCCCCGCTGGACGCTCCTCACCGACCGCGCGTTCCGCCTCAATCTCCTCCAGGACTCGGACTATAGCCGCGTCGACGAACTCGTCTTCTCCCTGGCCGCAACCCCCGAGGCGGAACTCGCCGACGAGCTGGCCGCCATGGACGCCATCGTCGCCGCCCATCCGCACCTCACCCTGCGCCTCGCCCTCCCCCCCATCATCCGCGAAGGCGCCGGCCACGTCACCCCACACGCCATCGAGGCGCTCGTCAAGGCCGGACGCCATCGCTGGCAGGCCGCCAACATCGGACACCTCGACCTGCTCCGACAGGCAGGCGCACCCCTGAACCCAGGCGACGTCACCGCCGACTGGACGCTCTTCGTCACCAACACCGCCGCCGCACAAGCCCTCCTCAAACAGGGCTACGCACGCCTGACCCTCGCCCCCGACGACGCCTGGGACAACTGGCTCGCTCTCCTCCAATCCCCCCACGCCCCCCTGCTCGACGTCCCCGTCTTCTCCGACTTCCCCCTCGCCATCTCCGACGTCTGCGCCATGGCCTCCCTCCAGGGCGCCTGCCCCGGCCCCGCCGCCTGCACCTTCACCCAGCTCAACCTCGACAACGTCAGAACCAAGGGCGAACGGCTCCTCGCCGTCAACAACCGCTGCCAGACCATCATCCTCAACCACCGACCACTCAACCTGACCGGACACATCCGCGAACTCGTCACCAACGGCGCCACCCATCTCCGCGCCGACTTCTGCTGGCGCAACGACGCCCCCACCACCGTCCGCGACCTCTGGAGACAGCTCCAGCAGGACACCCCAGACCCAAACGCCTGGACTGCCAACCTCTTCCGCGACGCCTTCCTCGACACCACCGCCGACAGCTAGCCCGCGCCCCCCCCGCCATGACCCTGCGCCCCCCAGCCAACCTCCTCCTCCTCGCCCTGGCTGACCTCACCGCCTGGCTGGCCGCGCTCGCTCTCGCACACCTCCTCGCCTCCGCCGACCACCACACCCTCCCACAGCTCCTACACCAACTCTGGCCCAGCACCGCCCTCCTCCTCGCCTGCTCCGCCACCCTCGGACTCTACAACACCCCCTGGCTCCGCACCCGACCCGAACTCGACGCCATCAACGAAATCCGCGCCCAGTACCTCGCCTCCGGTGCCTCCCTCCTCGCAACCCTCGCAACCCTCGCACTCACCCATCAGGCCGACCACGCCCCACGCGCCGTCATCCTCCTCGCACACGCCCTCCTCCCCTCCTGCCTCATCGCCGCCAGACACCTCGCCCGAAAGCTCGCACGACTCCCCAAGAAGGCCCTCGTCATCCACGGCGACATCGCCATCAGCGACGACCTCCTCCCACGACACGGACTCCCCTACCCCATGCCACGCGCACTCAAAACCTGCGCCGAGGGACTCCTCGCCGTCCTCCTCCTCCTCCTCTGCCTCCCCCTCGCCTGCCTCCTCGCGCTCCTGGTCAAACTCACCAGCCCCGGCCCCATCCTCTACGTCGCCACACGACTCGGACAACACGCACGCCCCTTCCGACTCCTCAAATTCCGCACCATGCGCCCCGACGCCGACCGACAGCTCCCTCACCTCCTCGCCTCCAGCCCCGACGCCGCACGCGAATGGAGCCAGAACGTCAAGCTCTCACACGACCCCCGCATCACGCCCCTCGGACGACTCCTCCGCAAGACCAGCCTCGACGAACTCCCACAGCTCCTCAACGTCATCCGAGGCGACATGGCCATCATCGGCCCCAGACCCATCGTCGAGGCAGAACGCCCACGCTACGCCTCCAACTTCCCAACGCTCGTCTCCGTCAAGCCCGGACTCACCGGACTCTGGCAGGTCTCCGGACGCAACGACCTCACCTACTCCCAACGCGTCGCACTCGACATCTGGTACATCGAACACTGGTCCATCTGGCTCGACCTCTATATCCTCCACAAGACTCTCCCCGAAATCCTCTCCCTACACGGACGATAGACGCCTCTCTTTCTTTCGTTGCTTTTTTTCTTTTTTCTTTTTCTCTCGTCACTCTCGTCAC
>CALZPA010000238.1 GCA_945827525.1 uncultured Lentisphaeria bacterium | reverse complement strand
CGGCTGCTTCCCCGTGTTCATCGCGTACAGCACATCCTGCCACTTCGCCGCGTTCGACGGCGCCGCATTGCCCGAATTCGCCGGCGTGCGCTCCTCATTGCCGTCCACATACAGCATCATGTACAGCCCCAGCTGCTTCAGCGTGTTCGCGCACGAGATCGTCCGCGCCTTCTCGCGCGCCTTGCTCAGCGCCGGCAACAGCATCGCCGCCAGAATCGCGATGATGGCAATGACGACCAGCAGCTCAATCAGCGTAAACCGTCTTCTCGTGACCATTCCAGTGTCTGCTCCTTCTGATTGTGCTTGTTTCTCCGTGGACATGGCTCGCCTTATGGCGACTCACAACACAGGACGGGGCAGTCACTCTTCGACCATGGCTGCCCCGCGTCCGCGGAACCCGGCAACGTGCCCGGTTGGCCTTACTATACAGAAATCTAACCGTTTGTCAAGCGCCGCCCCGCACGCGCGGAGGAAGCGCCTGAAGCCCTCTCGCGGACTCACCTCGCCTGCGACGCCAGCTCCCAGAACCCGACGATGTCGCAGTTCGTGCTGTCGCCATGCGTCGCCCGCCACATCGCGAACACGTTGTCCGCCGTCCGGCGGACCGTCACATTCGCGCGCAGCCGGTCGTTCACCCGGACGCCCAGCACACTCAGCGGGACCGTCCACTCGCACGTCCAGCTCTCCGCGCCCACACGTGCGCCATACGTCACCTGCGACAGCAGCGGCTCCTTCCCCTGACGGCCATTCAGCAGCCGGAACCCCTCGAACTTCCCCGTCGTGAAACCGCGCAGCACGTGTATCTCCGCGTTCGCCCCGTCAGAGGCCATCAGCGCCAGCTCGCACGCCTCCACGCCGGCCCAGCCGTCGCCCAGCTTCCGCTTCGCCGTCAGCGGCGTCTCCACCACCACGTGCAGCGACGCGCCGTCATGCCACACACGCGACTGCGGCGGACGCGACACCGACGCGTCACGCTCCGTCACCCCCAGCGTCAGACGACCCGCCTGCGTCCCGTCCGCCGACTGCGGCACCGTCAGCGTCGGCATCGTCGACATGTACTTCCGCCGCTCACGCTCGCGCTCGGCGCGGATGCTCCGCTCGCTCGGCAGCGACACCTCCTCAATCTCGTGCCGCACCGGCCACGACGCGCGGCGGCTGTCGCGGTACAGCCCCATGCGCTCGACCGGCAGCGGCTCGAACCCGACCGCCTTCAGCTCGCCCTCGTCACGGTAGCTGATGCCCAGGACCTTCCCCGACGCATCCTTGCGCAGACGTATCCACGTCTCGTCCTCGTCATGGACGACATTCGCCTCGACCGTCTGCAGCGCCGCGATGCTCTGCGCGATGTCGTAGAACTTCCCTCCGGCCGAGACGTTGCGGCGGAAGACGTTGCGCTTCGGCACGCCTGGGTCGTCCTCCTCGATGGACACCAGCGTCGGATAGGCGCGCGCCCACACCTCGCTCTTGTACGGCATGTTCCGCAGATAGCGCCGCAGCTCGCCGTTCGGGTCGTCCGTCGCCTTCTTCTGCCAGCCCATCCCGCGGTTGTCCAGGTGCGCCGACTTCCAGCAGTCCACGAAGACATTGTTGTCCACGATGTTGTCGTCGCCGCCGCCGATGAAGACCGACTGGTTGCAGCGCTCGAACAGGTTGCCGTAGATGGTGTGTCCGCAGTGCTGGTCGTCCAAGTAGATGGTCATCCCCCCGAACGAGCTGCTGCCCTTGATGTGGTGCCAGTAGTTGTGGCGCAGGACGTTGCCGCGCTGCGTCCAGTCGCGCCCCACATAATACGCGCCCGCGTCGCCGCTCTCGTAGACCGCATTGTGGATCTCGTTGAACTCGACCAGATGGTTGTTGCCGCCCGCCGCGATGGCCATGTGCGGCCCATGGTGTATCAGGTTGTGCGCCAGACGGTTGCCGCAGCCGTCCGTGCGGATGCCCGTCCGATACGTCCGCGCCCGCCGCGAGTAGTGGTGCACATGGCAGTTCTCGATGGTGTTCTTCCCGTCCGTCAGCGTCTTGCGGTCGCCGCCCGACAGCGACAGACCGCCCTCGCCCGTGCCGTACACGTCCAGGCCATACAGCTCATGGCGACTGCCGCTCCCCGAAACCGCCGCATGACCCGCGTTCCGCATCACGCAGCCGACCACCTGAACGCCCGCGCCGCCGCGTATCGTCATCAGCGTCCCGCGCGCATACTCGAACACCAGACCCTCGAAGCTCACCTCGCTCACGTCCTTCAGCGTCACCAGTTGCGGCGCCTGCGTCAGCACCGCTCGACCGCCAGGATGAGGCGGGATGAAGTACAGCCGACCACCCTCGCGGTCCAGATAGTACTCGCCCGGCTCCGACAGCTCGCAGAAAAGGTTCAGACCATACGCCCGCGTGTGCGACGGCGTCAGCTTCCTCAGCGGCGGCACGATCTTCGCGTCGCGCACCACCTCGTCCGCCTTCTCGCCGAACCCGCGTATCGGCTCGTACAGCTCCGCCCAGTCAAAGTGCCAGTACGCAAACAGCCACGGATCCTTCTCCCCACGCCAGCGGGCCACGCGCCCCTTCGCGTCCAGAACCACCCGCGTGTCCGTCTCGTCCTTCGACAGCGCACCCATGAAGCCGCTCTTCGGCCAGCGCGACAGACGCATCGGCTTGTCGTCGTAGAACAGCTCCGCCTCAGCCAACGGCGTCCCGCCCTGGCCAAAGCCTCGCCTCTCCAGCTTCCCGTACTCCGTGATGCCCTGCGCCCGCAAGTCTGCCACCAGCACCTTCCCACGAGCCTCCGGCACCAACTGCGACAGCAGCGACTCGTCCGTCAGCGGCTCAAAGCCGCGCACCTCCACGCCGCCCGTCAGCGTCACCCGCTCACCAGGCTCCGCACGGTACACCACGCGACCCTCCGGCGTCCCGCTGTCCTCCTTCCCAAACTCAACCGCCTTCGACAGCCGATACTCCCCCCCGCGGAACCCCACGATGATCTCACCGCGCACACCCTGCCCGCGAAGCTCGCGAACACGCTGGCGCGCCTCGTCCAGACCACCCACCACCGACGGCGCCGGTTCGCCCGACGACACCGACGCCTCCGCCGCGCGCAGACGCGCCGCGCCCACCTCGCCCGGCGGAACCACCAGCACCCGAGCCGGACGCTCCATCGCCGCCGTCCGCACACGCCACTCGCCCGTCACACAGCCATTGCCCAGAGCCAGCACGCCCAGACAAACCATCGTCAGCAAGCCGTCGTTCCTCATGCGCCTCTCTCCTTTGTCCTGCTCTCTCTTGACACGTTTCCCTGTAAGGTTCGCTTCCCACCTCTCTGCACGCGCACCCGCCAGGCGGATGCGCGGACACCTCCCCCCATATCTGCTCCCATCACAACGGCCAGACGGCGCGAACGTCGCGTCAGCCCTCGCCGAAGAACTGGAAGCTGCTGGTGTAGTCGCCCTGCGCCAGCGACACCGGCACGCCCACCAGCATCATCTCGGCGCCCGTGTGACGCACGCCGCGCCCATCCACATACACCGCGTCCGGCAGCAGACCGCGCATCCGGAAACGCGGCAGACGCTGGCGGTCCCACTGGCGCACACAGTGCCCGAACGCGAACAGCCCAAACGTCCGCCGGTCGCGCCGCACATACTGCCAAATCACATACGGACGCTCCGTCGCCGACGCAATCCGGTACACATACGCATCCTGGAGGTCGGCGCGAACCAGCTTGAACGCCGCCGTCGCCTCGCGCAACTGCGCCAGCGTCGACTCGTCCGCCTTCAGCAGGTCAATCCCAATCGACATCGAACCCGTCATCCCCAGGTGGATCCGGAACGGCAGCGGCACATTCGGGTCACGCGCGATGTTCCCCGCGCCGCCCGCCGTCTTCGGCACGAACAGCCGCGAGAACCCCTCGTGCAGCACCATCACATCCTGCGGATGCGCGTTGTCGCTCCGGTTGATGCGGTCCGCGTACGGCACCATCCCAAAGTCCGCCCGACCGCCGCCGCTGGCGCAGTTCTCGAACAGCACCTCCGGATGACGCTCGTTCAGCGACTCCCAGATCCGGTACAGATTCCGGATATACCGCACCGACAGCGCCCGATCCGTCCCCAGCTCCGTCGCATAGCGGTTCATGTCCCACTTCAGATAGTCCAGCCGGCAGTCGCGTATCAGCCTGTCCAGCCACTCGATGCACCACTGGCACACCTCCTCCCGCGACACGTCCAGGATCACCTGGTGACGGCACTCCGACCGCGGACGCGTCGCGTCGCTCACCACCCAGTCCGGATGCGCTCGGTACAGCTCGCTGTCCGGATTGCACATCTCCGGCTCCACCCACAGACCAAACAGCAGCCCGCGCTCATGGCACGCATCCGCTATCACACCCAGACCATGCGGGAAACGCGCCGGGTCGGCCACCCAGTCACCCAAGCCCGCACGATCGTCCGTCCGCTTCGGCATCCAGCCGTCGTCAATCACGAACAGCTCCGCGCCAATGTCCGCCGCCTTCTCCACCAGACCCAGCAGACGACCCTCGTCAATGTCAAACTCATACGGATACCACGAGTTGTAGATGATCGGACGTATCCCATGCGCCTTCGCGCGCGGCGCCTCCCAGTCCAGTTGCCAGTCGTACAGCAGCTCCGACATCCGCTCGAAGCCCGCGCCGCTGTACCCCAGCACCAGCTCCGGCGTCTCGAACGACTCCCCAGGCTCCAGACGCAGGCGGCAGTCCAGGTCGTTCACACCCGCCGTCACCGTCACCTGACCATAATAGTCCTGCTCCACCGACAGCTTGAAGTCACCGCTCCACTTTAGTGCCGCAAAGTACACCTCGCCCATCGTCTCCGTCGACTCCCCACGCGGATCCAGCGCCACAAACGGCACATGCTGGTGCGCCGCGCACGTCAGACGGTGCGACTCCAGAACCAGCTGCCCCTGCGTCACCATGCAGCTCTGCCGCGTGAACTCGCTCCCCCAGTTCCCCGCAAAGTGCGTCGCCCTATACGACGGCCCGACCGGCAGCGCCGCCGTCGCGCTCTTCACACAGTCCAGCGTCACCGCTCCCGACTCGCCGTTCCGCACCGTCGCCCGACGCGACACCAGATCCAGCTCCCCAAACACCCGGTACGACAGCGACACCTCGAACACATAGTGCTCGTCCCGCAGACGCACCGTCAGCGCCGTGCCGTCCGCCGACACCTCATGCCCCGCATACGTCAGCCGCGTCGAGCGCACGCCATCCGCGTGCACCGCCAGCAGCGCCGGCTCCCCGAAGTCCATCGGCTCCTGGCACCGATACTCCGGCACCGCCGACGCCCCGACAATCCCCCCCTGCGACCGCGCCCCGCGCAGCCCGTCCAGCAGCGGCTCCACACACGCCAGCGACGGCAGACGCTCCCCCCAGTACACATGCACCAGCTTGCCCGCCTCCGTCACCATCATCACATAGCTCATCCGCGCCGTCTGCACATGGAACGCACGACGCCCCTCGTCAAACACAATGCCCATAATTTCCTTGTATCCTTAGATTTAACCCAAAAACGAGCGTCCCTGATTGTCCGAAGGCAACAGCCATCTGAAGCGTGCCACGCCTGACCTGACGCCCCGCAACCGCCGCCAATATATATGTCGCCCTGTCCCTTTGCAACCCGCCCCCCCATCGGGCGAAAATCGACTCAATCGAGAAAAAAAGCGCCGCGACAGCGGCGCCTGTCCCGACGGCGCCCTCGCCGTCGGGCG
>CALZPA010000237.1 GCA_945827525.1 uncultured Lentisphaeria bacterium | reverse complement strand
TCGAACTATGCCTCTTGCATATAGGTGAGGGTGGCATTGACCATGAGTTTTGATCGGCTCCAGTGCTTTTTCTTGGCGAAATCGTCAATTCTTGCCAGAATGTCCCCCCGTAGCGTGAGGTTGATGCGTTCTGTCTTTGCTGGTGGATATACTGTGACAGGGACGAGGCAGAACACCTCGCCATCCTCGGGGGCCAGTTTGTCTCTGATGTCATCTCCTGAGCTTGGCTCTGGCAGTGCCAGGTTGTCCGCGATGCGACATTCAGCGCTAAAATGCAACAACTTGCTGGCATTGTCAATGGTCTCCTCAAGGGTTTCTCCCTGATCGACTATATTCCAGTCGGGGAATTTGCAGAAGTATCCCCCTTCCTTGGCCTTGTAGATGGCCAGAAAGTATGTACGCTTGCTAGTCATGGTCGTTAGGTATTGTCTGGGTGTCAAATGAGGTTTAGCTGTTTGAGAATACCTCTTCGTGTCCCTTCCTTGATTTCCTTATTTCCGTGTAGGTGAATGACCGTCCGTCTGCCGTTTGGAGCCTCTAGCTGAATCCCGTCTTTGGTTTTTCTGACAACGATGCACCCCTTTTCCTTTATTAGAAATTTTAGAAATTCATTAAAGCTCATTTTTTGTTTTTACGGACTGCTGGAAAGTAGGAGACTGTCATTTAGGTATAGAATACACACTTTCGTGTGGATTTCAAGGGGACATGGACGTGAAATTGATTCTCTGTGGATGAAATTTCGTCGGGGCCAGGCCCGCGTTGCGTGTGTGGGCACGTCTCAGGGCGTCTGCTGGCGGACGAGTTCGAAGTAGAAGGTGGGGCCGTGGGGGAGCTGGGCGGTGTCGAGGGTGAGGTTGGCGAGGCCGTCGGCGTCGGCGCGGAGGGTGATGGGGTCTCGGCGGAGGCCATTGTTGGCGAGTGGGAAGAGGGCGTAGGTCTGGTTGGGCTTGAGTCGGAGGGTGGCCTGGAGGGTTCCGGTCTGGAGGAGGATGGGGAGTTTGCCGTTGCTGACGAGCCGCGAGCTGTCGTAGGAGCGTGCCATGTCGGTGTTCATGGCGGTGGTGAGGTAGATGAGCAGGAGGTGGTCGGCGTCCCGGAGGGGCTTGTCGTCCTGGAGGGAGTGGATGGAGATGGTGGCGGGGACGGAGGAGGTGAGCCGGTGGAGGGTGTCGAGGGCGAAGGGAGTGTGAGCCGCGCCGGTGGCGGCCTCGGACTTGGGGGTTCGGACGGTGAAGGTGCCGGCGCTGGCGTCGAGGAGGAGCTCCTGGGTGTCGGACTGCCAGAGTCCGAGTTCGGGGTTGGTGAGGTTGTCGGGCGCGAGGAGCTTCCGTTCACGGAGGGTGCGGACGAACGCGGCGGCGTCGAACTGGGCGGAGCCGTCCTGCTGGGAGACGAACCAGTCATGGAGGGTGACATCGGCGGCTCCGGTGATGGGGAGCCGGACGTCGCGCGGGCGCGGGACGGGCTTGGGCTCGCCGTCTCGGAGGATGTCGGTGGTGAACATGGAGACGAGGGCGAGCCGCGACTGGGCGGTGCTGACGCTGTGTCCGGCGGTTCGTCCGGTAGTGGCGTAGGCCTCGGGGATTTCGAGGATGAGGCGGTTGCGGGCGGCGCTGACGTCGCCGCGCTGGAAGAGGAAGGCGGCGATGGTCTCGAGGGGGCGGTCGACGATGGAGCCGAAGGTGTCGGCGGTTTTGGTGCGCCAGAGGTCGTTCATGGTCTCGTGTCGGGTGAGTCCGGAGAAGCCGTTGAGGGCGGCGTAGGCGGTGTACATGATGTCGGCGTACTTGAACTGGTTTCCCCAGGCGGTGTTGTACTCGGTGGTGATGATGGGCTTGTCGTGGGCATGCTGGGCGGCGGACCAGAGGAAATGGGGACAGAGCGCGGAGAAGGGGTTGGTCTGGGGGGTTACGGAGCCGGGACGGTCGAATTTCGAGGGATGGCAGAAGTAGGAGTTGGAGATGGTGAGGTCGGGGCCCTGCTCGTTGATGGCGGCGTAGCCGAGCGTCTTGATGGCGTTGTACTGGGCGAAGAGTCCGCGGTAGCCGAGCTGTCGGGTGTGGGTGAGCATGAAGGTCATGGCTTCGCGTGAGGTCTCGTAGCGGAATTCCTCCCAGTCGGGGGCGAGCTCGGGGTGTCCGTTGAAGGGCGGGAGCTGCGGCTTGGGGACGGTGGCTCCGGCGTGCTTGCGGGCGAGGAAGTCGCCGAAGCGCTGGAGGATGAGCTCACGCGGGTGGGGGCGGCTGGCGGAGAGGTTGAAGGCGAGGCCGAGCTCGTTGAAGGGTTCGACGAGGACGAGGGCGGGGTCTTCGGCCATGGTGAGGCCGGTGTAGGGGTTGCGGCGGTGGAGGAGGTACTGGGTCATGGCGAGCCAGGACTTGCGGACGCGCTCGTCGCCGAACATCATGAGCTGCTTGATGGGCGGGAAGCCCGGGGTGAAGGCGCGCTCCTTGACGGAGAGCTGGTAGGCGCCGGTGTTGTAGTTGATGTAGATGCCGGCCTGACGGCACCTGAAGATGAAGTAGTCGATGAGGTCGATGTTCTCGGGGTCGTACTCGAAGTCGTTGCGGTTATTGCCTTTGGCGAAGCAGTCGATGATGTGGGTGCGGACCATGTTGTAGCCGGCGCGGGCGATGTTCTGGACATAGCGGTCAATGCCGGCCTTCTTCTCCTCGGTGGTGAGACCGGCCTGCGGACGCGGGAAATGGTAGGTGGCGCGGAAGCGCGCGGGGACGCCGGGGCGGTTGGCGAACTCCAGGAACGTGCCGTCGGCGGAGCGTCTGACAGGGCCGAGGACCTCGAAGGCGTTGGGCGTGTTGAGTCGGCTGAGGTCAAGAGCCGTGCCGGGCAGGTAGTTGACGTCGATGAAGTCGATGGGGCGGTAGTCCTTGCCGGGGCGGAGGTCGTCGAAGTTGAGCCGGACATCGGTGTCGGAGACGGAGGCGGCGAGAAGCAGGTAGATGCCCTTGCCGGCGGTGTCGACGCGGAGCGTGCGCAGCGGCGCGTCGGGCAGCCGGAATTTGGAGATGAAGAGCCCGGCGTTGCCCTGGCTGGCGGGTCTGCGGTAGACGACGCGGGCGTTGGGGAGGTCGCCCGCCAGCCACCAGTCGACGAGCTCCTGGCCGATGCGGATGGGGAACGCGGTCTCCTTGCCGGTCTCGTCGGTGACGGTGACGCGGGCGGTCTCGCTGCCGGCCGGATAGTGGTTCCAGGCGGAGGTGTGGAGCAGATACAGGAATTTGGCCTGTCGGCCGATGGGGACGGTGAGGGTGGTCAGGCCCGTCGCGAGATGCTCGGAGTCGAAGACGGCAACGGCGCGTCCGCCGTTCCGGGCGGGATCGATGAGCTGGAAGCCGACATCGCCGAAGCGACGGCGCGTGAGGTCAAAGCCGGAAAGGTCGTTCTCGGGTCCCTGGTCGGTCCAGCCGCCGGTCTGGTCGTCGGGCCTGGCGTCGGCGAAGTCGCGATTGACGGCGGCGGTGAGGTCGAGGGGGTTGAAGTCGGCAGGGAGGCTGGGCGGCGGCTCGACGCAGTAGGCGAGCCGAATCTCGGCAGGGCGTCCCGCGACGGTGCGGAAGCGGACGGCGGCGGAGGCATCATGCGAGGCACGGAGGCAGCGCTTCCCGTCGCGGACGAGGCCCGGGTCGGCGACCAGTTGTGGACGCATGGACGCCTGGTCGGCGACGAGCCAGCCCCGGAGGCCGTCTTCGAAGCCGCCGTTGGGAACGGGCTGGCCGTCGATGAGGATGGCGTCGTAGAGGGTGGTGAGCGTCTTGTCGGTGTGGGTGCCCATGAGGCTGAGCGTGACGGTGTCGTCCTGGGCGGTGCAGACAGTCAGGGTGAGGTGTTTCCAGGCGTGGGAGCGGTCGGCCGGGCCGCAGACGAAGGCGCCGCGCTGGCGCAGGTCGGGCGCCAGCCAGGTCATGGCGCCGGTCCCGAACGACTCGCCGGCGCTGTTGGCGACGGTGATGACCTTGAGGTCAGAGCCCTGCGCGGTGAGGTTGAGACGCAGGGCGTTGTTGGCGGACGGCTCGGCGGCGGTCAGCAGCAGGCCGGCGGACAGGGAAAGCAGGCTGGCGAGAAGGCGGCGTGGCTGTGGCATGGCATGTCTCCTGGCTGGGGTTCTCTTGCTGGCCGGACGCGGCCGGCATTCATGATGTGCGGGTGCGTTCGAACATGAGGCTGCGGCGTTTCGGACGCTCCCTAATCTAGACCTTGTTGGCACCCTGTGCAAGCGCACGAGTGCTGTTCGGTGAGCGCGCCGTCAAGGTCCACAAAAAACACAAAAGACACCAAAGGACACTCAAGCCGCTGGCGCGGCGCGTTTGGGCCGCGATGGGGTTGAGTCCACAAAAGGCACAAAAGACGCAAAGGGACGTCCAAGCCGCTGTCGCGGCGCGTTTGGGCCGCGATGGGGTTGAGGCCACAAAAGACGCAAACTTCGACACCTCTGCTTGCAAAAGCTGTGTGATGAGGATATAGTGAACCGTTTGCGCTGGTCATGCTTGAGGTGGAGAGAATCATGAAATATGCGTGGTTGCATAGCTTGCGAAAACGTGTTTTAGAAGAAGTTAAAATATGTTGAATTTGGTGAAATTGATGGGCAAGAGCAAGGAGACGACGATGGCAAGGAGACTTCTGGTATGGTTCTGTCTGGCGCTGGGCCTCGGCCTGGGTGCCGCCGAGGTGACGGTCATGGTGGACAGGGTGCAGCAGCGCTGGCCCTGGAACGGCAAGGTCGACATCGACTACACCATCACCTACGATGATGCCGAGGCCGACATCTACGTCAGCTTCATCGGCAAGGATGGTGGCGCCAACCGCAGCTTCCCGCTGAAGACGCTGGCGGGCGCCGGCGCCAACGGCGTGGTCAAGGCTGGCAGGCATCGCATCACCTGGGACATGTCCGTGGATGAGCCGACGCTGCACACCGGCGACTTCACCGTGAGCGTCCAGGCGTTCACGGGCGCCTGGCCCTATCTGGTGGTGGACCTCTCCGGCGGCACGGACGTCTCCCGCTACCCGGTGCGCTACAGCGCCTTGGGACCGGACGTCAGCCAGGACACCTGCCGCACCACAGAGCTGTGGCTGCGCCTCGTCCCGCCAGGCACCTTCATGATGGGCTCGCCCGCCGAGGAGCTGGGCCGTCGGTCGGACGAGACACTGCACCAGGTCACGCTGACACGGCCCTTCTACATCGGCGTCTTCGAGGTCACGCAGAAGCAGTATGCCCTGGTCATGGGCAGCAATCCAAGTCGCTACACAGGCGACACGCGCCCGGTGGAGCAGGTCAGCTATGGCACATTGCGCGGGGCGGTGAGCGGTGCGAGCTGGCCGCAGAGTCATCAGGTGGACGAGGGCTCCTTCTTCCATGTCCTGCGCGCCAAGACCGCGCTCCTCTTCGACTTGCCCACCGAGGCGCAGTGGGAGTACGCCTGCCGCGCCGGCACCAGCACCGCCCTCAACTCCGGCAAAAATCTGACCAACACCCAGACATGCCCCAACATGGACGAGGTGGGGAGGTATCGAGGTAATGGTTTATATCATGTCAAAGTCGGTAATTATTTGCCCAACGCCTGGGGGCTCTATGACATGCACGGCAATGTCGCCGAATGGTGTCTCGATGGGTATGGCAAGCTCAGCGCAGACGCCGTCACAGACCCCACAGGAATAAAGAGCAACTATCGAGTTCAAAGAGCACATTATTATTATTATAGTGGTTATGGTGATGAGTGTTATGCCCATCAATGC
>CALZPA010000236.1 GCA_945827525.1 uncultured Lentisphaeria bacterium | reverse complement strand
ACGACGAGGGCAAGAACATGAGCCAGCTCAAGGCGGTCCGGCTGCGTATGCAGACGTTCCGCGAGCGGCTTCTCATCGTGTGCTCGTCGCCGTCGAACGTCGGCGGGACGGTGCACCAGAACTGGCTGAGGGGCAGTCGTGGCGAATGGTCGCTGCGCTGCCTGTCCTGCGGGGCGCTGTCGCCGACGAAGCAGCTTGCCTTCATCCTCCCTGATGGCCACTACGCGGGCCTCCAGTGGGAGAAGGACGACTCGGGCGACGTCATCGCCGACAGCATCCGCTGGATCTGCCCTGTCTGCGGACATGCCCATGTCGAGTCGGACGCGCCGGAGATGAACCGCCAGGGCGCGTATGTGCACGCCCGCCCGAACGCGCAGCACCGCTCCTTCCAGTGCGGGGCGCTGGCCAATCCCCAGACCTGGACGTGGAAGGAAATCGCCCTCGCCCAGGAGGACGCCATCGACGCGGACGGCAAGAAGTACCTGGCCAACACGGTCCTCGCCGTCCCGTACCGCCATGTCCGCGAGGGCGATGCGTCCGTCTCCATCGCGGAGGTGGTGACGTCGCGGCAGGTCGGCCTTCCCCCCGACCTTGGCCAGCGGCTGTCCGTCGTGGTGGCCGCCGCCGACCAGCAGAAGTCCGAGCTGGCTGGCGAAAAGTACTACGTCTGGGTCGTTCGCGGCTGGGACGAGCAGGGCAACTCGTGGCTCCTCGCCGCCGGCACCGCCAACTCCCTCGACGCCCTCGGCGATGCCCTTGACGCCGACTACTTCGGCCACCGCGTCGCCCTCGCCCTCATCGACCAGGGAGGCTTCGACACCTCGCAGGACCTCGACCCCTTCGTCGCGTCGAGGCGCAGCGTCTTCTACTACAAGGGCGAGGACGACCGCACCCTCAAGGGCCGCCCCTGGATGCCGTCCGCCACGAACGCCAAGCTGTTTCTGGCCAACGCCATCCGCTACCAGGTGCGGCTCCTCTCGCTCCTCTACGACCCGCCGCGCCCTGTCGGGCACCGCTGGCAGCTGCCGGAGCAGGTCAGCGACGTCTACTTCGCCCAGCTCACCGCCGTCCGCCCGAACCTCCGCATGACCAAGGACGGCAACGGCGAGGCCTACCAGAACTGGTGCGCCCAGGGACAGCAGCGCCGCGACTTCTTCGACGCCGAGAAGATGGCCCTCGTCGCCCTCGACGTCGCCTGCCACTACCTGCCGCCCACCGCCTTCCCCACCGGAAACAAGCCGCTGTTCGTCCGACAGGAATGGCTCCGCCAGCTCCTCCGCGAGAAGAGGGCGCAAAAGTAGTTTATACGCGCCCCCCGAAAAATTCGCCGGACGTAGAAACTGGGAAAAAAGCCATGGACCTCCGAACCAAGTCACTCAACCGCCTCATGTCGCGCCGCGCCACTCTCCAGGCACGCCTGGACGAGCTGGCCTCCGGACCAGCCGCCTACACCATCCAGGGCTCCGTCTCCGTCACGAATCCCAAGGTCGAGGAGCTCCAGCGCCAGATCGATCTCCTCGACGACCGCATCGCCTCCCTTCTCGACCCGCCGGAGTTCGGCGGCATCCGCCGAACCTTCCCCGCCTACCGCCGCAACTGCAACTGACAACCTGTCAATAACCTGTCAGCATGTTTGGATTTCTCAACAGAAAGAGACGCACCGTGGACTCCGCGACCGCCGGCTTCATCGCCCGCCGAGCCGCCACGCCGTCGCTCCGCCAGGAGTACGACGCCCTCCGCGACGACATCCACCGTGAGCCGCTCGTCATCCGTTCGGACCTCACCGAGACGGAGCAGATGTTCTATGCCGAAAAGCGCATCCGCGCCTACATCCAGGCCTCGAACCTCTACGACAACGACAACGTCGGCTCCACTCTCGACACCGCCATCCGCCTGGCCATCGGCCCCTCCGGCGGCATCCCCCAATTCATCGGCGAGGGCCGCGAACAGGCGCAGCGGACCTTCTCCGAGTGGCGGCGCCACGCAGGACACGCCGAGGGCGAGAACTTCTCCGACCTTCTCGCCCTCATCCTCCGCACCGTCAAGCTCCACGGAGACTGCCTCATCCACCTCGACCCGCTCCTCACCCACGGGCGACTCCGCGTCTACGACGCCGACCAGATCTGCGACATCGCCGGCTTTGACGCCTGGGCGGCCGAGAATGGCCTCGACGGCTGCCGTCAGGTGGAGGGCGTCGTCATCGACGAGGAGGGCGCCGTCCAGGGCTACTTCGTCACGGGGCGCCGCAACTGCCACACCGTCGCCCGCTCCGAGGCGACCTTCCTGCCCATCGGCTGCTGCCGCCGCGTCTCGTATCACCGCAAGGTCACCCAGTACCGAGGCGAGCCGCTCTTCCTGCCCAACGCCGAGATCACCGCCGACACCCGCTCACTCATCAAGTCCGAGGTGCAGGCCGCACGCAACGCCGCCGAGATGTCCCTCGTCGTCGAGGACGCGCCCGGCGCGACGGACGGGCGCATCAAGGAGCTTCTCGGCGGGCTCGACCCCGCCGACGCAGCCGAGGGCACCGGCTTCACCGCCGAGGACATCGCCGACCTCACCGCCGCCGCCCAGACGGAGCGCACCTTCGACGCCTTCGCCGGACACTCCGCCATCGCCCACGTCCCCTCCGGCACCAAGGTCACCGAGCTCAACAACGCCCAGCGCCCCTCCAACGCCATCACCGGCTGGATGGATCAGCTCGCCGACGCCAACGGCAAGCGCCTCGGCGTCATGTCCTGCCTCGCACGAGGCCGAGCCGACAACTCCTACTCCTCTGGACAGATTGAGCTGGCCATCTCCTGGAGCCAGTTCGAGGAGGACCAGAAGCTGCTGGAGAGGCAAGTAGTCGACTACGTCTGCGGCATCCTCTGCCCCGGCGTGGACTACGTCGTCTCCTGGCCGCGCCAGTTTGAGATTGACCCAGACAAGGCGGAGCGGACGCTGGACGCCCGGCTCCGTGGCGGCCGCACCACCTACCGCGACCTCCTCGGACCCACCTGGCGCGACCAGCTCGCCCAGCTCGCCGAGGAGAAGAAGCTCCTCGAGGAGCTCGGACTCGGCAATCTCGCCTTCTTCCAGACCGCCTCCGGAGCCACCGCCGATCCTGAACCCGAAACCACCGAGGAAAGCCATGACCAGAGTGAACATTTCTGGCGTCATCCTGAGCGATGACGTCTTCCCCTTCGCCGACTGGCTCGGCGACATCGAGCGAGGCTGCGTCACCACGCCCTGCTGCCTGGCCGCCGCGCTGGCCACCGCAAACGACGATGTGGAGGTGCACATCAACTCCTTCGGCGGCGACGTCTTCGCCGCTTCCACCATGGACTGCCTGCTGGCCAACTGGCGCCGCGAGCATCCAGGCCGGCACATGACCTACATTGTCGAGGCCTACGCCATGAGCGCCGCCGCCAACCTGGTCGCCTTCGCGCCCCGAGCCTCCGTCAGCGTCCACGAGAACTCCCTCATCATGTTCCACAGCTGCGCCACCGTCACCGCTGGCGGCCCCGGCGCCCACAAGGACGCCGCCGAGCTCATGGACAAGGTCAACCGCCGGGTCATTGCCAGACTCGCCAAGACCAAACTCGACCCCGACACGGTGGAAGGCTGGTTTGCCGAGGGCCGCCAGGGCTGGCTTGACGCCGCCGAGGCCGTCGGCTGCTGTCTCGCCGACGCCGTCATCGGCGAGTCCTCCGAGCCCGCCCCCTCACGCCCCGAGAAGGGGCGCTCACCCGACGTCGATGCCTTTTTCAGTGGCCAGGCCGGCAGGCTGGCCGCCTATCTAGAACCCAGACAGGAGAGAACCATGAAACTCAGACAGGAAGAAGACCCCGAAATCCCCGACGCGCCCGAGAACGAGCCCGAGCCCGAGTGCCCCAAGAAGACCGAGCCCGACCAGGGATGCGACCCCGAGACCGAGCCCGACCAGGGATGCGACCCCGAGACCAAGCCCGAGCAGAATGAGGACCCCGAGCCCTGCGGGCCCGACAAGTCCGAGGACGAGATCACCCAGCTCCGTCAGGAGATTGAGCATCTGCGCCTTCACCTGCGGCAGGCCACCGAGGCCATCGCCCGCCTCACCCCCGGCATGCGCCAGACGAAGCCCCAGACCTCGCCCTCCCAGGACTGGCGCTCCCTTGTCGCCTCCATCCCGAAGGGACTGCCCCAGCAGGAATGGGACCGCCGCTTCGTCGAGCTGAAGTCCACCCATCGCGACGCCTACCAGAGCTACCTGAAGAACCACTAAGGAGAAACCATCATGACCACTGTCAGACGCGCAGACCTCGAAGACGTGCCGGTGTCCTTCCCCGGCTACCTCGTTGACGCCATCCTCCCCTACCTGGAGCGCCCCCAGCAGGCCGGCACCATGTACTACCAGAAGTACAAGGCCGACATCGCCGCCCAGTACGGACGAGCCACCGCCACCCTCGGAGCCATCACCGCAAACACCCTCGGCGCGGACGCCATCACTTTCGCCTGCAAGGAGGTCCTCGCCCGCTACCAGATGGGCTACGACCAGATCGCCGGCTACGCCTCCCAGGACTTCGCCGAGCTCGCCATGGCCCGCATGGCAAAACGCGCCTTCTACAACAAGATCGAGCAGCTCGCCGCCGACGCCCTCCTCAAGTCCGACTCCACCACCGACGTCTCCGCAGACCTCGTTGCCGGTATTGAGGACGAGGCCGCCAAGCTCGCCGACACCGCGACGGGCCCCGTCGCCCTCGCGCTGTCCTTCGCCACCTTTGCCGCCATCCGCAAGAACGCCGCCGTCGCCGACCGCATGAAGAACACCGGCGTCGTCGTCGGCGCCGGCGGCGATCCCCGCGCCGTCACCGCCGAGCAGCTCGCCGTCGTCCTCGGCGTCTCCAAGGTGCTTGTCGGCATGGATGCCATCTGGAAGGTCGGCGTCACCACTGCCAGCAAGACCTATGAAAAGAACGCCGCGCTGGTCATCCTTCCCGACAAGACCAACGACCCCGCCGAGGAGGTGCAGCTCGGGCGCACCGTCTACTTCGGGTACGACTCCGCCGACCGACACTTCAAGATCGAGCAGTTCTGGTCCGACGCCAGCAAGGCCGACGTCATCGACGCCGTCGGCCAGGTTGACCTCAAGGTCCTCAACCCCGAGCTGGCCAAGACCCTGAAGGTGCTCGCCTGATGGACTGGTCAGCCATCCGCAGGGCTGCAGCGGGCATCCTCCGGCAGCCAGGACTCGCCGTCACCGCCGTCTGGAACGGACGCGCCCTCACGGGGACGCGCTCCGTCCTCAAGCGCGCCGACGTCAACACCGACATGGGACTCGCCGGCGCCTACGCCTTCTCCGTCCTCATCCCCATTGAGGACTTCGACGGCATGGAGCTGCCCGCCCCAAGGCGTGACCGCATGGCCGTCGACGGCAGGATGTACCGCGTCCTCTCCGTCGAGGCCGACGCCGCCGGGCTCGCTGTCCGCGTCAACCTGGGAGACCTTCTTCAATGACCGCCTCCGTCGACTTCGACGCCTCCGGGCTCATCGAGCTCTTCGCCCGCCTCAAGGGCATCCCCGTCGCCAAGGTCATCCGCAACGCCGCCAGAGACTTCGTCCAGGCGGCGCTGAAGGCCACCCCGCGCGGCAGGCTCTCCAAGTCGCCCTACGGGCGGCTGAAGCTCGGCGACGACTACCGCTACTTCCGCATCGACCGGCTCTCCCCCAGGGAGCTGGCCAGGGCGAAGCGGCGGCGGAAGCGCGACAGCCGCCTCACTATGCCCCTTCCCATGCGGCGCGGCTGGTCGAAGGCCTCCTGGATCGGCGCCTTCCGCGAGCTGGGAATGGGCAAGACGCCCAC
>CALZPA010000235.1 GCA_945827525.1 uncultured Lentisphaeria bacterium | reverse complement strand
CGACTCAATCGACTCAATCGACTCAATCGACTCAATCGACTCAATCGAGAAAAAAAGCGGTGCCTGTCCCGACGGCGGCCTCGCCGTCGGGCGAAAAGCGACGAGAGGAAAGCAAAGAGGAAAGTGGCTTACAGGTCAAGACTGTCTGGGCGAAGCAGAAAATCGAGGACATTGATGATGGTATGGCCATCCTCGTTGTGCCAAAGCGGCGTGTGGTCGCCCGTGACAATGATTTTCCGGAAGGCATCTCCCGTTTTTCGCAGCGGACGGTTTTCCTGCTCGCGCTTGTCGGCTGTGGGCATCTGAAGGGCTGACTGGATATAGTATCGCCTGCTACCGAGATTGGCCACGAAGTCGATCTCGTAGGTCTGCCGCTGGGAATGTCCGTCAGGGAAGGTCTGTCGGCCTTCCACAATGCCGACATCAACGTTGTAGCCACGGAGAAGCAGCTCATTGTAGATGACATTCTCCATCAGATGGCTTTCCTCATACTGCCGAAAATTGAGATGTGCGTTGCGAAGTCCGATATCCTGGAAATAGTACTTGTAGAGGGTGCCGATGTAGCGTTTTCCACGGAGGTCAAAACGCTTGACCCGGCTGACCAGAAAGGCATCCTCCAAGTACCCGCAATATCGGGTGATGGTGGACGGCGAGATGGAGCGGCGAGCCATGGACTCAAACGTCTTGGAGAGCTTGACGGGACTGGTCAGCGAGCCGACGGAGGAGGCAAGGATGCTGACGATACGGTCCAGTTCGTCTGGCATACGGATGCGGTAGCGGTCCGTGATGTCCCGTTTGTAGACTTCGGCGAAGAGCCTCTTGAGGTAGTCTGCCTTCTGTTCATCGGACTGAAGGTTGAAGAGAAAGGGCATGCCGCCATAGAGAAGATAGCTGTTCCAGGCCTGTTGCCGGTCTTGGCTCTGAGCCGAAAGAAATTCGGCAAAGGAAAGCGGCTGAAGGTGGATTTCGTAGCCTCGTCCGCGGAATTCCGTGATGATGTCAGAGGAAAGGAAACGTGAGTTGCTGCCGGTGACATAGACATCCAGGTTCGGAGAATGAAGAAAGTCGTTGAGGACTCCCTCGAAGTCCTCGACCAGCTGGATTTCATCCAGGAGCAGGTAATGCATGCCTGGAGCACTGGTTCTCTCCCGCACGAAGTCACAGAGGGCGTCTGGGTCACGCAGGGAATGATTGCTGCGCATATCGAAGGCAAGGCGGAGAATATGACCGTCATCGATGCCATGATGGAGCAGATAATCCCTGAACAGCTCATTGAGCAGATAGGACTTGCCGCAGCGGCGCATACCGGTAATGACTTTGATGAGTCCATTGTGTTGGGCACCTATCAGCTTCTGCAGGTGCAGCTCTCTGGCAATTCTCATGACACATATACCTCCCTAGATGTTCTGACTGAACCTGACTATGTGATAAAACTGGTCAATCGACCAGTTTCTCGCATGTCATAGGCTCGGGGAATGCAGGGACTGCAAAGCACCAGATAGCCTTCAGGCAGCCTCCACCAAGCCGCAGACACGCCGAAACCCACGTCGAAGCGGACGATGCCGTCGCGTTTCCTGAGCCTGCGAAGTGCGAAAAACTGGTCAATCGACCAATTTTATAACATAGCCAGGCTCGGGATACTGTCAACTGCAAAGCGCCAGGCAGCCCACACCAAGCCGCAGACACGCCCAAAAACGCGCCGAAGCGGACGATGCCGTCGCGTTTCCTGAGCCTGCGAAGTGCGAAAAACTGGTCAATCGACCAGTTTTATCACATAGCCAGGCTCGGGATACTGTCTAGGAGGGGGCGGCAAGCAACCTGAAGGGGGGGATTGGGCGGACTCGTGGTCAGTACCAGTAATCCAGTCCGGGGAAGTCGGGTCTCCTTTCCTGGAGATAGTCGCGGAACGGGTGGGCGGAGGGGAAGTTCGGGAGGTTATTGAGCAGATGGAGGGCCTGCTGTAGGAAGGCGTCGTCGCCGAGGGAGCGCCAGGCCTGGATGCAGGCGGTCGCTCGGATGAGCCCCTTGACCTGGTCGCTGTCGCCGGCGGCCACGCAGCTCCCCGTCGTCCGCCGCCTCGATGCGGTTCAGCGCGTCGTCCAGCGCCCACAGCTCCTCGTCCGAGCCGGGCTGGAAGAGGGCATATATCCGCGACACACGGCTTGTCAATGTCGGCGCGGCGTCCCCGCTCCGTTGCAAAGCGGGTGCAGTCGTGCTAAATTTAAATGCGTTCGGGGCGTCCAGACGGGCGTCCGGCATTCCCTTATTCCCTTTAGGAGTACCCCATGTCATCATTACGTCTCACCACGCTCTTGCTGTCGGCCGGGCTGGCGCTGTCCGCCCAGACCATTCTGAAAACGTCGTTTGCGCCCGAGGAGATGAAGGACTGGAAGCTGCCGAGCTTCGCGAAGGTGGAGCCCACGGACGGCGGCCACTGCCTCGTCATCAGGCTGGACAAGGTGATACCGGGGGATGACGGACGCGCCGTCCTGCCGTTCGACTTCAGCAAGTACGCGGGCAAGACGGTGCGGATGGACGGCGAGATGTCCTACGAGAACGTGTCGAAGCCTCGCCAGTCCTGGAACGGGACGAAGTTCATGATGGTGTTTGCGACGAAGGGCGGCCAGCGTTACTGGAAGCATCCGTCGGGCGAGCACGGCACGTCGGGATGGAAGCGCGTGTCGGTGGGGTTCAACGTCCCCGAGGACGCGCAGCCGGGCACGATTGAGCTGGGCCTTCAGGACAGCACCGGCACCATCCGCTTCCGCAACCTCGCCGTCGAGCTCATCGACCCGGCCAAGGTATTCCCGCGCCTCACGCCGCCCGACTACCGCTGCGAATACACGGATCGCGTGCTGAAGGAGCCCGTGCGCCGCGGCGTCATGTCCACTGGCGAGTTCTCGCCCGCCGTCATCACCAGCCATCTGCCTGACCTGAAGCAGTGGGGCGCCAACCTCTACCGCTGGCAGCTCATCCGCAACTGGCACGCCCGCAACGACAACCAGGACCGCGACGAATACCTCAACTGGATCCGGGGCAAAGTCCCCGGCACGCTCCAGGTCCTCGACAAGGCCCACGAGCTCGGCATCAAGGTCGTCCTCGACCTCCATGTCGCCCCCGGCGGACGACGCGACGGCGGCCACATGAACATGTTCGAGCAGCCGCGCTTCGCCGACACCTTCCTGGAGGCCTGGCGCATCCTGGCCACCGCCGTCAAGGGCCATCCCGCGCTCTTCGGCTATGACCTCATCAACGAGCCCAGCCAGCCCTTCGAGGTCGTCTACTGCGACTACCTCACGCTGCAGTACCGCGCCGCCCAGGTCGTCCGCTCCATCGACCCCGACACGCCCATCATCATCGAGGCGAAGGACTGGGACGCGGCCTCCTCGTTCGACGTCCTCAGCCCCCTCCCGATGAAGGACGTCATCTACCAGGCGCACATGTACTTCCCCGGCGGCTACACCCATCAGGGCGTCGGCAGCAACCCGAAGGGCGGCGACCTCTACTACCCCAACCCCGCCAAGGGCTTCACCAAGGAGGGCATCCGCAACTACGTCCAGGCCGCCCGCGACTTCCAGCTCAAGCACGGCGCGCGCATCTACGTCGGCGAATTCTCCGCCATCCGCTGGGCCAAGGGCGCGGAAATCTTCCTGCGCGACGCCATCGACATCTTCGAGGAGTATGGCTGGGACTGGTCCTACCATGCGTTCCGCGAGTGGAGCGGCTGGTCCGTCGAGCACAGCGAGGACCCCAACGACGAAAAGCCCGTCAAGCATGACACCCCGCGCAAGAAGGCCCTCCTCAAGGGCTTCTCCAACAACGCCAAGTAAGCGAGCCAGAACTGGGACAGGCCCCATCAGCGCCTGAAGCCGCGCGCCGCCGCCTCGCCCTCCCCGGACGCGACGGCGGCGCGCCATTCTCCTCCCCCTCCCCTCACACCCACGCACCCACACCCATACACGGAGACCCCCAACATGACCCCCACACCAGAACCCTCCCCTCACACCCACGCACCCACACCCATGCCCCATCTGCCCGAAGAGACGGCCGAACCCGGAAAGAAGGCGTTCCTCATCGGAACCCACGGACTCGAAACAACCCCCGAACTCGCCGCCGAGATGCTCGACGAGCTCGCCGAACTCACCGACACGCTCGGACTGGAGCTGGTCGGACGACAGCTCGTCCGCATCCGCGAGCCCATGCCCAAGCTCCTGCTCGGCGAGGGCAAGGCCAAGGAGCTCGCGCGCCTCGCCGAGGAGGCCGGCGCCGATGTCATCATCTTCGACGACTTCCTCACGCCCTCCCAGCAGCGCAACTGGGAGACGCTCTCCGGACTCGCCGTCATCGACCGCCAGGAGGTCATCCTCAACATCTTCGCCGTCCATGCCCGCACCAACGAGGCGCGCCTGCAGATTCAACTGGCGCAGGCCAACTACTCGCTGCCGCGCCTGAAGCGCAAATGGGCGCACTTCAGCCGCCAGGGCGGCTTCGGCGGCGGCGGCGCGCACGGCGCCAAGGGCGAGGGCGAACAGCAGCTCGAACTCGACTCGCGGCTCGTCCGGATGCAGATCGCCAAGCTCCGCGCCCAACTGGAGGACGTCACGCGACGCCGCTCCGTCCAGCGCGCCAGACGCCTCCGCAAGCCCGTCCCCGTCGCCGCCATCGTCGGCTACACCAACGCCGGCAAGTCCTCGCTCCTCAACGCCCTCACCGGCGCCCAGGTCCTCGCCGAGGACAAGCTCTTCGCCACGCTCGACCCCACCGTCCGCAGACTCACCCTCCCCGGCGGACAGGACATCCTCCTCGCCGACACCGTCGGCTTCATCCGCAAGCTCCCAACCACCCTCATCGAGGCCTTCAAGTCCACCCTCGAGGAGACCGCCCTCGCCGACTACGTCATCGAGGTCGCCGACGCCACCGCGCCCGCCCTCGACGAACACCACAAGACCACCTCCGACACCCTCACGCAGATCGGCGCCGGACGCAAGCCCACCCTCCTCGTCCTCAACAAGGCCGACCTCATCCAGGACCCCATCGCCCGACGCCGGCTCCTCCTCCGCTACCCCGACGCCCTCCTCGTCTCCGCGCGCCAGCGCGACGGCCTCGACGCCCTCGTCCGTCACCTCGACGAGCTCGTCTCCGCCGACGCCGAGGAGGCCACCCTGCTCATCCCCCACAGCCGCCAGGATCTCCTCCGCGCCATCCGCGAGGGCTGCTCCATCCTCGACGAGGACTACGGCGACGCCGGCGTCCGGCTCCACGTCAAGGCCCCGCGCCCCATGCACGACCTCATCGCCAACTGGATCTTCTGATGGGCGAACGCGCCATCGTCCGCGTTCCGCAACTCCGACCACTTGACGAATCGCCTCCGAGAGGCTATATTCTATGGCTTTATGCGCCCTGCCGCGGGCAGGCGACGCCCGCACTGGCCGCAACCGCACACGATCACGCTCATCCAGTCCCCAGCAAACGGAGCCTCAGCATGTTCATTCTCCTTTCCATCATCTCCATCCTCTCGGCCCTCTGCCTCATCGCCATCATCATGATGCAGCAGAGCAAGACGCGCGGCGGCCTCGGCGCCGTCAGCGGCGGCATGGCCGAGTCCATCTTCGGAGCCGGCGCCACCAGCGCACTCACCAAGGGAACCACCTGGATCGCCATCGTCTTCCTCGTCTCCACCCTCCTCCTCGCCGCCGTCACCGGACGCTCCACCATCAAGTCCGACCTCGAGGGCAACTCCTCCATCGGCGCCCTCGCCGAACAGAAGGCCATCGAGGCCAAGAAGGCCGAGGACGCAAAGGCCGCCGAAGAGGCCAAGAAGGCCGAGG
>CALZPA010000234.1 GCA_945827525.1 uncultured Lentisphaeria bacterium | reverse complement strand
GATTTGAGCCCCGGAGGGGCGACACCTGATTAGCCGGGGGTGTCAGCCCCCGGGCAAACGATTGGGCTGGAAGTTCTCCGCGCGGGAGCGCGGGATGTACCGACGGCGTCCTCGCCGTCGGTTAGGGAAGCGGGCGAAGCCCGCGCCGGCGCCGCGCCAGCGGCGCGACCGAATTCCGCCGAGCGAAGCGAGGCGCTTTTTGGGCCTTTTGTGTCTTTTGTGGATCAAATCCCAACGCGCACACTTGAAAATTCGCCTCCGATGCGTTATAGTCTTGATTTGTCAGATTTTACTGATTTTCCGTCAAGTGGTATCATTTCGTCAACATTAAACAGTCAAGAGGTCGATCATGGGTTCTGTCAAGAAGAAGCGCCGCAAGAAGATCGCGAAGCACAAGCGCCGCAAGCAGCTCAAGGCTCTGCGCCACAAGAAGAAGTGATTTTGTGTTTTGTAGCGTGGCAACGGCCTGTCGTGTGCGTCCGCCAAAGACGGGCAGTCGCAGAACGATGTAAGGTTGTTGTCTGAGATGCAGCACGGAATGACATCACAAGGAGCCCTGGCGAAATCCATTATCCTGACTGTGGTGCTTACGCTGATGATGACAGGCACGTTCCCCTCCGTGGGCACGTGCCTGTCTGCGTCTCTGCAGCGTCTCCCCATCCACCCCGAGACCGGCTCCGCCCTCGACGCCCCCGCCTTCCGCCAGGCCGCCGCCTGGAGCGCCTACGCCCGCAACGCCCTCTTCCGCCTCGACACCCTCACCCCCCGTCATCTCCGCCCCCCAAAACGGCCCGCCCTCACCCTCCAGCAGGCCACCGATTTTCTCGACCAGGCGCTCCGACTCGACCCCACCGCCTCCGACGACCTCCGCAGAAACTGGTCACTCTGGCACCAGCGCAACGACAAGACGCCACTCTCCGTCGCCTACGAGCCCATCTTCCGCGCCAACCCATACCAGGTCGCCAACGTCTGCCATTTCGCGCTCATCCTCGTGAACGAGAAACAGCAGGAACGCGCCTTCGCCATCGTCCGACAGGCCTTCATCCACTCCGGACACACCGAAGGACAGCTCGCCATGATGCTCTTCGCCCTCGCTCAGGACGGCAACCACGACGAGCTCGACGCGCTCCTCCGCAAACTCGAGGCGCTCCCGCAAGCCGCCATCCATGACTGGAACACCGCCAGAGCCACCCGAGGCGCCCTCTGCATCTACCAGGCCGAACAGCTCGAGAAACTCCAGCAGCCCACACCCGAACAGACCCAGAAGGCCAAGCAGCTCCGACAACAGGCCCGAGCCCTCGTCGAACCGCTCGACGGCCCACGCGCCCCCGTCCCCTCCTGCGTCCTCTTCGGCAACCTCCTCCGCGCCACCGGACTCTGGCAAAAGCTCCACGACTACCTCGTCTCACTCGACCAACACCCCGCCGGCGAAACCGCCTGGTGGCTCGACTACATGCTCATCGCCTCCCGCCAGCTCAAAACCTACGACGCGCTCCTCAACGCGCTCCCACGCTTCGACTTCGACCACGACGCCGCCTCCCTCAACCCACACACCCTCCGCGAACTCATCGTCCTCTGCCTCGAGGCCGACACCCCAGACCTCCGCGACATCGCCGTCAACATCCAGACCGCACTCCTCCGCATCCAGCCCTCCTCCGTCCCCGAAGCCCTCAACCTCGTCCGCGTCCTCATCGCCGCCAAACGACACCAGCAGGCCCGCAAATTCCTCGCCGCCATCCCCGTCAACAAGCTCAACGAACGCGACCGCATCTTCCGCAACGCCGTCCTCGCCGAACTCGGCGAAACCGACAAGGCCTACCGCGACTACTCCCGAATGCTCGCCGAGGCCACCTTCAACCCCACCACACAGCACCCCCTCTCCCCGCAGTTCTTCTACCGCTTCTCCATGCTCTGCTGGACACTCGGAAAACGAGACCAGGCCCTCGAACTCGCCAAACGCTGCCACCAGCTCAGCCCCGACAGCCCACAGCTCTGCAACTACTACGGATACCTCCTCGCCGAACTCAACCAGCAACTCCCTCTCGCCAAACAGCTCATCCAAAAGGCACTCGACCAAGAACCCGACAACCCGGCCTACCTCGACAGCCTCGCCTGGGTCCTCTTCCGACAGGGACAGCCACAGCAGGCCCTCGAAACCATGACCCGACTCCTCAAGGCCTGCAACCACAACTATCAGCAGTTCGACGCCGACGACGAGGTCGCCTCTCACCTCCAGCAAATCTTCCTCCACCTCGGAATGCCAGACACCGCCAGACTCTACGCGCCCGCACCCTAGACACACCCCGGCGGACACACACAAAAAAAATCGCCGAAACACACCGCCAGACCTGTGCGCGGGGTTGCTTTTGCGCAGTTTGGACATATACTAATAGTTATTACACTCTTTTGCGTCCGTGACGGCCTTCAGACGAAGACGCCACAGACACATGTATCTCAGCAGTTCAGAGAAAGGTAGCAGCACATGAAGCGCACATTCATCCGCGACGCCGTGGACCCCAGCATGACGGGCAAAACCGTGACCGTCGCCGGCTGGGTCCGCACCAGACGAGACTCCAAGGCCGGTTTCTCCTTCATCGAACTCAACGACGGAAGCAGCCAGGCCAATCTCCAGCTCGTCGCTCCAGCCTCCCTGAACAACTACGCCAGCGATGTCCAGAAGCTCCAGCCCGGCGCCTCCCTCAAGGCCACCGGCACCATCGTCGCCAGCCAGGGAGCCGGACAGTCCGTCGAACTCAAGGTCGATGACCTCCATGTCTTCGGCTTCTGCGACCCCCAGGAATACCCCATGGGCAAATACCGCCTCCCCTTCGACAAACTCCGCGAAATCCCCCATCTCCGCCCACGAACCATCGTCATGGGCGCCGTCATGCGCGTCCGCAACGTCCTCGCCATGGCCGTCCATGAATTCTTCCAGTCCCGCGGCTTCACCTACTTCAACGCCCCCTTCATCACCGCCTCCGACTGCGAGGGCGCCGGCGAAATGTTCCAGGTCACCACACTCGACCTCGAAAACCCACCTCGTGACCCCGATACCGGACGCGTCGACTACCGCCAGGACTTCTTCGGACGCGAAACACACCTCACCGTCTCCGGACAGCTCCACGCCGAAGCCTACGCCTGCGCCCTCGGCGGCGTCTACACCTTCGGGCCCACCTTCCGAGCCGAAAACTCCAACACCCCGCGACACCTCGCCGAATTCTGGATGATCGAACCCGAAGTCGCCTTCGCTGACCTCAACGACGACGCCGACCTCGCCGAGGACTTCCTCCGCTTCCTCATCGCCGCCGTCCTCAAAAAGTGCCAGCCCGAACTCGAATTCTTCACCCAGCGAGTCGACAAGGAACTCCTCTCACTCCTCACTCATCTCGCCGACGCACCCTTCACTCGACTCTCCTACACCGACGCCATCGATATCCTCCAGAAGGCCAAGGCCGAAGGCGTCACCTTCGAGTACGATCCCGTCTGGGGCGCCGAATTCCAGACCGAACACGAACGCTACCTCGCCGAAAAGGTCTTCCACGGCCCCGTCATCGTCATGAACTACCCCAAGGACGTCAAGGCCTTCTACATGCGCGTCAACGACGACGGCAAAACCGTCGCCGCCATGGATGTCCTCCTCCCCGGCGTCGGCGAAATCATCGGCGGCAGCCAGCGCGAGGAACGCCTCGATGTCCTCATGTCACGCTACGCCGAAAAGGGCATGGACCCCACCGCCTACGGCTGGTACAACGACCTCCGGCGCTTCGGCACCGTCCCACACGCCGGCTTCGGACTCGGCTTCGAACGCATGGTCCGCTTCTGCACCGGCATGCAGAACATCCGCGACGTCATCCCCTTCCCGCGCACCCCACAGAACGCCGACATCTGACCGACACGGCACCCGCTGCCGCTCACTCACAGAGGAAGGACGCCGAAGGTGGACGCCGGCGTCCTCCCCTCCCCCCTCCCACACCCCCCACAAGCCAACCCCTCTCCCCGCCGTCCACTCACCTCGCGCACTGGCGGAACGCTGTCCCCCCACACACACCGGACAGCGCATCCGCCAGGCGCACAGCCTCGTAAGGATACACTAGACTATGGGCGGTTTCTTCGGCGTCGTCTCCTCCGGCAGTTGCGTCAATGACCTCTTCTTCGGCACAGACTACCACTCACACCTCGGCAATCAGCGCGGCGGACTCCTCGTCCTCGGAAAAAAGGGCTTCCAGCGCAATATCCATGACATCAGCAACGCCCAGTTCCGAAGCAAATTCCAGTACGACGTCGATCACCTCGAAGGACACGCCGGCATCGGCTCCATCAGCGACACCGGCGACCAGCCCCTCATGACCTTCAGCCACCTCGGCACCTTCGGCATCACCATCGTCGGACTCATCAACAACCTCGACGCCCTCAGCAAAAACGCCTACCGCAGCACCCATGCCCACTTCGCCGAAATGACCGGCGACGGCATCAACCCCACCGAGATGGTCGCCAGCCTCATCAGCCTCGAACAGTCCTTCGCCGACGGCATCCGCAGCGCCCAGGACAAAATCCAGGGCTCCTGCTCCATGCTCCTCCTCACCCGCGACGGCGTCATCGCCGTCCGTGACAAATTCGGCCGAACCCCCGTCGTCATCGGCGAGAAGACCGAGACCGTCCGCCGAACCCGCCGCGAAATCGTCAACGGCACCGAGGTCGAGACCACCATCGAGGAGACCGTCCACTCCTTCGCCGCCACCTTCGAGACCTGCGCCTTCCAAAACCTCGACTACAAGATCATCCGCTGGCTCGAACCCGGCGAGGCCGTCCTCATCAAACCCGACGGACTCGAACAGCTCCTCCCAGGACTCCCCAAAAAGCGACTCTGCACCTTCCTCTTCGTCTACTACGGATACCCCGCCTCCAGCTACGAGGGCATCAACGTCGAGGAGACACGCTACCGCTGCGGCGCCGCACTCGCCCGACACGAGAAGATGGACGTCGACGCCGTCGCCGGCGTCCCTGACTCCGGCACCGCACACGCCCTCGGCTACGCCAGCGCCTCCGGACTCCCCTACCAGCGCTCCTTCGTCAAGTACACACCCACCTGGCCCCGCAGCTTCATCCCCACCGAGCAGAGCACCCGACAGGTCGTCGCCAAGATGAAGCTCATCGCCATCCCCACCTTCATCCGCAACAAGAGACTCCTCTTCTGCGAGGACTCCATCGTCCGTGGCACCCAGCTCCGCGACACCTTCGCACGACTCCCCAGCGAGGGCGCCAAGGAAGTCCACGTCCGCTCCGCCTGCCCACCCATCCTCTATCTCTGCAAATACCTCAACTTCTCACGCTCCAAGTCCCTCCTCGAACTCGCCGCCAGACGCGCCATCCAGAAGCTCGAGGGCACCCACGACGCACACCTCGACGAATACGCCGACCCCTCCACCGAACGCTACGCCGCCATGGTCGAGGAAATCCGCAAGGAATTCAACATCAACTCCGTCCGCTACCAGACGCTCGACGACCTCATCGAGGCCATCGGACTCCCCCGCGAACAGCTCTGCACCTACTGCTGGGACGGTCGCGAAGACTAATCGCGCCGCGCCAGCGGCGCCTCGCCCGACGGCACCCCCGCCGTCGGGCGAAAAAGCCCACGATGGGGCTGGAAGTTCTCCGCGCGGAAGCGCGGGAGGTACCGACGGCGTCCCCGCCGTCGGTATGCGAAGCGGGCGAAGCCCGCGCCAGCGCCGCGTCAGCGGCGCGACCGATTTCCGCCGAGCGAAGCGAGGCGGCAGAAAAGGCTCCCGAAGGGAGCCGCCCTAGCCCCGGAGGGGCGACCCCTGATTAGCCCACGATGGGGCTGGAAGTTCTCCGCGCGGAAGCGCGGGAGGTACCGACGGC
>CALZPA010000233.1 GCA_945827525.1 uncultured Lentisphaeria bacterium | reverse complement strand
TTTAACGAAAAGTCACAAAACAGTTGGGAGTGTAAACAGATGGGAATGGGAAACTGGTCACGCATGAGTGCGGTGCTGCTGCTGACCGCCGCCGTCTCGCTCTACGCCAAGCCCGGCAAAGGCAACCACTACGGCACGGACGACAACAGCGGCAAGCACGTCGGCTGGGGCAACTCTACTAACTCCGGCATCAACGTCGAAGTGAGCGAGGACTACACGGACAACGCCTCCGCGCCAGTGGGTCAGCCTCTGCCCGGAGCCCTGGCTGCCCTGGCCCTAGGCGGCATCACCCTGACCGCCATTCGCCGTCGCCAAGGCAAGCGCTGAGCGCTATCCGCCTTTCGCTGCATAGCCGCAGCGGCGATGCAGCGGCGCAGACACGCAAGGCGTTTCTGACATATCATAACGCAAAAGCGTTGGTTTTTGGCGGACGGCAACGTTTTCCGTCTGTTAGACCAACGCTTTTTGACTTTTGAGTTTGGGTTTGAGTGAGCTGGAACACGAGGGATTTTCCCAGGAAAGGCATCGTCTGCCCATGGACAGAGAGAATGAGGAGAGGATGGTCGGGAAGGCGGCTGTCGCGGCGCCGAAGGAGCGTTGCCGGCCTGTGCCGCTGGTGATATCGCTGCTGTGCCTGGCGTCGGGCTGGCTGCTGTTTGGGCACTACTGCCGTCGCGAATACCTGAGCGTCGGTTATCTGGAGCTGGCTCGACGTGCGGAGTCAGAGGGGGATTTGGAGACGGCGCTGGTTCGTCTGAGCGAGCTGCTGGCCTCGGATCCGAACAGCGAGGCGGCGCTGTCGGATTTGGCGGCGCTGCTGCAGCACCAGGATCCGGCGCAGGCCAGGGAGTATCTGCGTCGTCTGGTGCAGTTGAGTCCGAACAGCGCGGACTATCGCAGCCGTCTGCGGAAACTGGAACAGCAGGAGGACTAGGCCATGCCGCTGGGGAAGGAACTGCACGGACTGGCCTTACTGTGCCGTCATCATCTGGGCGGAGCGCTGCTGCTGGCTGGCGCACTGGTGCTGACGCTGGTACGCATGGCGGAGTACTGGCAGGGCAACGCCGGCGAGATGCTGTCGTGGCTGCTGCTGGACGTCATGGCCTGCTGGCTGCTGCTGCGCCATTGGGACATGCAGCCCTTGCCGACGCCTCGTGAGGAGCGCCGCTGGAAATGGGCGGGCGCCGTTCTGCTGGCTCTGGCGGCCACCGCGATGGCGACGGGACGCCTCACCGAGACGCAGGTGCTGGCATCCCTGGTCATCTGCGCGGGCATCTATGTGAAGCGTCTGCGCGGTCTGCTGGCGCTCGTGCCGTATGCGGTCGGCCTGTGGGTCATTCCGCTGCATGACGTCTGGCGGCTCTGGCTGAGCTATCCGCTGCGCCATTGCGCGACAGACGGCTGCGCCTGGCTGCTGCGGCTGCTGGGCATCGAGGCGACTGTCCGGGGCACGACGCTGATGGTGAACCAGACGGCGATTGCCGTCACGGGGCAATGCAGCGGCATCGACCAGTTTGACGCGATGCTGGCGGTGGCGGTGCTGCTGTCCTGGGTGATGCAGCGCACCTGGCTGGAGCGCATCCTGCAGGCAGCGTTCTTCCTGCCGGCGATACTGCTGGCAAACATTCTGCGTCTGTTTCTGGTCGTGGTGCTGGCGCGCTGGCTGGGGCCGCAGGTCTATGTGGGGCTGTGGCACACGTCGCTGGGCTATGTGCAGTTGCTGTCGGCGCTGGGTCTGCTGATGCTGTATGGGCAACTGATACGCGCCTGCCGTCTGCCGGGGCCGCACCATCAGGCATATCCTGAGCATGGTCGTCTGGACCGGACGCTGCCGGTGAACCAAGACGGGCCTGTCGCCTGGCACGACTGGTGGCGTCCGTCCCTGCTGGCGGCGGCGGCTCTGGCGGTGTGCCTGGCGGACGGGCGCTATCTGGTGGAAGCGTGCCTGTCGTCGCCCCGCGACCGTCTGAACTGGGTCTTCTGGCTGCTTGGGCTGGCGTTTGTGGCGCTGGAGGTGCCCTGGCTGCGCCGACGGCGGCCGCGCACGGACTGGCTGGCGCTGGCGCCGCTGGTGTTCTGCCTGGCGAGCTGGGGATGGGCCTATGGCCGTTCCCTGCACATCGGCCTCTACATCGCAGGGATAACGGGGCTCTGGGCGCTGACCTGGCTGCTGCTCGGCTGGCGCAGCGCCACCTGGCTGGGACCGGGGGTCATCATCCTGCTGATGGGCTGCCCCAGCGTCTCCTACCTGATCGGTAGCTTCCCCGTGCGCTGCGCCTACACCGTCGTCGCCAGCCTGCTCGCGCTCATCCTCCACCGCTACCCGCTCCATCGCCACGACGCCACCTTCGCCGCCGCGACCATCGCCCTCGGCATCATCGGCGTCGCCAATGCCCAGGCCGGCGCCCTCAACCCTCCAGTCCGATTGACCGACGAGCCAACGCTCCGACCCGAACAGCGACTCGAAGCCCTCCCCAGGCTGCCCGACGACGACGCCTTCTTCCGCGTCAGCAAGCTCTGGCGTTTCCGGCTCTGGCTCAACCGCCGCGACTGCGTCAGACTCCTCTATGTGCGTCCCGGCAAGGCCATCAGCGAAATCCATCCCGCCAGCCACTGCCTCCGCAGCAGCGGCGCCACCATCAACCTCGACGTCATCCGCACCTTCCAGCTCGACGGCCAGACCTTCCAGGTCAACGAAATCGACTGCCTGTGGCAGGGCAGACGCTACCTCTTCTGGACTCTCTACGGCGACGCCCACGGCACCACTGCCAGCTTCGTCGCCTTCCGCCTCCGCAAGACCGACCCCGCCACCCGCTTCGCCTTGCAGCTCAACACCCTCATGGTCATCGACAGCCTGCCGCAGGCCCGACACCGGCTCCTCCGCGCCCTCCAGACGCTCCGGCACCCAGGATGAGCCGCCGAAGCGCCAGTGTCACGCCACACACTGCCACCATCATCAGCAGCGGCAGAATGTAGAGCGTGAACCGACCGTCGTTGTCGTTGAAGGTCAGGGCGACAATCAGCGCATGCGCCAGCAGCATCGCGCCGAGGGCACCCACGACGGCGCGTCGGCGCCAGACCCAGAGCGCCGCCAGCCCGCAGACCGTCAACGGCACCTGGCAGAGCAGCAGAAACAGATTGTGCTTCAGCGAGAAGGTCGGACGGATACGCAGGAACATCATCGCCAGACGCTTGCAGACGAGCCAGCCCGAGGCGACGGGATGGCGCAGGCCATAGAGCAGACCCTCGCCCAGCGTCTCCGGCGCGCGCGCCTCGCGTGGCATCTCCACCCGCCACAGCGGCTCGCGCCAGACCACCTCCCCGTCATACAGCTTCCGCGCCGGACTCTCACGCTGTATCGCGTCGCCGCCAGCCAGCACCGCCAGACCCACGAATGACGCGCAGACCAGCGCTGACCACACCAGTCGAGGCCAGCGACCGCGCGGCAGCGTCAGCGACCAGTACAGGGCCACCGCCGGCACCTGTATCCAGCCTGTCGGACGCAGTGTCGCCGTCAGCGCGACCCAGGCGAATGTCAGCGGCAGCCATAGCCAGCGTCTTCGGCTGTGCGCCGCCGACCAGGCGAACAGCGCGTTGCAGCTGACCGCCGACATATACAGGGACTCCGTCATCACCGCCGTGTGCCAGGCTGCGAATTCCGGCTGGCAGGCGACACAGAGACCCGCCAGCACCACGGCGAGGCCGCTGCGCGTGAGACGCCAGGCGAGCGTCAGCAGCGCGGCCAGCGCCAGTTGCGCCATCAGCGTCTGGAAGGGAATCAGGCACGAGGACGGCAGAAGACCCACCAGGGCGCAGTAGCCGCTGTAGGAGCGCTGGCCGTCTTCCAGAGGCCGTCCGGCGCGGATCGCCTGTCCGCCGGAGATGTAGCGCCAGGAGTCGCCGGTCAGCCGTTTGGCGGTCAGGCTGTAGCCGTTGGCGTCCTCGGGACCCGAGAAGCCGTGCATGGGGAAGAGGCCGGGATGCGTCGCCAGCAGCGCGACGGTCAGCGCGATGACGCCCGCCAGAGCCAGCCAAAGCCACATCAGTCGCCGCGGCAGCCGCCGATGGCAGGCCTGATGGCAGAGCCAGCCGCCGATGGTCAGCGGCAGTCCCAGCAGCAGTGCCAGTCCCAGAGCCGTCAGCATGAGGACGTTACGCGACGGCCTACGCTGTAGCCGCCAGATTCCGCGCCTTCAGCCGCAGGAACACCAGCCCGCTCACCGGCAGCGACAGCAGATAGACGACCACCATGACGGAGGCCACTGTCCAGGGCCAGACAAAGCAGCAGGCGCCCGCCGCCAGCAGCGACGCCGCCAACAGCGCCCGCACCGCGCCCGACAGATGCAGGTGCTTCAGGCAGACCGTCGGCAGACGGCTCGCCATCAGGATGCCCGACCCCAGCACAAACGCGCTCACGAACCAGGGGCTGCGGCAGAGCGGCTCCGCCGATGCGCCGAAGCCCAGGCAGAACACGAGCGGCGCCATGGCGAGAAAGCCGCCGGCCGGCGCCGGCACACCCGTGAAGAAATGCGTCCAGCAGGGCAACGGCTCCTCGTCGAGCATGGCGTTGAAGCGGGCGAGGCGGGCGCCGCAGCAGACCGCCAGCACCAGCGCGCACGCCCAGGGCATCCCCGTCGCCTCCGTCGCCGCCAACTGACCCGTCAGGGCCTCCGGACGCAGCGCCGACGGCATGCTCCAGTTGTACATCAGGAAGCCCGGAGCCACGCCGAAGCACACGAAGTCGGACAGCGAGTCCAGCTCGGCGCCGAAGCGCGACGACACCTTGAGGCAGCGCGCCACCTTGCCGTCGAGGAAGTCGAACAGGCTGGCAAGGAGGATGCAGACGACGGCGGCCTCCCAGCGTCCCCAGAGCGTCATGTGCAGCGAGGACACGCCGCACATCAGCGCGAGCATGGTAACGCTGTTCGGCGCCGCCGGCTTGAGTCTGTCGCCGTTCATGCGCCGTCACCTCCCTTCCCGGCCGGGGGCGACGCCGCCCACAGTGAGGACGCGCCTCTCCCGGTCGACGGGCGGCAGCTCGGCGAGGATGGACTCGCCGGCGACGGCGACCTGTCCGGGGCGGACTTTGGGCGTGACGCCCTTGGGGAGGAAGACGTCGAGGCGCGAGCCGAAGCGGATCATGCCGAAGACGTCGCCGGCCTTGAGCTGGTCTTTCAGCTTGAGCGGGCAGTAGATGCGCCGCGCCACGAGGCCCGCGATCTGCACGAAGCCGACCGTCTCGCCATAGGGCGTCCGCATCGCGATGAGCTGTCGCTCGTTGTCCTCGCTGTCCTTGTCCTGCACCGACACGAATTTGCCGGGCACATACTTGAGGGCGGTGACGATGCCGCCGACGGGGGCGCGGTTGACGTGGACGGAGAAGACGCTCATGAAGATGCTGACGCGGATGAGCGGCTGGTCGCCGCAGCCCAGCTCGGGCGGCGGGACCATCTCCACGATGTTGCTGACGATGCCGTCGGCCGGCGCCAGCACCAGACGGTCGCCCACCGGCGGCACACGCGTCGGATTGCGGAAGAAGTAGAACGAGAAGACGAGCACCGCCAGACCCAGCGAGTACAGCGAGTAGAGCGGCGCCCACAGCAGCCCCAGCAGCCCGACGAGCACCACGATGACCGCCTCCACCGCCAGGATCTTCACCCCCTCCGGGTGTATCGCCGGCAGCAGATAGCGCCTCCATGACAGATCCACGGCGTTGATTTCGTCCGATGACGGCAGTTGGTAGGGCATGCGGGCAGCTCCTTGGGGTGATTCGCTTCTGGTCGGAACTTCGGGTTGGGGGAGGGGAGGGGGGTGCCGTCCGGGGCAGGGCGGACGGGCGCCCCCAGTCAGTCAGGTCAGTGCGTCATGACCTCGGTGAGGTCGATGA
>CALZPA010000232.1 GCA_945827525.1 uncultured Lentisphaeria bacterium | reverse complement strand
CTCCTACGCCAACTCCTTCCTCCCGCTCGCGCTCGGCGGCGAGGCCAACCTCTACTGGCTCTGGCGCACCCACTGGGGCGGACACGAACTCGTCCACGGCTCCGTCCTCGCCCCCTCCGGACGCCCCATGCACATCTTCGAGGAAGTCCAGCGGACGGCCGCCGACTTCCGCAAGGCCGCCGACTTCCTCAACGGAACCACCGTCCGGACTGCCGTCGCCATGCACTTCCCCTCGCACTCCTGGAATCTCTTCCTCTCCCAGAACCTCGTCCATGGCTTCAACTACCAGAACGACTTCCGCAACAGCTTCTACAAGCCGCTGACCGACTCCGCGCAGCGCCCCGACGTCTTCGAGCCCACCCACAGCCTAGACGGGTACCGCCTCCTCCTCTCGCCCTTCGTCTGCCATCTCGACGACGACACCGCCGCGCGCATCCGCGCCTGGGTCGAGCAGGGCGGCGTCTGGGTCGTCGGCCCCATGACCGACATCCGCACCAGCGACGGCACCCACTATCAGGACCGCCCCCTCGGCTGCCTCGAGCAGCTCCTCGGCGTCACCTGGGACTACAGCATCCCCGACGTCGGCAACGACCTCCGCGCCGTCTGCCCGGACGGCACACCCTTCGGCGGACGCCTCTGGTACGAGCTCTACGAGCCGCAGGGCGACGTCCTCGCCACCATCAGCGCCTCGCCGAATTCCTCCCTCCTCGGCAAGGCGGTCGCCATCCGCCGACCGCTCGGCAAGGGCACCGTCATCCTCCTCGGCACCATCCCGACGCCCGAGACCATGACCTCCCGCATCATCCCGCTCGCCCTCCAGGCCGCCGGACTCCCCGCCCCACAGCACACGCCCAACCTCATGGTCGCGCCCAGACGCGGCGACGACGGCCGCGAGGGACTCGTCCTCGTCGAATACGCCGGCAAGGGCGACAGCTATCGCCTCGACCGCCCCGCCCACGACCTCATCGCCGACCAGGACCTCGAACCCGGAACCCTCCGCGTCCGACCCTATCAGACGCTCGTCCTCCAGTTCCGCTGACCGAACACCGCGGCTGCGGGAAGACCTCTCCTCAGCCGCGGAGCGCCAGCCACGCCAGCAGCACCACCGCCAGCGCGATCCGATACCAGCCAAACGCCTGGAAGTCGCGCCGGCGGATGAACGACATCAGAAACGCGATGACGGCCAGCGCCACCAGAAACGCCGTCACAAATCCGACCGCCGTGGCCACCCACTGCTCCGCCGTCATCGCCCCACCCTCCTTCAGCAGGCTGTACGCCGACGCCGCGAACATCGTCGGTATCGCCAGGAAAAACGAATATTCGACCGCCACTTTCCTGGATGTGCCCAGCCCCAGCGCCCCCAGGATCGTCGCCGCCGACCGCGACACGCCAGGTATCATCGCCACGCACTGCGCCAGGCCTATGCCCAGCGCCGTCAGCCACGGCAGACGCTCCGTCTCCTCATGACGCACCTCGCGACGACGACGCTCCAGCCAAATCAGCGCCACGCCGCCCACCAGCAGCGACAGCGCCACACACAGCGTCGAGTACAGATACGACTTGATGGCGCTCCCCAGAAGCCCCCCAATCACCAGCGCCGGCAGAACGCCCACCAGCACCTTCAGCCACAGCGTCACCATCCGACGGCGGCACGACACATCATGAAGCGCCTCCGGCGGCAGCAGCTTCCGCCAGAAATAGACCACCACCGACAGGATCGACCCCAACTGCACCACCACCAGAAACGTCTTCGCGAACTCCGGCGGCAACTGCAGGAACTCGTCCACGATAATCATGTGACCCGTGCTGCTGATGGGCAGAAACTCCGTCAGCCCCTGTACAATCCCCAGCACAATCGCCTTCCAGACCAGCTCCATCATCGTTCCCGCGCGCCTCGTTTCCCATATGCCTGCACCACATCACACAAAAGGTGGGGGCCGCGTCGCCGCGACCCCCACGACAGTGGCTATACTATAATCGGGACGCGGCCAAAATGCCACGCTCCATGCGCCTCACTTGTAGTCCCACGTGTTCGAGGCGTCGCCATCCGGATAGCCGGACACGCTGCCCGCGAACTTGAGCGCGCCCATCGACTCGACGTGGCCATCGCAGAACTGGAAGTTGATCTGCGTGCCATGGCGGGGATCCGGACGGCGCAGCGCGTCACCCGACGTCTGCGACCACATGCCCGTCTGGCCGCGCCAGGTCGCCGGGAACCAGTTCCAGTGCGCATCCGCGCTGCGGTAGTTCGGCACCTCGGCCGGCGACTTGCCCGCCACGCTCGAGCTGCAGCCGATGGCGTCCGCGAAGTAGACCGTCGCCGCCGGGCTGGCCAACTGCGACTCCGGTATCGACCCGCCCCACCAGCTGATGTTCGTCTGCGGATGGACACCGCCGTGCATCGGCAGCGTGTTCGTGTCCCGCGTCCCATACGTCGACGACGGACAGAGGAACACCTTCGAGTCGCCGTAGTAGTCCTTCGTCAGCCGCTTCTCCCACCAGGTCGGTTTGCTGGCGTCGGTCAGGTCGACGCCGACGAAGAAGTACCCGCTGTTGTCGTCCACATACTGGCGGACCGCCAGCCCAATCTGCTTCAGGTTCGACACGCACGAGATCTGACGCGCCTTCTCGCGCGCCTTCGACAGCGCCGGCAGCAGCATCGCCGCCAGTATCGCGATGATGGCTATGACCACCAGCAGCTCTATCAGCGTAAACATCGTCAGTCTTCTCACCATGATGGTTCCGTCTCCTTTTCTTTGCTTTCTCTGTTGCCTCTCGCACGCACAGACCACACGCTCACGCGCTGGCTTCGGCCAATGTCTCTTCCATTAAACACCAGTCCGCGTGACTATATTTTACCAAACTCTCGCCAGTTTCTCAAGTCCGACCGACATTTTTTTCCCAAAGGCCGCCAGCACCTTGATTTTTCGCCTTTCTGCTGTACGTTCCCCCTCTGGCCTCCCCCCGCATCCCGTCCTCACCCCCAAGCCATCCTCGCCCACATGAACACCATCGCCATCCTCGCCGACCTCCATCTGCCCGAACGGACGGACACCGTCAAGGAGACCGTCTTCGACTGGGCCCTCCAGGAGGCCATGCGGCAGGGCGCAGAGCTCCTCGCCGGAGCCGGTGACATGACCTCTCTCGGAACCACCGGAGCCGCCAGACGACTCGTCGACAAGATGGCCGCCACCGGACTCCCCTTCCTCAACGCCCCAGGAAACGCCGAATGGCGCTGCCGACACCAGACCGCCGACGTCCTCGCGCTCCTCAACCCCAACCAGCGGTTCGCCAACGTCGTCTCCCTCGACATCGCCCACCAGACCATCCCCCCACAGACACTCGAATTCCTCGCCCAGCTCCGCGACGAGGGACACCGCAACCTCCTCGCCGTCGCACACTGCCCCCTCGCCTCACTCTCCATCAACGACCAGCTCCTCCTCGACGCCTTCATCGAACAGGGCGTCATCGGCTGCTTCATCGCCGGACACAAGCACCGCGACGACGACACACACCCCTACCACACCATCCGCGGACTCGACCCCGACAAAGCCATCGGCGGCCCACCCGCACTCGTCATCATGACCCTCGACGACCAGCAGAACTGGCACCGCCGCGACATCCCCTGCCCACTCGCCTCCCCGCCAGACTGGCCCGACCACATCCGACACGACTTCCTCCACCACCTCGGCATCTCCGGCATGAACGACACCCTCGCCGCCCTCCACGACGCCGCCCAACACCGCATCCCCGCACTCGAAATCCGCTACTCCACGGCACTCCGAAACCAGCTCCCAAAACTCCTCCCACTCGTCGACGACTGGAGACACCACGGCGGACACAGCCTCTCCCTCCACGCGCCCGACATCCTCCCAGGCACCCCCCCAGGCTCCCTCCTGGGGCGCGAACAGCTCCGCGACGCCGCCGACTGCGCCGTCGCCCTCGGCTGCAACGCCGTCACCGTCCATGTCCCCGCCAAACACCCCGTCAGCGCCGTCGTCGGCCCCTACAAGGAACGCCTCCTCCAGGACTACCACCACGGCCTCCAGCCCCTCGCCGACGCCCATATCGCCATCGGCGTCGAGAACATGCACCTGACACCCAACGAGCGCATCGACGCCAACCGAGGCTACGGCTACACACCCGACGAGTGCCGCGACTGGATCCTCGCCCTCCAACGCCAGCTCGACTACCCCAACATCGGCTTCCACCTCGACATCGGACACGCCCGCAACAACGCCCGCTTCGCCTCTCGCTACAACCTCTCCGAATGGTACGCCGAACTCGGAGCCATCCTCACCGGCTGCCACCTCCACCAGGTCGCGCCCTCCCCAAACGGAACCATGCGCAACCACTGCCCCTTCAACTCCCTCTACGGACAGTACATCTCCCTCAGCTCCTTCCTCATGGCCTGGCGGAACAACCAGCTCCGACACGTCCCTCTCTACCTCGAAATACGCGACGCCAGCCCCCTCGACTCCCTCATCACCCTCCGACAGCTCCTCGCCTGACACCCGCCCACGCATGCCACTCGAAATCGAACGCAAATTCCTCGTCGCCAACGACTCCTGGCGACCACGCGCCACCACCGTCACCACCCTCGTCCAGGGATACTTCCAGCGCCGCGACGACGCCTGCATCCGCATCCGCATCCGCGACGGCGCCTCCGCCCGCCTCACCATCAAGAACGCCCACCCCGGACTCCTCGCACGCGCCGAATTCGAGTACCCCATCCCCCTCGACCAGGCACAGCAACTGCTGGACCAGTTCTGCGGACAGCGGCTCGTCCACAAGCGCCGGCACCTCGTCCCCTGCCACGGCCACACCTGGGAGATCGACGAGTTCCTCGGCCGGCATGCCCCACTCGTCATCGCCGAAATCGAGCTCGACACACCCGACCAGCCCTTCGACCGCCCCGACTGGCTCGGCACCGAAGTCACCGGCGACATCCGCTACGCCAACGAAACACTAGCCAATTTCTAGCGGAATTCCGCCCACAGGCCTTGAGAAAGACGCGAAAAAATGGTATAATATGAACACATCCGCAGGACTTCGCCTGCTGGGTCTCCATCCACCCCGTCAGTCCCTCCAACCGTGGTCTTCGTACTATGAAACAACGCCTCGCCCAGTTCACCCTCATCGAGCTCCTCGTCGTCATCGCCATCATCGCCATCCTGGCCGCCATGCTGCTGCCCGCCCTCTCCAAGGCCCGCGAGAAGGCCCGCCAGATCTCCTGCACCAGCAACCTCAAGCAGTTCGGCATCGCCCACCGCATGTACGAGGACGACAATGCCAACACCCCCGTCTGGTGCTCCTGGAACGAGAAGTGGCTCCCAGACCCCGAACTCTGGATCGGCGAGCTCGACCCCTACCTCGGCGACAAGAAAGTCCGCTGCTGCCCCTCCGCCAACATCTCCAGCGCCAGCCTCAACACCACCCCCTGCCGCGTCTCCGCCTATCTCTTCAACGCCGCCTGCTGGTGGGAAAGCCCCAAACACAAGAGCCGCGACAAGATCAGCCCCTCCGAACACTACCTGTTCGCCGACGCACGCACCACCTCCCTCTCCGACGCCGTCGCCGGCAGACAGTTCGTCTGGCCCCAGACCCCCGAAGCCGAAACCCTCGATCCCGGCCAGAACCTCCGCATCACCTTCAAGCGACACAACGACATGCTCAACGCCACCTTCGCCGACGGACACGTCGAGTCCAAGAAGCGCTACACCGTCCAGCCCAGCAAGTGGAGCATCGACTACGCCGACTGAAGCCGCGACCCCTCCCCCGCACACCGCCCCCACAACGGCACGCCTCTCCCTTCCTCACACGAATCCGAGCGGCGTGCCTTTTACGCCTCATCCCACTAGAAAAAGCATATCTCACACTCTATGGGTTGTTGACAGCCACAGCAACAACCA
>CALZPA010000231.1 GCA_945827525.1 uncultured Lentisphaeria bacterium | reverse complement strand
ACGCCTACGTCACCCTCATCACCGACTTCAACTCGCCCTCCCAGCGGATGATGCTCACCGACACCACCAACGGCTGGCTCCAGTACGACCTCTACCTCCAGCGCATCTCCACCCGACACGGCGGCTCCACCATCAACCTCTCCTTCGTCGACGGACACGTCGAGTCCTTCAGCACCAACAAGATGCGCTCCGAAGCCCCCAAGAGAGGCGCCTTCTCCTCCCTCAAAGAGGACAGCAACATCGCCTTCGCCACCAAATAGCAGCCGCCGAACGGCCCGGCCCGGCCCGTTGTCTCCATACAGCCAGCATGCGTCACTCGCACGAACGGTTCTAAGCCACAGGAAAACCACCCCATGAAACGCCGTCTCGTCTTCACCCTCATCGAGCTCCTCGTCGTCATCGCCATCATCGCCATCCTGGCGGCCATGCTCCTGCCCGCCCTCTCCAAGGCCCGCGAGAAGGCCCGCGCCATCTCCTGCGTCTCCAACCTCAAGCAGGTCGCACTCGGCATGCGCATGTACCTCGACGACAACGTCGACACCATCTTCCTCCGCAACAAGGACACCTCCACCCCCATCGGCTACTCCGCACAGGAGTGGGCCAAGTCCGGCAAGCAGGTCCTCACCGTCTGGGGCAACGCCGCCGGCTTCATCGGCCCCTACGTCGGAGACCCCAAGGCCTTCGTCTGCCCCTCCACCACCATCCCCGCCACCGCCACCTGGCCCGCCTTCGAGACGCGCGTCGCTCAGTGCTACGGACTCTCACGAAACGCCGACGGCAAGACCACCAACGCCTACGTCACCCTCATCACCGACTTCAACTCGCCCTCCCAGCGCATCCTCTTCACCGAGACCGAAAACGCCTACCTCCAGTCCGACCTCCTCTACTCGCGCATCTCCAGCCGCCACGGCGGCAACGCCATCAACGCCTCCTTCCTCGACGGACACGTCGAGTCCTTCAACCCCAACAAGATGCGCTCCGAATGCGCCAAACGCCTCGGCTTCTCCTCGCCCTCACAGGCCAGCACCACCGCCTTCTCCACCAAGTAGCCCATCCCTACCCCCCAAAAAAGGCCATGAACAGCCGACGCTCCTTCACCCTCATCGAGCTCCTCGTCGTCATCGCCATCATCGCGATACTGGCAGCCATGCTCCTGCCCGCCCTCTCCAAGGCCCGAGAGAAGGCCCGCACCATCTCCTGCACCAGCCAGATGAAGCAAATCGCACTCGGCTTCACCATGTACCTCGACGACAACAAGGACACCTTCCTGAACCGTGCCCCCGGCTGGGACGGCGCCTACTGGGCCAAGTACGACAAGCTCCAGGAAATCACATACGGCTCCTTCCCGCCCTACATCGGCTCCTACATCGGCGACAAGAAGGTCTTCAACTGCCCCGCCTCCACCATCGCCGGCACCTCCTACGGCGGAGAGACCTACACCGCCAAGGAATGGCAGGTCAAGCACGGCTACGGACTCTCCAACGTCACCCACGGCAAAACCGTCACCTCCTATCTCGCCACCTCCACCAAGAACTCCCCCTCCGAGAAGGCCCTCAACGTCGACTCCGTCTCCGCCCACATCCAGACGGACTTCTTCTACTCGCGCATCTCCGTCCGCCACAGCAACGGCGCCAACGTCTCCTTCGTCGACGGACACGTCGAGTACCTCAACGCCAACAGAATCAAGGCCGACAAGGGCAACATCTTCGGCTTCACCGCCACCGAGTCCGCCTCCACCGCCTTCGGCACCAACTAGCCACATCCACTCCTCACCCACCCACCTACCTACCCACACCCCCAAGAGAACCCACCATATGCCCGCAGAGCACGAACGCGAATTAGGCGAACAGCCCATTGCCCAACTCATGACGGAACTCGGCCTCGACAGCGCCGCACTCGTCTCCGCCTCCACCGAACAGCTCACCTTCAAGATGGTCGCCAAGGCACAGAGAGGACGCTACCTCACCATGAATGTCCGCCTCAAGGTCCTCCGCGCCATCCAGAAGGCCGCCGCCAACCCAGCCCTCCGACTCGAAGACCTCTTCAACTACCGCTAGCGCCTCACACATCCGACCGCTCCGGAAAGCCCCAAGCACCCCCTGAGCGGCCTGTGCCGCCTCCCCCCCCACCAAACCCGCGGGTCCTCCCCCTCGCTCTCCTCTCAGGCATCCCGCGAACTGAAAATATCATCTCTTTTTCATTCGTCGTCTATAATTTTCGCCACCTAGCCTCTATTGGTTGACGAACCGATTGCCTCATCCCCACGGCCGCCCGCCCCGCCGGACTGCGGCCGCCGTCACCCAAACCTTCCGGAGCAACCACCATGCGCCAGCTACCCCCTCTCCTGTTGGCCCTCGCCGTCGCCGTCTCGGCCTCCGCCCAGACGACCACCACAACCACCAACAACCAGGTCACGACGACGACCACCACAACCACCGTCACCCAGACCACCGTCGAGAAGCAGCAGAAGACCTGGGTACCCTTCCGCGTCTGCGTCCTCCCCTTCACCACCATCGAGCAGAAGGCGCACAAACGCTTCCTCCAGGCCAACACCCAACGCATCAGCGTCCCCACCATGAACTCCCTCTCCGACGCCGACCACGCCTCCGTCGACAGCGTCATGCAGGGCTTCGTCAAGCTCGTCGACGCCTACGACCAGGCCGCCACCAACGATGCCAACCGCAATCTCCAGCTCCAGAACAACGAGTTCGAGCAGGCCAAGATGCTCAAGCTCTACCAGACCGTCGCCACCGGCGCCCCGCGCCCCGTCGTCATCGGCGCCGACTACCTCGAGGCCGCCCTCGGACAGCACCACGACGTCTTCGCCTGCACCTCCGCCGACCAGATGCTCGCCGCCATGAGGCTCATCTCCGGCTACCCCGACTTCCCCCGCAACTTCATGCTCCGACTCGCCCACCGCGCCAACAAGACCACCCACCTCATCACCGGCACCGTCGCCGACCTCCGTGTCACCAAGACCACCTTCAAAGGATACGGCATCGTCACCAACAACCTGCGCTACGACCTCGACCTCATCGTCAAGATGTACGACCTCGCCACCCAGGCCACCGTCCACACCCAGACCTACACCGCCTCCGAGACCATCCGCCTCACCCCCAACGTCACCGTGACCAACCTCGACGACAACACCTTCGACAGGCTGATGCAAACCGCCATCAACGAGGCCGCCGAGGAACTCTACAGCCTCTGCAAGCCCGGCCCCGACAACCGCATCTCCGTCTCCGAACTCCCCCCCGACCCCGATCCGCCCATCACCAAGACCGATGTCCAGATCATCGTCGACGCCGCCAAGGAGGACATCCAGAACACCGCCTCCACCGCGCAGACCGCCATCGCCCAAAACGCCACCGCCGCCAGCGCCCAGGTCACGCAGACCGCTCAGACCGCTCAGACCGCCATCGCACAGAACGCACAGCAGCAGCGCGAACTCAACGCCAGACTCACCGACGAGGCCACCACCGCCATCCGCAACGCCTCCGCCAACGCCACCCAAAACGCCCAAAACGCCATCGCCCAGCTCCTCGCCAAGGCCACCGCTGACCTCAAGCTCAACTCCATCGAGGCACAGCAACTCCTCGCCGACGCCAACACCGCCCTCGCACAAACCTCCGCCGACATCACCAAGGCCGCACAGAACGCCATCGGCGACCTCCTCGCCAAGGCCGCCGCCGACTTCAAGCTCCGCAACGACGAGACCCAGCGACTCCTCGCCGCCGCCAACTACGCCCTCACACAAACCTCCGCCGACGTCACCAAGGCCGCCCAAAACGCCATCCGCGACACCCTCGCCGACGCCAACGCCGACACCAACGCCATCGCCCAGAACGCCGCCGACGCCATCCGCAACGCCACCGACAACGCCGTCAAAGCCGCCCACGACCACCTGAACCGCATCGTCGCCGACGCCGCCAAGGACATGGCCCACGGACGCGAACTCGCCGACGCCGTCATCGCCACCGCCTCCAGCGCCATCCAGCAGACCGCCACCGCCATCTCCACCACCGCCCAGAACGCCGTCCAGCAGAACGCCAGAACCGCTCAGGAGGCCATCGCCCAAAGCGCACAGCACCAGCGCGAACTCAACGCACAGCTCCTCGCCGAGGCCACCACCGCCATCCGCAGCGCCTCCGCCAACGCCACCCAGACCGCACAGACCGCCATCGGAAACCTCCTCGAAAAGGCCACCGCCGACCTCAAGCTCTCCGCCGACGAGTCCAACCGACTCCTCGCCGCCGCCAACTACGCCCTCACCCAGTCCGCCGCCGACGTCACCAAGGCCGCCCAAAACACCATCCGCAACGCCCTCGACGACGCCTCCAAGGCCCTCGCCGACGCCAACGCCGACACCAAGGCCATCGCCGCCAACGCCGACACCGCCATCCGCAACGCCACCGCCCAGGCCATCCAAGCCGCCCAGGACAACCTCAGCCGCATCGTCGCCGACGCCGCCAAGGACATGGCCCACGGACGCGAACTCGCCGACGCCGTCATCGCCTCCGCCAACGTCGCCATCCGAGACACCGCCAACGCCATCACCGCCTCCGCCCAGAACGCCATCCGCCAGACCGCACAGCCCAAAGCCGCGACGGCAGACACACCCGTCTCCACCACCTCCCAACCCGCGCCCGCCGAGCCGTCCCAGCCCCCCCAGAAGCCCGCACCCCAGGCCACTCCCGAGGCTCGCCCAACCCCCACAGACCCCCTCCCCGAACCCGAACCGACCCTCGTGAACCAGACCGCACAGCCCAACCAGAAGGCCACCCTCAAGGAAGCCACCCAGCCCACCGGCGAGTCCAAATTCGATTGGCTCCTCGACTCCCCCCTCAAACGACTCTTCGGACGCAACAAGCAAGACTGACCGAACGACCGCACACCACATCCCCCCACACAACACGACTGAACTCCCTCCCCACCTAGGAGAAGCGCACCATGAACCGCATCCGCCACACCCTCGCCCTCATCCTGCTGCTGACCGTCAGCGTCGCCTTCGCCGCCCAGCGGGATACCATCGCCATCGCGGAGCCCGTCGCCAAGGGCGGTGTCAGCCCACAGTCCATCGAGATGCTCTGGGACATGCTCGAGACCTCCGTCCGCACCCGGGACTATGACCTCATCTCGCGCGCCTCCCTCAAGGACATCATGACGGAGGCCGACCTGGCCAGCAGCTCCGGACTCATCAACCCCAACTCCAAGCAGCTCGCCACCCTCGGCAAGGTCAAGGGCGTCAAGTACCTCCTCGTCACCTCCATCGGCCAGTTCGGCTCCCGCCTCAACCTCACCCTCAAGCTCTTGGACTGCTCCACCGGCGACATCAGCCAGAACCGCTCCGAAAACCTCCGCGTCGCCGACCTCGACGAACTCGCCGACAAGCTGGAGCCCACCCTCAACAAGCTCTTCAGCGACACCAAGACCCTCAAGCGCTCCGCGCTCCTCATGCCCATCCTCCAGCTCGAGGGACTCCCCGAAAACCTCGACCAGCAGCTCTACGCCTTCATGGGCTCCTGCCTCCTCCAGAACGACATCGCCCTCCAGAACCTCACCGACGTCACCGCCATCCTCAAGAAGAACAAAATCCGCCGCCTCGAGACCCTCGAGCCCGCCCTCTGCCACAAGCTCGGCAAGCTCCTCGAAGTCGAATTCCTCATCCAGTCCACCATCAACCGCTTCAGCCTCACCGCCGCACCCTTCGTCATCGCCGAGACCGGCGCACAGTTCCTCAACTACGCCGGCGCCGTCGGCGGCACCGTCAAGGTCATCGAGACCGCAACCGGACGCATCGCCGCCCTCCTCCCCTTCGAGATGTCCATCGACTCCCGCGCCATCGGCTTCCAGAACACCATGGGATGGCAGCCCGAGGACTTCTACAAGTACATGATCTTCAACTCCTTCGCCCAGCAGGTCCTCCCCGGGCTCGTCAAAGTCCCCGGCATCCGCTGAC
>CALZPA010000230.1 GCA_945827525.1 uncultured Lentisphaeria bacterium | reverse complement strand
GCCTCAAGACGGTCAAGTCCTCGTACAGCGACCCTCGGTCGGTGGATGTGGACCTTCGCTGGGACGTGCACGGCAGCAAGGATAGCGAGGACGTGGACAACGCCCGGTTCCTGTGGGCACTGGCGTCGGCACGGCTGCTGCAGACGCCGGACCGCCTCATCGGTGACCTGAAGAGCATCTGCGACGTCACCGTATCCGACAAGGAGCTGGTGACGTGCCCGCAGCTCGGCCTGCGCTCCGTCCAGCCGGAGGAGTTCGAGGCCGCGCTGTTCTCCGAGGAGCACGCCGACGTCCTGGAGGGCCTGTACCGGTTCTTCAAGATAGAGCGCATACGCTCCGTGGCCGAGTACCCCGAGCACATCGCCCAGGAGAAGGCCGAGCTGAAGAGCCTGGACAAGGCGCTGAAGGAGAAGCAGGCCGAGGCCAACGCGGCGGCCGAGGAGGCGCTCAAGGCCAAGGCGCAGAAGGCCTACGCCAAGCGCGCCGCCAAGACGCCCGCCGTGGCCGTCAGCATCCAGCCGCCGGCTCCTCCGGCCAGCAAGGAGGTGTCCGATGGCGACAAGTGACATGGACCTGCTGGAGGCGTTCGACGCGGCGTTCGCGCGCGGTCAGGAGCAGCGCAAGGCCGATGCCAGAGTCCAGTTTGTGATGGATAACTGGCGGGCCTTCGCCAGCTCCCTCCGCGCCGTGGAGGCCATGCGCTCCGAGATGGAGAGCCGCGGCGACGAGGTCACGGCCACGGCGCTGCTGGACGCCCTCGGGGTGCCCGACTATGTGTTCCTGGCGACGGCCAAGCTGTCCGGCGTCCGCCGGCTGCTTGACAGGCCGTCCACCAGCCCGCTCATGGCCAAGGCCAGGGAGCAGCTCGCGCGCCACGGCACCGTGGTGCTGTTCGTGGTGTCCGGCGCCCACTCGGTCGTCGTCACCAGCGTCCGCCCCGTCCATGTGCCGGGGCTCGACTACCAGGTCTCCGTGGCCGGAGAGCCTGGCGACGACGGGGACGCGCCTGACGTCCCCGTCATGTACATCCTGCCCATGAGGGCGATTCACAGGACGCTTCCGTGCGTCCGCGGACAGATGGAGTGAGAGCTATGGACAAGCGTGAAGACACGACACTCGCCGTGACCTCCGTGGAGCGCAGACCCATGTGCGACACGGACCTGTTCGGCGGGGACGACGAGGTCATGGGCATCAGCATCGTGCTGCCCATGGCCTGTGACGTGACCGACCCAAAGGTCGAGGCGGCGATGCGCACGGTGTTCCCCGGATGCGCCAAGGGAGGCACCATCATCCGCGACCGTGAGGCGCTGGCCAAGCTGGCCGCGAGCACCCTCGGGGACATCAGCCGGCTGATGAACTCGAACGCGGCCGAGTTCCTGTCGCGACGGGCCGCCGCCACGGCGAGGTACTGGGACCTCTGCAACACCATCCGGCTGAGCATCGGCTCCGGCGGGGTGGATGACTCCGCGGTGCAGGCGGTGGCCACGGCCATCGGACGCTCCTCCGCCTGTGTGCGGCAGATGATGACGCTGCCGGAGGCGATGACCATGTCCCAGGCGTACCTGCTCGGGTCGCGCGGGGTGGGAACGCCCACGCTGCACCGGCTGGCCGCCATGCGTGACCGCGACGCCATGTGCCAGGTCATCGACGGGTTCCTTGAGCTGTGCCGCGACACCAACGACAAGCACGCGCTCATCGACTCGCGCAAGCGGCTGGAGGAGTCCATCAAGCTGAGCGAGGCGCAGACGTATGCGTCCGACGGCCTGGAGCTCGACAGCAGCGACCCGACCCATGTGGACAACTCCGGCATGGTCACGCCCGAGTACGCCAACGCCAGCGAGGCGCTGTCCAAGGCCGAGTCCATGCTCGGCAGGCTTGCCAACGACAAGCAGATAAGCAAGCTGCTGGCTGCCTTCGACAGCTTCTTCGTCATGGACGACAGGCCAGACGCCGCCATGCGCGTCGACCTCATCGTCTCCAGGGCGGAGGAGGTGCTCGACAGGCTGGCGAAGGCGACCGAGAACCTGACGGCCCTGCGTGACTCCCTCACCAGCCTCACGCACTCGGAGCCGGTCCCTCCGCAGAGGGACGGTGACGCCGAATGACCCGCCAGCCGCCACCCGATAAGGTCGAGCGCTGGCTGGCCGTGCTGGACGAGCGGCTCCGCGACGCCCTTGCGGACGAGAAGGTCATCACCGGGCACATAATCCAGGTGATAGCCGAGTCCATGGTGGACGTCGCCGGAGGCAAGTGCACGCTCAGGGAGCGCGGCGACATGCTGCGGGCCCTGCGCGACGGCATGTCGCATCTCGTGGGCATGGAGTACGCCTGGAGGCTGGTGAGGCGCAACTGTCTGCGCCTGCTGGCCAACTGGGACTGCGTGGCCGAGGGGGTCGCGCCGGAGCCCTGGAGAGGGCAGCCGGCGGTCACCGAGGCCGTCGTGGTGGGTCTCCGTGTCATGCCCAGGGAGCGGCTGCTCCTGAAGGTGAACCTCAAGACCGGCGTCTGCGCAGGCATCACCGGAATGACGGTGATGCCGAGGCGGGTCGCCGACTACTTTGTGGAGCACCTGGCAGGCGTGTCCAGCATGGAGTGCGCCACGGAGGACATCTCGGGCATGCGGCTCACCGCTACCGTGTCCGAGAGCCAGGACGGGTCCGGGCTGCTTGAGCTACGCAACCTAGACGCGACCGCCAGACAGAAGAAGCTGAACAGGGAGCTGGAGAAGTCCCGCGACGAGCGCAAGGGCTGCTCCAGCCAGGTACCATGCAACCAATGCTCCAGGACCGTCGACCAGTGTCCGCTGGCCGTGTTCCTGCCGGAGCCAGGAGGAGTGAAATGAGTCAGGAGACAGAAAGCACAGAGAGCGCCAACAGCCACGACGGGCTGCTGCACATCTACAGACTGCGGGCGCACGGGTCGGACCAGTACTACGAGCCGTCCGCCGACATTCGCCGGGTGCTCGCCAACATCATGGTGGCGGTGGCCGACAGGATGGAGGCCGAGTACGCCGCCGCCGCAGGGGACCTTGCCCAGGGCTCGGACGCCGAGTACATCGCCGGCTGCGTCAGGGTGTTCGAGATACGGGTCATCGAGGACCCGACGGGACTGGACGAGCTGGTTACGGGCTTCATGGGGGCCCTGTCGAAGGCGTCGCCAGAGGTCCAGTCGGAGTACATGGTCCGCCTCGTGACGGCGCTGATGCTGTCCTATGCGCTGTTCATGCGCAGGGACGCCGTAGCCGACAGGTCCACGCTCATGGACATCATCGACCGGGCCGCCCAGCACCAGCTGCTGACGAGGCTCTCTCCGGAGACGGCCGAGGCGGTCCGACGTGAGCTGCAGCTGTCGGACGGATACCTGGAGGCCACGGGGCTCAGCTCCATGTCTCCGGTGTTCTGCCCCGAGGACAGCGGCATGTGCCTGGACCGCGCCAGGCAGCTGGCGGCGGAGGTGGTCAACGCCCCGCGGTCGGCGAACTGGGACGAGATGGCCAGGCTGTGCGACGAGGAGCTGCAGGCGCACTACGCCGAGCGCTCCAAGGAGGAGAGGGCGGCGCTGGCGCTGGCGTACCCGACGTACAGCAACGGCGTCGCGGCCCTTCTGCCCAAGGAAGAGTAGGGCAGGGAACACTACAACATCACACAGGGGCCCTCCAGCGGATAGCTCGCTGGAGGGCCCCTTCACATTCAGGAGAACGACAGATGGAGAACAGAGAGTATGACAACTGGGGAGACCTGCTGTCGGCCATGATGGGCGACAGGGGGCCGATGCTCGTCACCACGGCGACGACGGGCCTGAAGGAGTCGGAGGACCAGCTCATCGGCGTGAGCCTGATGGAGCCCGGAGCCGCCACGGTGCCGAGAACGGTGATTCGGCGTGTGCCGGAGGAGCTCCTGTCCAAGGGACGCGAGTATCACCGCATCACCAGGACAGCGTCCGACAGGGGAGTGAGCGACGACGAGCTGCGCGCCGAGCTTGACAGGGTGTCGGAGACCCACACCCTGTTCAGCTACAACGCGGCGTTCCAGCGGCTGTGGCTCAGCAGTCGGACAACCACAGGGTTCATCATGGTGCACAACCTGCCGCAGCTTCTCAAGGCGGCCATGTCCAGGCAGGTGGTCAGGCTCCATGACGATGACACGATGTCCGACCTGGAGACCGTGTGCTGCCGGCTGGCTGGCAATGTCCCGGGGTTCGCCCGATTCGCCCGCGGACTGGGGATGGAGGAGCCATCCGAGGAGCTGTGGCTGCCTATGGAGCGCAACCTGCTTCTTCTCTCCGACATGTGGAGCCGGATAGTCGCCTTGCCGGCGTCCGTGAGAGTCGAGGCTCGTGCTGCCCAAGGGCCCAGCGCAGGATAATGCCCCGGGACACCTGGCGTATCTCCGGCGGAGCGTCCCCGGAGACGAACACGGCGCCCGTGCCGGAGGCGCCGACCAGGGCCGGCCTGTCGGAGACCGGCAGATACAGGAGAACCCTGCCGCCGCGGCCGCCCGGGTCCAGCAGCTCCGCCGATGTGTCGGCGTAGGGCTGCCACCTGGCCGGGTCGACGCTGGCCACGACGCCATGCCCGGCGTCCGTGCTGCCGTCCTCGGCGGGCTCCAGGAACCACAGGCGCAGGTCGGAGCTGGTGGAGAAGATGCCAGGCAGCTCCTCGGCGTGCAGACGGCACTCCGTGAGCGCATCGTCGGACAGCACACAGGCGAAGTCGCCGGGGTCGATGCCCGGCGTTACCTGGTCTGTGATGGTGTATGTCCTGAGATGCTCGGGCATTGGTCCTCGTTCCGGTGTCCTGTGGCTTGCGCCCCTAACAGTACCGCAAGGTCAAGAAGAGCCGTCCGAGACGGGCGGCAAGGTCAAACAGCATAAGGAGATAAAGCAATGGCAAAAGCAGCCAAAACCAAGTCCGACAAGGACATCACCAGCACCGTCGACCAGAACAGCCCCGCAGGGCTCGAGCTCCAGGTGAGGCAGCCCGATGCGCTCACCGTCGGCAACGGCACGGTGTTCACCCGCATCGGGTTCAGCTCCATCACGGCCATGTCCGTGGAGGCGTACCTGGAGAAGGCGAAGAGCCTTCGGGGCAAGGCCGTGCAGGTGTTCGACATCAGCAACGGCATGTACAGCATGGTCCACGGCGACGTGGCGCTGGTGTACGACGCGCCGGTCATCGAGCAGGCCACTCCTGCGGACATGAGCAAGGTCGTCTCGTCGTACAGCGGCGGAGTCATCACCTTCAGCGACGAGTATCCGCTGCTGCGGCTCGGCCGCTCCTCCGGAGGCCGGGGCTTCGTCGTGATCAAGGTCCCGTCCAGGCTCCGGACGTTCAGCCACACCAGCGGGAGCAAGTTCGAGTACTGGCCGCCGGACCTGATCATGCGCATCGACTATGACGACGCCGGCAACATCACCGACCTGCACGTCGCCGTCATGATGCCAGGGTACGCCCACTGGACCCGCGCCAGCCTGAAGCGCTGGCCGCTGGCAAACGTCCACCCAGACGGCCGCGTCTGTCTCGGCGACGCGAAGTCAGCCAACCGCATAGGCACGAGCAGCACCGACGTCCAGGCCATCGCGGCCAAGGGCGTGGCCATGTTCCTTGAGTCCAGGTTCAACAACGACCTGACTCCGGCGATCTCCGACAGCCGCGCCAAGGTGAGCGACCGGTCAAGCGACTGTGTCGCGATGGCCAGCCTGATGACAGATGAGGGGGCCTGGAGAACGGTCTCGTATCACAGCTACAGCGGCGACACGGCGTACATCTGCGGCGGAACCGACAACGGCACGGAGGACTGAGGCATGGCTACCGAAAGCAGACAGGACTGGCCCGACGAGTGGGTCATCAGTGACACGGGGATACCTCTGCTGCCTCCCTACGGGGAGGATGGCATGAAGCTGGCCGGCATGTTCGCCAGGGCCTGCGCCTTCGCCAGGGCCAGGCTGGACGCGGAGAGGCTGTCCGAGGTGTCCGA
>CALZPA010000229.1 GCA_945827525.1 uncultured Lentisphaeria bacterium | reverse complement strand
GACGCTTCTCCTCCGCCTCGCGGGCGGCCTGCTCCTCGGCAAGACGCTTCTCCTCGTCCTGATGCGCCTCCTCGTCATTCCGGACGACCTCCTCCTCGACCTGGGACTCATCGCCTTTCCGGCTGCCGGCAGGCAGGGTGGCCAGCAAGTCCTCGGCGGCCTGACGCGCCTCAAGGCCCCTCCGGATGCCCTCTGCGATACGCTCATCAGGCGAGTCCTGCTCCTGGCGCAGCCGCTCGAGCAGGGTCTGGTGCCGGCTGCGGGAGGACAGCTCGTCGCGGGCTGCGGCCCAGCCGGCGCGCCAGGCGCGCTCGAGCCACTCATCGGCAAGCGCGGCGTCGCGCCCGACGCCGCAGCCATGGCGATACATCATGCCGAGGCAGTAGTAGGCCTCGGGGTCACCGAGGCGCGCCGCCTTCGCGTAGAACAGGGCGGCCTCCTCGGGGGCGCAGGGCATGCCCAGCCCATACAGCGCCGCGCGTCCCAGGCGCGTCCACGCCCGCGCGTACCCCAGCTCCGCCGAACGCTGGAAGGCCGCCAGCGCCGCCGACGCATCGGCCTCGCCGCCCAGACCATACAGCAGCGCCTCCCCCAGACGGTATTCGGACGCGCCGTCCGATGAGGAGCCCAGACTCTCCGCCTGACGCAGCCAGCCGACCGCCGCCCCCGGATTCCACGCCCCGCCAACGCCCTCCAGCTGGAACTGCGCCAGCCGGCGCATCGCCTCCGGATGACCCAGCCGCGCCGCCGCCTCATACCACTCGGCCGCCCGGCACAGGTCGCGCGCCGTCCCACGGCCATACTCATAGCACACGGCCACCCGCATCATCGACGGCAGATGGCCGCCCCGCGCCGCCTCGCCAAACGCCAGGAACGCCCGCTCCTGCGCCTCCGCGCCCCCCTGACTCTCCCAGTTCAGGCCAGACTCATGCAGCCTCGCCATCTCGCTCACCGACATCTCCTGCATCCCGCGCCTCAGTCCTCTGACTTGCTTCTGCCATTCCTATCCTAAAGTCCAGCCCCAGCGCCCCGCACCCAGGAGCCGCTGACGCCCTCACGCATAATATACCTTGAATTCACCATAACGCTAAAGCGGCGCCGACTTGCCGTCCCCCTCCGCACACGGAAAACGCTCGGCGAGACAAGCAACTTTTTCCTTGTCGGAGGCTAGATTTTTACCTTATAGATGATATACTAATGCTAGTATGTAGAAATGAGCCGACAAAAGACCATACCATACTCACAAAAGGAAGAATGTCCCATGCGAAGACTCGCCCTGCTCCTGGCGCTGCTGACGCTCGCCCTCCACGCCAACCCCATCTTCAACGGCTCCTTCGAAATGGGAACCGACGGCTTCGCGCTGGAGCGGTACCTGCGCCCCGACGTCAACCCGCAGCTGACCTTCCTTCCCCTCCGGCTGACCGACGGCGCCCCCGGCGCGGGGAAGAACGCCCTCCGCATCGAGAACCCCCACGCCGAGAACTTCTGCCTCTTCTCCCGTGAATTCAGGCTGAAGCCCGCCACCCGCTACCGCCTCACCGGCAAGCTCCGCTCCCCCGACGGCGTGGCCACGCTCCGCATCGCCGTCTTCAAGGTCGACGACAAGTGGCTCGCCTACCCCCTGCAGGCCAAGACCACCGCCCAGTGGCAGGACTTCGAGCTGGCCTTCACCACCGAGGAGCGCGAGGGCAACGGCTGGCACCATCTCCAGATCCAACCCTCCACGGAGAGCCAGACGGTGGCCGCCACCATCGACCTCGATGACCTCCGCCTGGAGGAGGTCGGCAGGCCGGTGCCCGCGCCCGTCTGCACCGCCGCCGTCCCCGACCGCACCCTCTACCTCAAGGGCGAGACCGCCAGGCTCACGCTCAAGCTCACCAACCCCGCCGACACCCCCTGCCGCGAAACCGTCACCGTCACCGTCACCGACGACTACTCCGGACGGCAGCTCCTCGCCCACTCCCTCCCCGTCGAGCTCGCCCCCGGCGAGACTAAGGCCATCAGCCTGCCACCGCAGACCCTTGAGCGCTTCGGCGGCTTCCGCATCAGGGTCAGCGGCAACGGACTCAATGTCCTCGACCAGTTCTTCAGCGTCATCGGCGACTATCAGGCCAAACCCCTCGACATCACCCGCGACATGGCCGTCGGACTCAACGGCGGACTCGAATTCCGCATGCCGCCACAGGTCTCCAAGCCCTGCTACAAGGTCTTCAACGCCCCCCTCGAACACCGCTTCGAGCTCTACGCCAAGTTCGGCTGCCGCATCCTCCGCGACCACGACGGCGGCATGCGAGGCGTCGACTGGCCCGCCGTCGAGTGGGAACGCGGCCAATTCGACTTCACCCACCTGGACCGCCAGCTCGACCTCTACGCCAAGAACCACATCACCCTCTTCCCCGTCATGGGCAGCGGCTTCATCGAGAACACCCAAAGCTGGCAGAACCAGTGCTGGCCCATCTGGAGCATCCCCCTCGCCGAACGCGTCAAGAACCCGCCACCCAACTGCATGACCAGCGTCCGCGACAAAATCCTCCTCCCCCCCAAGGACCTGTTCCGCAACTACATCCGGGAAACCGTCAGGCACATCGCCGGACGCGTCCCCGCCTACGAGATAGCCAACGAGCCCAACCTCTACCTCGCCCCCGAGGCCTACGTCACCTACCTCAAGGAGGCACATGACGCCATCCGCGAGGCCGACCCCAAGGCCAAGATCTCCGGCTTCTGCCTCACCAGCGACTTCGGCGCCGCCGCAACCCCCTGGATGCAGGAATGCGTCCGCCTCGGCGGTCTCAACTACGTCGACCTCATCGGCTTCCACCCCTATGGCGGACGCGAGCTCGGCTCCATCAGGGCCGCCGACTCCTACATCAAGGATCTCCGCGAGGAGCTCAAGGGCTACGGACGCCCCAACCTCCCGCTCTGGAACACCGAACTCTACTACCTCGTCGAACGCCAGGTCGCACACGACTCCTACATCGAGAGCGTCGTCTACCCGCACCACATCATCTGCCGCTTCCTCATCGACCTCGGCGAGGGCATCGGACAGTCCATCTCCATCCACGAGAACCAGATCTGGAAGCGAGTGCTCACCCCCAACTTCCTCTCCGGCGGCGGCAACTACCACGAGCTCATCCCCTCCGAGAACGCCGTCGCCCTCAACACCCTGGCGCGCCTCTTTGAGGGCGCCAAGCCCGTCCGCAAGATCCGCCTCGGCAACGGCGTCATCTGCTACGCCTTCCGCAAGGACGGCAAGCTCATCGCCGCCATCTGGCAGTACCAGAAAAAGAAGGGCGTCTACGCCAACCTCGCCGGACTCCAGGTCCTCGACCTCTTCGGCAATCCCGAAGCCGCCGACGAGAAGCCCCTCACCGAGGCGCCCTTCTTCCTCCTGCCCGGCGCCCTCTCCGATGACGACTTCCTCGCACGGCTCGAACGCCTCCCCCTCCGCCTCGACCAGCCCATCTTCCTCGGCGAACTCGCACGGCTCGTCGGCGACTCCCTCCTCGTCACCCTGCACAACGAGTCCGACCAGCCCCAGCAGGGCAACGTCGGCGCCTCCGGAGCCGGACTCGCCGCCCGCCGCAAACTCCCCTTCTCCATCCCCCCAAAATCCTCCCTCAACCTCGAAATCCCCGTCATGGACATCCCTGACGACGGACGCCCCCTCGAGCTCTTCCTCCACCTCACCCGCACCCGCGCCCTCTTCCGCACTCCCGTCAAGCTCGTCCGCAACCGCCTCCTCGGACGCTCCTTCACCATGGACAACGCCACCGGAACCATCGACATCGGCGACGGCTCCATCACCGTCACCCTGAACGTCCGCGACGCCTCCGACGCCGGCCCCAACGGCACGCGCAACCCCTGGGAGACCGACTGCGCCGAGTTCTTCTTCGACCTCAACCCCAGCCTCATCCCCCAGCTCCACGCCCAGGCCTACACCCCGCAGACCTTCCGTCTCCTCGTGACCCCCAGAGACCCCAAGGCCCGACTCCACGCCATCGGCCCCGTCAAGCCCGAAGACTGCAGGCTCGACGTCTCCACCACCGCCGACGGCTACACCCTCACCCTCACCGTCCCCGCCAGGGCCGGCGACCTCCTCGGCTTCGACCTCAAGCTCGACGACGCGGACGGCGCCGCCATCCGCGAGACCACCCTCGGCACCGGCACCGAGCTCTTCAAGAACCGCTGCTCCTTCTCCGTTGTCCGCTGACCTCCCCCCTCCCATCAGACGCGCGCACACACCATGAAACGACTCGCAACCCTCCTGCTGGCTGTCCTCACGCTCACCGCCGCCGCCGTTGAGACCGGCGTCAACCTGCTCCCCAACGGCGACTTCGAGCACGGCAACCCCTTCAACGGCTACTCCGCCGCAGACACGCCACGACTCTCCACCGTCCCCGCGCCGGCCTTCCTCTGCGGCGCCACCAGCCTCCGCCTCGACCAGCCGGCCAACACCGGCCTCTCCATCCGCACCGCAAAGCCGCTCCCCATCATCCCCGGCAAGACGGTCCGCGTCACCTTCTGGATGAAGGCCGACCAGGACAACCTGACGGCCCACGTCATCATCGACTTCTTCCAGTCCAAGCAGAACCGGCACCTCTACAAGACCTATCTCTTCAAGGTCTCGCAGGAGTGGGCCGAATACACCTTCGACTACGACATCCCCGCCGACACCGAGGCCTACACCGCCCTCAAGGCCGGCACCTGCAATCTCCGCTTCGGCATCCCCAAAACGCCTGAAGCCCACGTCGCCTTCCTCGACGACGTCGAATTCATCCTGCTTCCCTGACAAACAACACCCGCGCCCCGGCGTGAGACATCCCGTCCCGCCTGAGACGCATCCCTCGGACGAAAAAGGAGGAGGCTACGGCAAAACCAAGCTGCCGTAGCCTCCTCTCCGTCTTGCTGCCTGTCGCTACTTTTCGCGCACGACCCGGAAGCCGACCGTGTCGTGGCCCCGCGAGGCGACGCGCCCCTCGTCACGCGCCTCCGTGCGGCAGCTGGTGCGCTTCGAGTTCCAGGAGCCGCCCTTCACGGCCTGAACCCTCTTTCCCTTCTCCGCGCCCGTCTGCGCCGTCATCGCGGTGCTCGTCCATTCCCAGACATTGTCCCACATGTCCACGGCGCCGCAGGCGGCCAGCGTCCTCGCGTACTGCGTGACGGGCGTCGTCCCGCTGTTCTCGCCGCAGTTGAAGTCGGCATCCTTGGGCATGTGGCCGACTGCAATCTCCCACTCCTCGGCCGTCGGCAGCCGATACGTCGCCCGTCTGCCGTCCTTCCCGGTCAGCCACTTGCAGTAGGCGACGGCATTCCCATACGAGACGTTCACGACCGGATGGCTGCCCTTTGCCCGACGGACAGCCGCCGTCCTTCCAACCCTTCGGCGCCTTGCGCCCTGTCGCCTTGACGAACGCCCCATACTCGCTGTTCGTCACCGGTGTGTAGGCGATGGACAGGTTCTTCGGGCCGCCGATGACCGGCAGGAAGCCATCTTTCGCGCTGCGGGCGTCCGGACGCAGATGCGGGTCCGAGAAGCGCGCCATGCTCTGCTCGATGCGGTGCTCACGGTCGCGCAGCATCTCCTCCACAATCACCTTCATCCCGTCCACCTTGGACTTGTCCCGCGCCGTCCGCCGCAGCTCCTTCTGCTTCGCCCTCTTCCGCGCGACCACCGCGTCATAGCGCTTCTCCACCTGCCTGCGCAGCGCGGCGCGGTTCGCCGCCGTCGGGTTGCGCCGCTACTCCGCGATGAGCCGCTTCGTCTCCTCGTCCGTCACCACCGCCATGGACTGCCTCGTCGAGCTGGTCGAGCAGCCCCAGTCCACCATCCGGCACATTCCCCTCCCCATCGACATCATGTCCCCCGAGCAACTGCGGGAGCACTACCTCCGGCAGGTGGAGGCCCCCTACTACAGCATCATCGTCCGAGAGCATCTCGGCGGCGTCCCCCATACCCACACCCTTTCCCGCATCTAGCCAACGGACACATCCCTCCAAAGCCATCACCCCCCAAAAAAAGAGCCAGGACACACCATGAAAGGCAACCAGCGTTCGTTTCACTCTCATCGAGCTCCTCGTCGTCATCGCCATCATC
>CALZPA010000228.1 GCA_945827525.1 uncultured Lentisphaeria bacterium | reverse complement strand
CGCGCGGAAGCCACTGGGCCGGAAGCTCCCCGCGCGGAAGCCACTGGGCCGGAAGCTCCCCGCGCGGAAGCCACTGGGCCGGAAGTTCTCCGCGCGGAAGCCACCGGGCCGGAAGTTCCCCGCGCGGAAGCCACTGGGCTGGAAGTTCTCCGCGCGGAAGCGCGGGATGTACCGACGGCGTCCTCGCCGTCGGTTATGGAAGCGGGCGAAGCCCGCGCTAGCGCCGCGTCAGCGGCGCGACCACTTCCGCCGAGCGAAGCGAGGCGGGCAAAAAGCGGTGCCTGACCCGACGCGGCATCCCCGCCGTCGGGCGGAAAACCGCTGTCCCACCGACCTTTTCGAACGTTCGCCATTATATTATCACGATGATGCTGTCGCCCGACTCCGGCCACGACAACATCCCACATCCCCTCACATACAGGAGACACCATGGAAACCTGCAGCGTCGACTACCACCACAACTGCCTCGTCATGACCTCCGGCGACTTCCGCATCGCCGTCACCACCGCCGTCGGCCCACGCATCATCGGCGGCTGGATCGGCGACTCCGACAACATCTTCAAAGTCCTCCCCGACGAGCCCCTGACCCACATCGGCAACGGCTTCAAGCTCTATGGCGGACACCGCCTCTGGCACGCACCCGAGGCCGCACCGCGCTCCTACGCGCCCGACAACGCCCCCGTCATCGTCACCGAAGTCGAGAACGGCTACGAATTCGCCAACGAGCCCGAACCCTCCACCGGCATCCAGAAGTCCATCGCCATCGAGGCCATCGACAACGGCTTCCGCCTCACACACCGACTCTCCAACACCGGCCCCTGGACCGTCACCCTCGCACCCTGGGCACTCTCCGTCATGGCCCCCGGAGGCATGGCCATCATCCCGCAGCTCCGTGACCTCAGCGCCAACCCCTACGCCGCCGACCGACAGATCGTCTACTGGCCCTACTCCTCACCCGCCGACCCACGCATCGTCTACGGCGACAAGTACATCTGCCTCCGACAAGACCCCTCCGCCACCTCCCCCTGCAAGCTCGGCTTCAACGCCGACGAAGGCTGGATCGGATACGTCAACCACGGAACCGCACTCATCAAGTACTTCGAACCCATCGACGACGCCGAATACCCCGACGGCGGCTGCTCCGTCGAAACCTACTCCTGCGACCGCTTCTGCGAAATCGAAACCCTCGCCCCACTCTTCGAACTCGACCCCGAGGAGGAATGCGAACACGTCGAATTCTGGCAGGGCATCGCCGGACTCCCCGACATCAAGACCGTCGACGACATCGAGGCCTTCATCGAGCCTCAGCTCATCTGACGCTCCCCCCGCCGTCTCCCCATGTGGACCCTCTTCGACCGCCGAGACTGGCTGCGCTTCGCCCTGCTCGTCGCCGTCATGCTCGGCGGCTCCCTGCTCGAACTGATCAGCCTGGCCGCCGTGCCCCTCTTCGTCGCCCTGGTCGCCTCCGCCGACCTCGGCGGCGAGTCCGCGCGCGCCGTCAAAGCCCTGCGACACGCCGTCAACGCACTCGGCCTGCCGCTTCCCGAACAGACCGTCCTCTGGGGAGGCGTCCTGCTCCTCCTGCTCTTCCTCATCCGCACCGTCTACCTGATCGGCAGCTACGCCCTCCAGGAGCGCCTCCTCCGGAACCGCTACATCGAACTCGCCTCGCGACTGTTCCGCGCCTACCTGGACGCACCGCTCACCTACCACCTCCAGCACAACTCCGCCACCCTCGTCAACAACGTCCACATCGAGACCGAGCGCATCGTCCACTACGTCCTCGACACCACCCTCAACCTCATCCGCAACCTCCTGACCCTCGTCGCCATCCTCGCCCTCCTCCTCTGGCACAGCCCGCTCGTCTCCATCGGCTCCTTCGCCATCCTCGGACTCGCCGCCGGCTCCTTCCTCCTCCTCACCAAACGCCATCTCGCCACCCTCAGCGACCAGATGGAACGACAGCGCGCACGCACCACCCAGAACGCCCTCGAAGGACTCGGCGCCATCCGCGACGCACAGCTCCTCGACTGCCAGCAATTCTTCGCCGCACGACTCCACCAGACCATCCACGACCTCGCCTCCCACACCGCCCGGTACAACCTCCTCTCCAGAAGCACCTGGCCCTTCATGGAGCTCATCACCTGCACCGTCATCATCGGCACCATGGCCGCGATGCTCCTCACCCAGCACTCCCCCAGCAACATCGCACCCACCATCGCACTCGTCGCCGCCTGCCTCGCCAGACTCAAGGGCAACATCACCGAAAGCATGGTCTTCTACGCCTGGAGACAGTCATACCTCCCCATCGCCAAACGCATCGCCGACGACCTCGCACAACTCCGGCAACACCACGACCACGACCTCCACCACGACCTCCACCCCAACCCAATCCCCGACGCACCCTGCGACATCCGCCTCCACGACATCACCTTCGCCTACCCCGACCAACACAAGCCCGCACTCTCACACGCCTCCCTCGACATCCCAGCCGGCTCCTCCCTCGGCATCGTCGGCCCCACCGGCTCAGGAAAGTCAACCCTCGCCGCCGTCATCGCCGCACTCCTCCCACCACAACACGGCACACTCGCCGTCAACGGCAGAACCATCCGCTCCCCACGCGACATTCGCGACTGGCAAGACCATATCGGCTACGTCGCCCAGGACACCTTCCTCCTCGACGACTCACTCAAGGCAAACATCGCCTTCGGCATCCCACCAGAACACATCGACGAACACGCCCTCCACAACGCCGTCCACGCCGCTCAGCTCACCGACTTCATCCATACACTCCCACACGGACTCGACACACTCGTCGGCGAACGCGGAGTCCGACTCTCCGGCGGCCAGCGACAGCGCATCGCCATCGCACGGGCTCTCTACCGCAACCCCGCCTGCCTCCTCCTCGACGAGGCCACCTCCGCACTCGACGTCACCACCGAAGCCGATGTCTCCAGCGCCATCGAACACCTCCGAGGACACCACACCATCGTCATCATCGCACACCGACTCACCACCATCCGACACTGCGACCGCATCGCCTTCCTCAAGGACGGCACCATCGTCGCCTGCGACTCCTTCGACAACCTCCGAAACTCACTCCCCGAATTCAGGGCCATGACCGCCTCCCTGGCCTGACCCTCCCCCCAAAACACACCCACGCCCCATATGCCCGCCCCCATCACCGAACAGCTCACCCCCGCCATGCGACAGTATATGCAGTCCAAGCAGGAACTGCCGCCGGACACCATCCTCCTCTTCCGCATGGGCGACTTCTACGAACTCTTCTTCGACGACGCCAAGACCGCCGCCCCCGTCATGGATGTCGTCCTCACCGCACGCGCCGGCGTCCCCATGTGCGGCGTCCCCTACCACGCCGTCCAGACCTACGTCGCACGACTCCTCGACGGCGGCTTCAAGGTCGCCATCGCCGAGCAGATGGAAGACCCCAAGACCGCCAAGGGACTCGTCAAGCGCGACGTCATCCAGGTCATCACCCCAGGAACCGTCGTCGAGGACGACCTCCTCCATGCCGTCCAGCCAAACTACCTCGTCGCCGTCCGACCCGTCAAGGACCGCACCGGACTCGCCCTCCTCGACCTCTCCACCGGCGACTTCCGCATCACCGAAACCGCCAGCCTCCAGGCACTCGAAACCGAACTCAACCGACTCAAACCCGCCGAGTGCATCACCACCGCCGCCGTCCTCGACGACTGGAAAAACGCCGAGAAACAGCCCGACTTCCCCACACACATCGCCTGGACAACCGTCGACGACTGGCTCTTCGACCTCCCACTCGCTCGCGAAAACCTCTGCCGACACTTCCAGGTCGCCTCCCTCGACGGCTTCGGCTGCCGAGGCATGGACGCCGCCGTCTGCGCCGCCGGCGCCGTCCTCGCCTACGCCCAGAACAGCCTCCGACGAGACGCCTCACAGGTCACCACCCTCGCCTGCTACTCCTCCGACGACTGCATGGTCCTCGACCGCATCTCACAGCGTAACCTCGAACTCGTCGAACCCATCTTCGCCGACGCCAAGGCCAATACCCTCCTCTCCGTCCTCGACGAGACCATCACACCCATGGGCTCAAGACTCCTCCGCGAATGGCTCCTCCGACCTCTCCTCGACAAAAACGCCATCAACCGACGCCTCGACGCCATCCAGTGCCTCCTCGAACAGCCGCTCACCCACACCGAAATCCACGACGCCCTCAAGGCCGTCCGGGACATCGAACGCGTCATCGCACGACTCAACGTCGGCAACGCCAACGCCCGTGACCTCCTCGTCCTCAAAAGCGCACTCGCCGTCATCCCTGACCTCCGTACCATCCTCGCCACCACCAGCGACACGCTCCTCAACGACTGCCGTGCCGCCATGACCGAACAGCCCACCCTCACCGACCTCATCGAACGCGCCATCGTCGACGAGCCCCCCGTCGCCATCAAGGACGGCGGCATGTTCCGAAACGGCTACAACGAACAGCTCGACACCCTCCGCAGCGCCTCCACCGAAGGAAAGGACTGGATCGCCGGATACCAGGCACAGGAATGTGAACGGACCGGCATCAAAAACCTCAAAGTCCGCTACAACAAGGTCTTCGGCTACTTCATCGAAGTCTCGAAGTCCAATCTCGACCTCGTCCCCGACGACTACCTCCGCAAGCAGACCGTCGCCAACGGCGAACGCTTCATCACCCCACAGCTCAAGGAAATCGAGGATAAGGTCCTCGGCGCCGAGGAAAAGTCACGAGCCCTCGAATACGAGCTCTTCCAGCAACTCCGCGAAACCATCTGCGCCCACACCGCCGACATCCAGACCACCGCCAAGGCCATCGCCGCCCTCGACTGCATCGCCTCCCTCACCACCGTCGCCGCCGAACACCAGTACGTCCGACCCGCCATCTCCGACGAACCCATCCTCACCATCCGCGACGGACGACATCCCGTCCTCGACGCACGACTCACCGGCGAACCCTTCGTCCCCAATGACGTCGACCTCGACACCCGCTCCGCCCAGCTCGCACTCATCACCGGCCCCAACATGGCCGGCAAGTCCACCTACATCCGACAGGTCGCCCTCCTCGCCATCATGGCACAGATGGGCTCCTTCATCCCCGCCTCCTCCGCCACCGTCGGACTCGTCGACCGCGTCTTCACCCGCGTCGGCGCCGCCGACGACATCTCGCGCGGACAGTCCACCTTCATGGTCGAAATGGTCGAGACCGCCAACATCCTCAACAACGCCACCCCACGCAGCCTCATCATCCTCGACGAAATCGGACGCGGCACCTCCACCTACGACGGACTCTCACTCGCCTGGGCCATCGCCGAACACCTCCACGACACACCCTCCGCCAAGGCACGAACCCTCTTCGCCACCCACTACCACGAACTCACCGACCTCGCCAACACCAAGCCCGGCGTCCGCAACTTCAACGTCCTCGTCTCCGAACAGGGCGAGAAAATCACCTTCCTGCGCAAAATCGTCCCCGGCTGCGCCGACAAGTCCTACGGACTCCATGTCGCACGACTCGCCGGCATGCCACGCTCCATCATCACACGAGCCGCCGAAGTCCTCGACAATCTCGAGAACGACGACGCCAAAGCCGGACTCCCTCAGCTCTTGCCCCCCAAAAAACGACGCGCCAAACGCGCAGCCGAAAACGAAAACCAGATGCTCCTCAACCTCAGCTGAAGCACCGCCGTCGGGCGAAAATCGACTCAATCGAAAAAAACGCGCCGCGCCAGCGGCGCCTGTCCCGACGGCGTCCTCGCCGTCGGGCGAAAACGCCCACCACTGGGTTGGAAGTTCTCCGCGCGGAAGCGCGGGATGTACCGACGGCGTCCTCGCCGTCGGGCGAAAACGCCCACCACTGGGCTGGAAGTTCTCCGCGCGGAAGCGCGGGATGTACCGACGGCGTCCTCGCCGTCGGTTAGGGAAGCGGGCGAAGCCCGCGCCAGCGCCGCGTCAGCGGCGCGACCGAATTCCGCCGAGCGAAGCGAGGCGGCCAAATAGCCGCGAAGCGGCGACCCTTGATTAGCCGGGGGTGAAGCGACGCGACAGCGGCGCGACCCCCTGATTAGCCGGGGGTGAAGCGACGCGACAGCGGCGCGAACCTCCGGAATGC
>CALZPA010000227.1 GCA_945827525.1 uncultured Lentisphaeria bacterium | reverse complement strand
ACATCACCAAAACCCTCATCGCCTTCTTCAAGACCCGCGCCCACCACCGACGCTCATGACCACCGCCGCCAACCGCCTCCACACCTTCATCCACCTCGCCACCACGCTGCGGCGCCTCGCCCTCTGCGCCGCCTGCGCCCTGGCCACCCTCCTCGTGGCCGCCGCCGAACCCGCCCAGCCACAGACCCTCACCTCCGGCTCCTGCTCCGTCCGCTTCACCCCGCCCCCCGCCTCCTCACCCCTCAACGAACCCTTCGTCATCGCCATCGACGCCACCGCCGAACTCCAGGCCACCCTCGACCTCGACACCGCCGACCTCGAGGAACGCTTCACCGTCTCCATCCGACGCGACCCGCCTGTTCCCGCCAAACCCTCTCAGCCCTTCTCCCAGCACCTCGAACTCACCCTCGAACCCCTCTGGCACGGACAGCTCGACATCCCCGAAATCCTCGTCTCCTTCTCCTTCAACGGCCATCCGCCCGTCGTCATCGCCCTCCCCAGCGCCTCCATCAACGTCCCCGAACCCTCCGCCGAGGACCGGCAGCGCACCGTCTCCACCGCCGAGGCCACCACCCCCATCGAACCGCCCGCCACACCGACCCGACGCTTCCTCCGCCAGGCTCTCATCGCCCTCGCCGCCCTCATCGCCCTCGCCATCCTCGCCGCACTCGCCCGCTGGCTCCTGAAACGCTGGCTCCAGCACCGCCAGCGCCTCCTCCCACCACCTCCCCCGCCACACACCGTCGCCTTCCGCAGACTCGACGACCTCCTCGCCCAGCACCTCGTCCAGAACGGACAGTTCCGCGAATTCTACAACGCCATCTCCTCCATCCTCCGCGACTACATCGAACAGCGCTTCGCCATCCGAGCCCCCGAACAGACCACCGAGGAATTCCTCGCCGTCCTCCAGCGCGAACCCGAACGGCTCGCCCCCGAACACCATCGGCTCCTCCAGCAGTTCCTCGCCCACACCGACCTCGTCAAATACGCCCGCGCCACCCCCTCCCCACAGGAAATCAGCCAGACCATCGCCGACACCAGAGCCTTCATCACCGAAACCATCGAAGACCCCATACCCTCCTCCTCGACGACGACTCCGCCTCCGACACCATCTCAGCCTCCACACCAGCCATAGCGACCACCTCCTCGCCCGCCCGACACGGAGACCCGGCGCCATGACCACCTGCCGCCCACCACACCCCTTCGCCCGCCCGACACGGAGACCCAGCGCCATGACCACCTGCCGCCCACCACACCCCATCGCCCGCCCGACACGGAGACCCGGCGCCATGACCACCTGCCGCCCACCACACCTCATCGCCCGACTGCTGCCCCTCCTCCTCGCCTGCGTCGCACCACTCCTCCTCTGCCACGCCCAGCAGCCGAACGGCGAGCAGACAGCCACCCCCAGCCTCACCAAGATCATCATCGACGACCACGCCAAACAGCTCACCGACGCACATCTCGCCCCCCTCCGCAAACGCGCCGTCAACCTCCTCCGCCAACACCAGCTCCGCTTCCATTTCGTCACCGCCTTCCGCAATCCGCAGAAGACCCCCGACGACCTCGCCCAGGCCCTCCTCGCCATCATCACCCGAAAGGAGACCGCCCACCACGGCACCCGCGACGCCCTTCTCCTCGTCCTCCTCCCCAAGCCAAACAACGCTGACATCCCCCCAGCCGTCGCCTTCGCCGCCGGCTCCCACATCCAGACCCTCCTCCCCCTCGACGCCGCACGCGCCCGCATCGCCAAAACCCTCCATGACACCAAAGACGCCAACCGCACCACCCAGCTCGACGCCTTCTGCGACCTCTACCACCAACTCGCCGACGCACTCGCCTCACAACCGACAGACACCCCCTCCCCCCAGGAAAAACGCCTCCTCGCCACCGCCGTCGCCAACGCACTGCCCAACCAGCAGCCCCAGACTCCCGCCAGCGATGCCCCACAGCCACCCACCCCACGACGCCACGCCTCCATCCCAGACCCAGGCGTCCCCGCACCCTACCACGGCGACATCCCGCCCAAACCAGCTCACCGACGCTTCGTCCTCGACTGGGGACAACTCCTCACCCCCGCCGATCGCGCCTTCGTCGAACAGCACGGACGACTCCTCGAACAGCTCACCTCCGCCGAACTCGTCCTCGTCACCGTCCCCACCCGAGGCGACGTCCCCATCAAGGACTTCGCCTTCAACCTCGCCTCCTCCTGGGGCATCGGCAAGCGCGACAAGGACAACGGCTGCCTCCTCCTCGCCATAGCCGACCGACTCCGTGCCCAGCAACCCGGCAAAATCCGCATCGAGGTCGGCAAGGGACTCGAAGGCCGCCTCAACGACGCCAAGTGCGGACGCATCCTCGACGAAATCGCACTCCCACCCTTCGCCGCCGACAACCCCTCCCCCGCCGACACCTCCGCCGGACTCGCCGAAGCCTACGCCTATCTCGCCGCCCAAATCGCCGCCGAATACAACCAGTCCCTCGGACAGGACTTCGACCAGAACTACGCTCAGCTCCCACCTCCACCCGAGACTATCGAGGCCACCGACCTCGGCGACGGTCTCGGACTCCTCATCGTCGTCGGCTTCTTCGCCATCCTCTTCATCCTCGACCGCTTCAAACTCCTCGGCTCCTCCAAACACACCTCCCGAGGCACCCACACCGCCGACGACGACGGCTGGAGCAGCTCCTCCAGCGACGACTCCGGCAGCGACGACTCCGGCAGCGGCGGCGGCGACTTCGGCGGCGGCGGCGCCGACCGCTGACATCACCCGACCTCTCTACCCCTCTCCCTGACATACTTACCTCGCCACTCCCCCCCAATCCTCCCCCCACGAAGCGGGGGGGAGCTTCTGGAACTTCCACCTCCGCTGCTCCTTCCCCCCCTTCCCTGCCGCCCACCACACCCCATCGCCCGCCCGACACGGAGACCCGGCGCCATGACCACCTGCCGCCCACCACACCTCATCGCCCGACTGCTGCCCCTCCTCCTCGCCTGCGTCGCACCACTCCTCCTCTGCCACGCCCAGCAGCCGAACGGCGAGCAGACAGCCACCCCCAGCCTCACCAAGATCATCATCGACGACCACGCCAAACAGCTCACCGACGCACATCTCGCCCCCCTCCGCAAACGCGCCGTCAACCTCCTCCGCCAACACCAGCTCCGCTTCCATTTCGTCACCGCCTTCCGCAATCCGCAGAAGACCCCCGACGACCTCGCCCAGGCCCTCCTCGCCATCATCACCCGAAAGGAGACCGCCCACCACGGCACCCGCGACGCCCTTCTCCTCGTCCTCCTCCCCAAGCCAAACAACGCTGACATCCCCCCAGCCGTCGCCTTCGCCGCCGGCTCCCACATCCAGACCCTCCTCCCCCTCGACGCCGCACGCGCCCGCATCGCCAAAACCCTCCATGACACCAAAGACGCCAACCGCACCACCCAGCTCGACGCCTTCTGCGACCTCTACCACCAACTCGCCGACGCACTCGCCTCACAACCGACAGACACCCCCTCCCCCCAGGAAAAACGCCTCCTCGCCACCGCCGTCGCCAACGCACTGCCCAACCAGCAGCCCCAGACTCCCGCCAGCGATGCCCCACAGCCACCCACCCCACGACGCCACGCCTCCATCCCAGACCCAGGCGTCCCCGCACCCTACCACGGCGACATCCCGCCCAAACCAGCTCACCGACGCTTCGTCCTCGACTGGGGACAACTCCTCACCCCCGCCGATCGCGCCTTCGTCGAACAGCACGGACGACTCCTCGAACAGCTCACCTCCGCCGAACTCGTCCTCGTCACCGTCCCCACCCGAGGCGACGTCCCCATCAAGGACTTCGCCTTCAACCTCGCCTCCTCCTGGGGCATCGGCAAGCGCGACAAGGACAACGGCTGCCTCCTCCTCGCCATAGCCGACCGACTCCGTGCCCAGCAACCCGGCAAAATCCGCATCGAGGTCGGCAAGGGACTCGAAGGCCGCCTCAACGACGCCAAGTGCGGACGCATCCTCGACGAAATCGCACTCCCACCCTTCGCCGCCGACAACCCCTCCCCCGCCGACACCTCCGCCGGACTCGCCGAAGCCTACGCCTATCTCGCCGCCCAAATCGCCGCCGAATACAACCAGTCCCTCGGACAGGACTTCGACCAGAACTACGCCCAACTCCCACCACCACCCGAGCAGACAGAAGCCAACAACATCGGCGAGGGCCTCTCCCTCCTCCTCATCGCCGGCTTCTTTATCATCCTCTTCATCCTCGACCGCTTCTTCAAACTCCTCGGCTCCTCCTCGTCCAGGCACACCCGCCGCGGCTTCTCCCCACACGACGACACCTGGAGCAGCTCCTCCGGCAGCGACAGCGGCGGCGACTATGGCGGAGGCAGCTTCGGCGGCGGCGGCGCCGACCGCTAACTCACAGCCTGACAGGATTTCCGCTCTCCAACATAAGAGCTCCCTGCCAAACAACAGCCAGAATGAATGACTCTCCCCTACGGCCAAAGTTTTCTGCCACCCCTGCCTATGGCCTCCTGCACTCCGACTCTTGACTCTTCCGACCGCCCACCGCAAGCCGCAAACCACTGATTCTTCCGACCGCCCACCGCAAGCCACTGATTCTTCCGACCGCCCACCGCAAGCCGCCAACCACTGACTCTTCCCACCACTGACTCTTCCCGCCGCTGACTCTTCCCGCCGCTGACTCTTCCGACCGCCCAACGCAAGCCACCAACCACTGACTCTTCCCGCCACTGATTCTTCCGACCGCCCACCGCAAGCCGCAAACCACAAACCGCCAAACGCTCTCGACAGCCTCCATCCTTCCTCCTCCTTCACACCTCACCCCTCACGCCAGCCCCGTGTTTACCTTCCAGTCACCCTGGTGCCTTCTGGCACTCGCCATCCCCATCCTCATCCGGCTCGTCCACTGGCGCCGCCGCCCACGCCCCGCCGCCATCGCCGCCTCCAGCCTCGACGCACTCCGCGCCGCCAGGCCCTCCTGGCGCGTCCGACTCCGCGGACTACCCATGCTCCTCGCCGACCTCGCGTTCGCCGCACTCGTCGTCGCCATCGCCAGACCACAGCACCTCCTAACCACCACCCGCAGCGACTCCGCCTCCGAGGGCATCGCCATCGAGATGGTCCTCGACCGCTCCGCCTCCATGTGTCAGCCCATGGACTTCGCCAACGCCAGAACCACACGCCTTGAAGCCGTCAAACGCATCTTCTCACTCTTCGTCTTCGGAGACAACAAACAGCTCAAGGGACGCGACGGCGACCTCGTCGGACTCGTCTCCTTCGCCAAGACCGCACAGACCGACTGCCCGCTCACCCTCAGCCACGACGCGCTCACCGACGCCCTCAACGCCATCGTCCTCGTCGACCCCGACAACCTCAACGCCGTCCGCAAGGCCAACCGAGACGGACTCGACCTCAACGCCTGCCTCATCGCCACCAGCAAACCCAGCATCTACCGCGCCTTCGCCGACATCTACGGCCCCAACCACGCACGACGTGCCCTCGAAAACTACCTCGAACTCGGCGAAAACACCCAGACCGCCATCGGTGACGCACTCGCACTCGCCATCGCCAGACTCAAGCAGGCCGACGCCTTCGCATCCTCCTACAAAATCGCCTCCAAAGTCCTCATCCTCCTCACCGACGGCGAAAACAACTACGGCCGTGACGTCTCCTCCGTCATCGCCCACGCCCAGGAGGCCAAGGTCAAAGTCCATGTCATCGCCATCGGAGAGGCCCGGCACCTCCCCCAGAACGACCTCCCCACCCTCGCCAACAAGACCGGCGGCTCCTACACCGTCGCCGACTCCGCCGACGAACTCCTCGACATCTACCGCGACATCGACGCCATGGAACGCTCCGAACTCAAGGACACCTCCTACGTCAGCTCCACCGAGTGCTTCCAGCCCTTCGTCCTCGCCGCCTTCCTCCTGCTTCTCCTCAGCATCCTCCTCAACACCACCCTCCTCCGCACCCTCCCCTGACATCTCCTTTCTCTCGTCGACTCAAGTGCGCCGCACCAGCGGTGCCTGTCCCGACGGCGCCCCCGCCGTCGGGCGAAAATCGACTTAATCGACTTAATCGACTTAATCGACTTAATCGACTTAATCGACTTAATCGACTTA
>CALZPA010000226.1 GCA_945827525.1 uncultured Lentisphaeria bacterium | reverse complement strand
CACCCGTCCTCCTCGCCCGCGCCGCCCGGGTCGGGGATGTTCGTCCCCCGGAGCGACGGGTGAAGGCACAGCAGCAGGGCCAGGAGCAGGCGCACGAGGGGGGGCGGGAGAGGCATGGGGGTCATCGCGGAGTCTCCTTTGCGGGGGGGGATGGACGTGGGGGCGTGGAGGCGCGGCGCAGGGCGGCAGGCCAGGCGGGGAGGAGGGGAGGAGGAGCGGAAAGCGCTGGGGGGAGCGGGGACATGCCCGATGGTGAGAGGGAGGATTGCGGCGGTCCCGTCATGGGGGGGCGTCCGCGGGCGGACGGGGAGGCGCGGACATCCGGTGAAGCCAGCGCCGGGCCGCCAGGCGGAGACGGCTGTCAGGATGACTGGCCAGACGCCGCAGCCGTGCGCGGTCATCGGCGCGGCCCAGCTGCGCCAGCAGCCCGATGCCGGCCAGTCTGACGGGAACGGGCGCCTGCTCGTCGTCCAGCAGGCGGCGCGCGGCGGGAAGCGCCCCATCCAGGGACAGCCTGGCGCACACCGCCATGGCGCTGACGCGCAGCGGCGGCGGAATGGAGTCGCCGTTTGCCAGGTGGAGGGCCCGCTGGCGCAGCAGCCGCATCGCGTCGGCGGGCAGACGCGGCTGTCTGGCCAGCGCCACCAGCGCTGTGGCGGCGATGGGATCGCGGTCGCCGCCCGCCAGCAGCAGCAGTCGCCCGATCACCCCATCCCGATGCCATCCCTCCAGACGCGGCAGCAGCGCGCCCAGGAACTGAACGCAGTAGTCGCGCCATACGGGGTCGTGGCCTGGGGTGCGCAGCGTCTCCAGGAGCAGATGCGCGTTCGGGACCTCGCGGCCAGGCTGCCTCAGCAGGAGCGCGGCCGCATCGTTCCTCAGTTGGTTCAGCCGTCTCCGGTCTACGCCCGCCTGGTCGGGACGCCGAAGGAAGGAGGCCAGCAGCTCCTGGTCGGCGGCCTGGAGGGGGGATGCGTCCAGCGAGCGCAGCGCGGCGTGGCGCTCCGCCCAGTCGGCGGGGCGGAGTCCCACCACCGTCTCGGCCTGGCGAGTGGCCGCAGTGGCCAGCAGAGGCGCCGCCAGCAGGGACAGAAGACAGGGACGCATGTCCATGTCATTCCCTCCTGACCGCATCGCCGCCCTGCAGGAGCGTCTGGCTGTGGCAGGCGGCGGGGATGCTGTCCGAGGCGACAAGGAAGCGGAACGTCAGCGTGCCGTCCGGCGCGAAGTCCGCGGCGGTGAATTCGGCCGTCAGGGTGCCGTCCTCGAAGACGACGCCTCCGGCGAGGATGTCCAGGCGCACCACGAGATCCTCGGGGACGGTGTCCAGCGCGATGCTGCCCTCGACCAGCCGGCTGCCGTCCTCATAGGTCTCTAGGGTGCGGTATCCCTCCGTGGCGGGCTCTGCGAGCTCCATGGGCCTCACCGTGGCGCAGGCCGCGATGGGGCCGTCCTCCCCCAGCCTCGCCAGCGCCACGGCCGCGCGCCGCTCCCTGAGCATCAGGCTCAGCCGTCTGGGAGCCGTGCCCGGCGGGTCCAGCTCCAGCAGGGACAGGTGGCCATCGCAGGAGAGCGCCAGCCGGTCGGAGGCCGGATCGGGATGGCGCCAGAGGCGCTCCACATGGGGGATGGCGGCCGGACTGCCGGCAAAGGCGGCCGAGACGGCCTCCACCTCCACCTCGCCGGCAAGCGTCTCCCCCTCCGGCGGAGTCAGGGTCGCAGAGAGCCGATGGACGCCAGCCCGTTCCAGGGCATAGGCGACTGCCTGCCCCGGAGACAGCTCGGCCAGTGTCCGCCCGTCGGCGCGGATGACCACCTGGCCGGGGAGGCCGGGCCGTCCGGCGGACAGCAGCAGCGAGTCGCCGACCCGAACTGCCTCGGGCCCCTGGTAGTCCAGCAGGTCAACAGGCTGCCAGCGCAGGGTCAGAGACTGCTCCCCCGCCTCGGGCAGCAGCACGCGGACGGACGTGTCCCCCTCCGGGGAGAGGGGGACACGGGCATGCCAGCCGTCGCCCGGACTCCGGTGGACCTCGCACACCAGCCGCCCCTGGTCAAGGAGCCGCTCCGGCGTCTCCTCGGGCACATGGTCTCCCCGGACGGCAACCAGTTCCGGAAACGCGGAGGAGCCCTCAAGCCCATGCGGCGAGACGGCCACGGAACGGGCAGGCGGTCCCAGGACGGCGTCAAGGGCCTTCCGGCGCTCCGCCCAGGCGGGAGCGGAATGCCGGAGAACGCGGACGCTCAGGATGCGCAGCCTGTTTCCGGCGATGATGTTGCGCCACTGGAGGCCAAGGGCATGCTCCCCGGCCGCCAGCCGCTGGGGATAGAGGCGCACGGTCACCGTGTCCTGGCCATGGCAATGGGCGGTGGTCTCGCCTATGGGGACGCCGTCTGTCCGCCCCTCCAGCGTCAGGCCGCTTTCGGGCAGCATGGGATTGTCCTGGGACACGGCGACCTCGAACGAGCAGACGGCGGCCTCGGGCAGACTGAATGCGGCCCTGACCGCGCCGTTGAGGCCCGTTGAGACCAGGCTGTCGCCCGCGGTCCGCCAGGCGCCGGACACCTGGACAAGGGCCGCGCCGGGGATGACGGCCAGGGTCTCCGTCCCGCCGCCGAAGTCGGCCAGCAGCGGATTGGAGCGCGCCAGCAGTAGCTCCTCGCCGTCGCCGACGCCATCCCCATCTGTGTCCGCGAGCAGCGGGCTGGTGCCATGCGCCATCTCCTGCGCGTCGGTCAGACCGTCGCCGTCGGAGTCCGTCAGGCCGGCGTCGGTGCCCAGGGTGCGCTCCTGCGCGTCGGTCAGGCCATCCCCGTCCAGGTCGCAGCCGGCCAGGGCCTGCCGCAGCTGGGAGGCGTCGTGCAGCAGCGCCTCAGCGGGGACGGGCGCGAAGGCCATGGCGTCCGGCGGACGCCAGAGCAGGCGCAGCGCATGGCGGTCATAGGTCTGGAAATGCTCCAGGCGAATGGCATGGAGGCCGGCGGACAGCAGGACTCCGCCTTCGGCGACCCGCGGCGGCTCGAGATGCCCCACATAGCCATCGGCGTCAAGGACGGTCTCGCCATCCAGCGTCAGCCGTGCGCCGTCGTTGCAGATCAGGCGGAGTCGGCACCAGCCTGTCTGCGGGACGGCCAGCCAGCCGGTGAGGAGCGTGGCGACCTGCGCCGAGCGCCCGGAGGAGAGAAGGGGGCCGGTCGCCTCATGGCTGTCCAGGATGGGCACCGCATCGGCGCGGTAGTGCGTCAGATGGCGGAAGTCGGGCAGGCGGCGAAAGTTGCCGATGAAGTGCCTGGCCAGCAGTCCAGGTGCCAGCCCGGCTCCGTCCGGCGGCAGGGTGGCCGGCCACGGTGGCTCGCCGTCAGCCGGATCCAGCGGGTCAGTCCCCCGGGCGGTCTCCACGCCGTCGGGGACAAGATCCCCGTCGCTGTCGGGAAAGTCCGGCGCGGTGCCGAGGATGGCCTCGCGCCAGTTCGGCAGCCCGTCGCCGTCGAGGTCGCCGGCGGCGTCGGACGGGTCGTCGGGGTCGAGGCCGCAGGCCGTCTCCAGCGCGTCGGGGATGAGGTCGAGGTCGGCGTCGGGGTAGGCGAGCAGGCGGATGCCGTCCAGCAGTCCGCCGTCGCTGCGGATGCGGAGCGCGCGCACCTCCAGCAGCGTCTCGCCGGGGTGGACGAGCCGCAGGTCGGCCAGGAGGTTGCGGCGCACGGTGGTCCAGCGCAGGGGCGCGATGTGGCTCCCCAGCCCGATGACGGGGTCGCCGTTGGCGAGCTCGCCCAGGCTCTCGCCGGGCAGGTAGCGCAGGCTGCGCGGCCCCTGGCTGGTGAGGCAGTCGACGTAGATGTAGCAGTGGCTGTCCGGCAGGCGCATCCGCCACTCGAGGACGCGCATCGCGGTCTCCGGCGGCGTGACGGGCAGTGTCTGGATGGACTCGTAGGGGCCGGGGAGCGCGACGACGGCGTTGCCGGGCCGCTCCGGGTCGTCCACGGAGACGACGCCGTCGCTCCAGGCCAGGGCCTGCCCGTCATCCAGCGGACGGCACTCCAGCGGATACCCCTCTGTCCAGGAGGCTGGTATAATGGGGCTCATGCCGGTGGCGACCTCGTTCCCGTCGGGCACTCCGTCCTGGTCCGTGTCGGCGGCGTGCGGGTCTGACAGATGGAGCAGCACCTCATCGCCATCCGTGAGGCCATCCCCGTCGCTGTCGGGATGGTCCGGCGCGGTGCCGAGGACGGCCTCGCGCCAGTTCGGCAGCCCGTCGCCGTCGAGGTCGCCGGCGGCGTCGGACGGGTCGTCGGGGTCGAGGCCGCAGGCCGTCTCCAGCGCGTCGGGGATGAGGTCGAGGTCGGCGTCGGGGTAGGCGAGCAGGCGGATGCCGTCCAGCAGTCCGCCGTCGCTGCGGATGCGGAGCGCGCGCACCTCCAGCAGCGTCTCGCCGGGGTGGACGAGCCGCAGGTCGGCCAGGAGGTTGCGGCGCACGGTGGTCCAGCGCAGGGGCGCGATGTGGCTCCCCAGCCCGATGACGGGGTCGCCGTTGGCGAGCTCGCCCAGGCTCTCGCCGGGCAGGTAGCGCAGGCTGCGCGGCCCCTGGCTGGTGAGGCAGTCGACGTAGATGTAGCAGTGGCTGTCCGGCAGGCGCATCCGCCACTCGAGGACGCGCATCGCGGTCTCCGGCGGCGTGACGGGCAGTGTCTGGATGGACTCGTAGGGGCCGGGGAGCGCGACGACGGCGTTGCCGGGCCGCTCCGGGTCGTCCGCGGAGACGACGCCGGCGCTCCAGGCCAGAGCCTGCCCGTCATCCAGCGGACGGATCCGGATGTCGCCGTCCCCCAGGCACAGGACATGGAGGCACAGCAGCAGAAGCGGCAGTCCCATCAGACGACATCTCGGCGCACGGCAGTCAGCCATCACTCGCTCCTCCCTTTTCCTGTGTTCCCTTCGTCATGGGCATGCGACCGCACGTCACCAGCCCTCTGCGGGGCAGTCCCGTCCTCTCCGCGGACCACCAGACGAAGCACCCCTCGTGCGCCCGACTGCCCGCACCACTCCACATACACATGGAGCGGCCTGCCGCGGCGAATTCCCCTGCCGGACAGGCTCACGACGATGGGACTCGAGGCGCCGGCCACGACCTGGCGCACCTCCGCCATCGCCCTCAGACAGCCGCAGCCAGTGCGCAGCGCTCCGATCTCAATGCTCTCCGGCAGCGGATTGCTGAGCCATGCCCTGCCTGACACGGGGGCGCCGTCTCCGGGCGTGTGCCGCAGCACGAGCACTCCCGGACGGAGGCTGGGGACGGCAGGCGCCTTCGCCGCAGGGGCGGAGGCTGCCAGGCATCCCATTATCGACAGCGCCCACAGACCTGGCAGAATGACACGCACGCTCCCTCCTGACTCCTGAAGACCCAAGACTCCCCAGGCATCCAGGCCATGCACCCCATGGCCTGTCGCCTAGACCTGTCGCCTAGAATAGAGAATGTTCGAAAAGGTCAGTGGATGGCTGGGACGACAGCGGTTTTCCGCCCGACGGCGAGACGCCGTCGGGACAGGCACCCCTTCGCTTCGCTGCGGGGCGCGAGGCTTTTCGAACGCTCTTAGAATAGCGCAACTTATTTATCTGTCAAATTTCAGACGAAGATTTTTCGTCCCTCTCAGAGGCAGTGGTGACAGGCGAGCGTCGCGGCATCCTCATGTCTTCGTCGGGGCGAGGCAACAGGAGTCAATGCTGTTCTACTTTGAATCCCTGTTCTTTCCGTCTCGCGTCAGGATAGGCCCGGAGACCTTCTTCGCGCTTCCCCGCCACCGACCGCCTCCCATCCTCACACTCTGAAAAAAGTTTTCGTCTGAAATTTGACATGGTGAGCAACGGGTGCTAACCTAGTGACCATCCGAAATGGCCGGTGCTGAGTGCCTTCTGGCTATTCGTGCGTATGTTAAAGTCAGGCGTGTCTCCCAACCTTCTCAGCAAGGCGAAAACCATGCGCTTCGTTGCCATCATCCAGCTTTATTGACCGATAGGCTCACCCCACGTCCCCACGTCCATCCCCCCCGCAAAGGAGACTCCGCGATGACCCCCATGCCTCTCCCGCCCTCCCCCGTGCGCCTGCTCCTGGCCCTGCTGCTGTGCCTCCACCCGGCGCTCCGGGGGACGAACATCCCCGACCCGGGCGGCGCGGGCGAGGAGGACGGGTG
>CALZPA010000225.1 GCA_945827525.1 uncultured Lentisphaeria bacterium | reverse complement strand
CGACTCAATCGACTCAATCGACTCAATCGACTCAATCGACTCAATCGAGAAAAACGCGCCGCTGCGGGACAGAAACGCCTCAGTCTTCCAGCGTGAAGACGCCGTTCTCGTCCTTGCCGAGGATGCCGTCGGGCGTCTCGACATGGACGATGATACCGACCTCGTTGATGTCGAACTGCTCGAGGAACTTCTCCGCCTCCTCGCGCGACGCCGCACGGTACTTGTAGAGTCGCAGGAATTCGCCGCTCTCGTTCTGGACATCCTCGATGCCCAGCGACTCCACCTGCATCTTCATCTGGCTCAGGTTCGGGATCACCAGCTGGACTTCCGGTTCCGTCGAGACCTTGAAGTACTGCGCGTGCGGCAGCTCCGGCAGCACCGCCGACGCCTCGCGCCACAGCGCGTAGCTGAACTTCGTGCCGCCGATGAAGCACACTGCGCCGTCCAGATGCGGGTACACGCCATACTGCAGGTCGCGCGTGCAGCGCAGGTCGCCGCCAGGACCGGGCTTGATGTACGTCAGATGACCCAGGGCCTTCGTCGCCTCATCCAGCGACGGGAACATGTACGCCACATACTTGAAATGCTCCGGATCCGCCGAGGCCTGACTCCAGAAGTCCTTCTGCAGCTTGCCCTTGCCCTCGAAGAACTTCGAGAAGCGATCCTTCTCCTGACGACGCCTGTAGATGACGACCACCACGCCCACGATAACCACCAGCGCCATCCCCATCCCCAGCGCCAGCGGCAACGGCAGCACGCCAAATATCAGATGCGAACGCTCCATCGCCAGACGCTCCGCCTCCGCCTCCGCACGACGCTTCGCCTCCGCCTCCGCCAGACGACTCTTCTCCTCCGCCACCAGACGCTCCTCCGCCGCCTGACGCTCACGCTCCTTCTCCGCAGCCAGAGCCTCCTCTCGCGCGCGCTTCGCCTTCTCCGCAGCCAGGCGCTTCGCCTCCGCCGCCTCGCGCTTCGCCTTCTCCGCCGCCAGACGCAGCTTCTCATGCTCCTCCGCCGCACGACGCGCCTTCTCCTCGCGCTCGCGCAGCTCCGCCGCACGAAGCTGCTCCGCGCGCTCATGGATCGCGCGGTCACGGCGCTCCTCCTCCTCGCGTATCCGCTTCAAAGCCGGATTCTCCAACTGCCCGGGCTTCTCGTGACCATAGCGCAGATCCAGCGTCGACAACTGCGCATCCAACGGCTCGCGACGATGCACCATCGTCGCGTTCAGAGCCTCATACCGACGCTCCGAGACCTCGTTCGCCGCCGCCGTCACAATCGCCCCGAAAAGCTCCTCCGGAACCAGCCAGCGACGCTCCACCAGCGTGTACCCATTCCGCTCGTTCCGCGCCCGGTCACGCGCCAGCAGCTCGCGCTCCACCGCGCTGTGCTGCGTCCGCCGGAACGTCTCGCGATCACGCAGATTCTGCTCACGCAGCATCGCCACATACCGCTCACGAGCCTGCCGAGTCTCCTCCGGACGGAACTTCAGAACCTCCGCGCCATTGTCCTGCACGCGCTCCATGTCGCTCACAAACACGCGCTGAGCCCCCACCATCACCATCCCGTCCTCTATCGTCACAATCCGACCCGACACACGCTCGACCTTGTTCCCGCGAACGTGATACAGCGTCACCTGATCCCCCACATGATACAGCGGGTACCGACGCTCCGCCACCCGACGCAGCGCCGCGTCGTCCAGCTCCGGATGACGCTCCTCCAGTATCGCCTCGAACTTGCGCTCATAGTCGCGCAGCGAGTCCACCTCCGTGATCAGAGCCGCGCTCGGACGACGACCCAGCTCCGGAAAGCGCTTCACCAGCACCCGACGCACCGCGTCCAGCACCGTCGCGCGCGTCACCCCAACGCTGCCCTCCAGCAGCTTCACCGCCTCCCCATGACCCAGCGCCAACCGCTGCTCCGACAGCGTCTCGCCCATCAGACACACGCCCGTCAGCAGCAACCACGCACCACAATATGCCCGCAGGGTTCTCTCTCCAAACATCGCTATGTCCTAATCCTTACTACTTACTATGCAATGGCTAACGTCGTCTGACGCCGGCTCGGCCGGCCGTTCGCATCCCCCTTCGCGCGAAGGGACGTCCCTATATTGTATCCGTTTTCGCTATTCGAGGCAAATTTGCGTGATGCATTTGTCGAACTCCTCCTGTCCCTTGAGGATGCGGATGGCAATCCGCAGATAGAAGACCGGCAGGTCGTCTGACCGCAGCCGAGGCAGACGCACCGCGTCCTTCTCCGTCGTCACGATCATCTCCGCGCCATGCGCGTGCGCCGCCTCATACACCTCCTCCAGCTCGCTCTCGCGATACCGGTGATGATCCACAAAGTGGCGCGAGTACACCAGCTCGCCCCCCAGCTCCGTCAGATAGTTCAGAAAGCTCGCCGGAACCGCTATCGCCGAAATCGCCGCCAGCTTCCGACCGCGCAGACCGCTCAGCTCCAGACGCTCGCGAGTCTGCACATTCTGCAGATAGCACGGCACATGGTTGCACTCAATCACCGGAGCCGCCGGATTGTGCCGACGGATGAAATTCCGCAGATGACGCAGATGCTCACCCCCACACGACTTCGTCATCACCACATAGTCCGCGCGCCGCAGATTCTCGATCGGCTCACGCAGCAGCCCGCACGGCAGCATCTCGTGGTTGTGAAACGGATTCGTCGTGTCCACCAGCAGGATGTTCAGACGCGGACGCAACCGCAGATACTGAAACCCATCGTCCAGGATCAGCGTGTCCGCCTGCAGACGCTGTATCGCATACCGACCGCCCTTCACACGATCCTTGTCCACCACCACCGCCACGCCCGCATGGCCATCGCACGACAGCAGATTGCTCGCCAGCATGAACGGCTCGTCCCCCGCCACCGCCGAATTCAGCAGCACCTCACGACCATCCGAAACCACCCGAGGAGGCTCCGTGTCCCGATGACCCGGCAACAGCCGCAGAACCTTCTGCCACCACGTCCGACGTACCTTGCTCCGATACCCGCGACTCAGGATCGCCACATGACGGCCACGCTCCGCCAGCGTCCGCGACAGCAGCTCCACCACCGGCGTCTTCCCAGTCCCTCCCGTCGTCAGATTGCCCACGCTCACCACAATGCAGCCAGGATCCTGCTGCTTCAGCACACTCGAGCTGTACAGCGCCAGACGCAACTGGACGATGTTCAGATACAGCCGCGACAGCACGAACAGGAACACGCGGTACCCGCGATCCCAGACCGTCCGGTTGCGACCGTTGATGATGTCAACGGTATACTGCTCGACCTTCTCCAGATACTCGCCCATCAGCTCTTCTTATACCATTCCGGACTGATGCCATGCAGGTGTATCTTGTAGTGGATGACACGCGGCGAAATCCCAAGCTCCGCCGCCGCCGCCGACATCTTCCCATTGTTCCGCTTCAGCGCCTCCACGATGAGCTCACGCTCATACGACGCCACCTTCGTGTTGAAGTCTGCCTGGTCGTCCGGTAACGAACCCTCGCCACCGTCCACCCCGCGACCGCTCACCTGCAGCGACGCCGGCAGATTGTACCCATGTATCGTGTCGTCCATCGCCGTCAGCACCGCACGCTCGATGCAGTTCTGCAGCTCACGCACGTTCCCAGGCCAGTGATACGCCACCATCATGTTGATGCTCGGCGTCGACAGCCGACGGATGTGCTTGTTGTACTTGATGTTGAACTTGTTGATGAAGTGCTCCGCCAGCAGAATGATGTCGCTCCGACGCTCCTTCAGGTCCGGCAGGCTGATCGGAAAGATGTTCAGACGAAAGTACAAGTCCTCCCGGAACTTCCCCTCCGCCATCAGCTCCTCCAGATTCCGGCTCGTCGCCGCCAAAATCCGCACATCCGTGCTGATCTCGTCATTCCCGCCCAGACGCGAGAACTTCCGCTCCTGCAGAAACCGCAGCAGCTTCACCTGCGCGTTCAGTGACAGGTCGCCTATCTCGTCCAGAAACAGCGTCCCGCCATTCGCCGCCTCCACACGGCCAATCCGACGCGTCAGCGCACCCGTGAACGCACCCTTCTCATGCCCGAACAGCTCGCTCTCCACCAGATTCTCCGGCAACGTCGCGCAGTTCAGCGTCACATACGGCGCCTTGTCCCGGGTGCTCAGCTTCTGTATCGCGCTCGCCACCAGCTCCTTGCCCGTCCCCGACCCCCCGCGGATCAGCACCGTCGCGTCGCTCGGCGCCACCTGCTTGATCAGGCTGTACACCTGCTTCATCGCACGGCTGTTCCCTATCAGCTCCCCAACCGACTCCGACGAGTCCAACTGGTCGCGCAACGACTTGTTCTCCGCCACCAGCGCGTCATGCTCCTCAATCTGCTCACGACGAAGCTCAACCGCCTCCGCCGTCAGATTCCCGATGATCTCCAGCAGATGCAGGTCAGCCTGCAAGTCCATGCTCTCACACGCCTCGCGGTCAATGCTCAACGTCCCCACAACCTGCTCGTTCCGGATCACCGGCACACACAGAAACGCTATCCGACGATCACTCTGTCGCGCACCCGTGCGGTTCAGAAAACGCTTGTCGCGAGTGATGTCAGGCACCGCCTCCGAAATCCCCGTCGACGCCACCTGACCCGTGATCCCCTCCCCAAGATGATACCGACCGCGACGCATCTCCTTCTTGTCCAGACCATGCGACGCCTCAATCACCAGCATGTCCCCATGACGCATCGTGAACGTCCCACGAACCATGCCCATCCGACGATTCAGTATCTCCAGAACCTTGTCCAGCAACGTCTGCACATCACGCACATGCAGCGCCGCCATGCTGATCTCGCGCAGCACCTCGATCCCACTGTATTGCTCGTTCCCTGATAGCGTCATATCTTCCTCGTCTGCTTTCCGTTAGCCGTCCCCAGCCCTGCCCACCACCTGCACGCTACCACTCACAGCAGCGGAATGTTGTGCCGACGGCACTCCTCAACCATCGACTCCGGCCAGATCGACGCCTGGATCTCACCTATGTGCGCCTTCTGCAACAGCAGCATGCACAGCCGCGACTGCCCAATCCCACCACCGCACGTCTGCGGCAGCTCCCCAGACAGCAACGACTGGTGAAACGCCAGCTTCGTGCGCTCCGTCGCGCCACGCTCCTCCAACTGACTCAGCAGCGTCAACCGATCCACGCGTATCCCCATCGACGACACCTCGTAGCTCGTCCGCAACACCGGATTGTACACGATGATGTCACCGTTCAGACCATGATGACCGCCGCCCGTCGCCGTCGTCCAGTCGTCGTAGTCCGGCGCACGACCATCCCACGGAGACCCCGACAACGGCATCTTCCCACCAATCCCAATCAGAAACACCGCCCCATACGCCTCCGCCGCCGCCTGCTCACGCTGTCGAGGCGTCAGCTCCGGATACTGAGCCTCCAAGTCCTCCGTGTGCACAAACGTGATCTCCTCCGGCAAAAACGGCTTCAGAACGTCATAGTCCGCGCATATCGACGCCTCCGTCCGACGCAGCGCATAGTAAATCCGACGCACCGTCGCCTTCAGATACTCCAGCGTCCGCTCCTCCGGCAGCATCACCTTCTCCCAGTCCCACTGGTCCACATACAGCGAATGGATGTTGTCCAGCTCCTCATCCGCGCGGATCGCGTTCATGTCCGTGTAAATCCCATACCCGGGCGCCGTCTTCAGCCACGACAGCTTCATCCGCTTCCACTTCGCCAGCGAATGCACGATCTCCGCACGAACACCACCCGCGTCCTTCACCTCAAACGACACCGGACGCTCCACCCCATTCAGGTCGTCGTTCAGACCCGTCCCGCTCCGCACAAACAGCGGCGCCGTCACACGCTGCAGCTTCAGCTCAAACGCCAGGTTGTTCTGAAACTCGTCCTTGATCTTGCGGATCGCCTTCTCCGTCGTCAACTCATCCAACAACGGCCGATACCCAGCGGGACAATATAGGGGAAGCATCGCTCAGACAGTCCTTTTCCTTAAGTGATACGCTCAACGCTCATCCCCAACTGCGCGACGACACCACGGCTGACCAGCCGCACCCTACGCCACACAACGGGGACCAACACCCTTCATTCATAGGTCAAGCTACATAATATAACCCCCTCACGCGCTTTCTCCCCCCCATCCCTCACCGAAAGCGCACACACCTCCCTGCAAATGACCGGAAAGCCCTCAAACACCCCACA
>CALZPA010000224.1 GCA_945827525.1 uncultured Lentisphaeria bacterium | reverse complement strand
ACTACCGCCCCGGCAACGACCACAGGCCCGACGTCCGTCCCCGCCCCGACCATCGGCCGGACTACCGCCCCGGCAACGACCACAGGCCCGACGTCCGTCCCCGCCCCGACCATCGCCCTGACTACCGCCCCGGCAACAACCACAAGCCTGACTACCGTCCGGGGCCTGATCACCGCCCTGACTACCGTCCGGGGCACGACTACCGCTCCGACCGGCGCCACTACCGCACCTTTCCGCACCGCCATCCCTCCTCGCGCTTCTCCCTCTTCTGGTACGCCCCGCCGGACAACGGCCCCTACTACGCCATCGACGCCTACAACATCTACGAGTGCCGCAACTGCCACAAGGTCGAGTACTCCCCCATCGTCCCCAACGTCGAGGCCTGCCCCGCCCTCCCCGGCTACTCCCATAGCCTCCAGCTCCTCGGACGCTACGGACAGCTCGCCTTCTCCTGCACCACCTGCGGCGTCACCATCAACAGCGCCGCCATCCCCAACATCGGCTACTGCGGCACCGGATACCACTCCTGGACCCAACTGCTGACCTACTGAACGGAAACACCCCCGACAAGGCAATGACCCGACACGACGGCGCTCCCCCTCGGACTGCCGCCAGCCTTCTCCATGCCTGACCTCCTCCCCTCCATCGCACAAGTCGTCTTCTCCCTCTCCCTGGACCGCGACTTCGACTACCTCATCCCCCCGCACCTGCTGGGACGGGTGCGCGTCGGCTCGCGCGTCCGAGTCCCCTTCCGCAACAGCGAACGCTCCGGCTTCGTCGTCGCCCTCAAGCCGCACAGCGACTTCCCCCCCGAGCAGCTCAAGGCCATCAGCGCCATCGAGGACAGCCACGGCCAAATCCCCGACAACCTCATCTGGCTCGCCGGCTGGATCGCCGACTACTACTGCTGCCCCCGCGAGCACGCCGTCCGCGCCATGCTGCCAGCCGTCGTCCGCAGCGGCGAGATGAAGCACAAGCAGGCCCTCTTCGTCTCCCTCACCCCCAAGGCCACCCAGCCCAGCGAGGAACTCGCCAAATTCAGCGAACAGCGCAAGGCCATCATCGCCTACCTCCAGCGCGAAGGCGCACGCCCCCTCGCCGAACTCATCGCCGCCGGCGTCGGCACCGCCGCCGTCATCGCCAAACTCTGCGAGACCGGCTGGCTCCAGAAGGATCTCCGCGTCGTCGAACGCGACCCCTTCATGGACGATGTCCTCGTCCCCGACGCACCCAAGAAGCTCACCCCCGACCAGAGCAAGGCCCTCGACGCCATCAGCCAGGCCCTCGACGGCCCAGGCGGACAGGTCATCCTCCTCCACGGCGTCACCGCCTCCGGAAAGACCGAAGTTTACCTCCAGGCCATCGCCCATTGCCTCGAACTCGGACGCGACGCCATCGTCCTCGTCCCAGAAATCTCCCTCACCCCACAGACCTGCGAACGCTTCCGCAGACGCTTCGGAAACCTCGTCTCCGTCCTCCATTCCGGACTCTCCGACGGCGAGCGCTTCGACGAGTGGACCCGCATCAACGACGGCCGCAGCCGCATCGCCGTCGGCGCGCGCTCCGCGCTCTTCGCGCCCCTCGCCCATCTCGGACTCATCGTCGTCGACGAGGAGCACGAGGCCTCCTACAAGCAGGACGAGTCACCACGCTACAACGCCCGCGACATGGCCGTCGTCCGAGGCAAGCACGAGAACGCAACCATCCTCCTCGGCTCCGCCACTCCCTCATTCGAAAGCTACTACAACTGCGAAATCGGCAAGTACAGGCTCATCGAACTCCTCAGACGCGTCGAAGTCCGACCCATGCCCACCGTCGAGCTCGTCGACATGGCCCAGGAGGCCTCCGTCACCGGAAAGCCGCAGATCTTCTCCCGACGACTCAAGGATCTCATCTACGACCGACTCCACAAGGCCGAGCAGACCATCCTCTTCCTCAACCGCCGCGGCTTCGCCACCCAGCTCATGTGCTCCAAATGCGGCTACGTCGCCACCTGCGAGAACTGCAGCCTCTCCTACACCTACCACAAGCAGGCCGGACTCCTCACCTGCCACCTCTGCGGCGCCGAACGACGAGCCCCAGCCTCCTGCCCCAACTGCGGCGACCCCGAAATCCGCTTCTCCGGCTTCGGCACCGAAAAGATCGAGACCATCACCCAGGCACTCTTCCCCAAGGCCCGCATCGCGCGCATGGACGCCGACACCATGACCACCAAGGACGCCTACAAGCGCGTCCTCGAACAGTTCCGCTCCGGCAAATTCGACATCCTCATCGGCACCCAGATGATCGCCAAGGGACTCGATTTCCCCAAGGTCACCCTCGTCGGCGTCATCCAGGCCGACATCGGACTCCATGTCCCCGACTTCCGCTCCGCCGAACGCACCTTCCAGCTCATCACCCAGGTCGCCGGACGCGCCGGACGGGGCGACTTCCCCGGACTCGTCGTCGTCCAGACCTACACCCCCTACCACAGCGCCCTCCAATGCGCCGTCCAGCACGACTTCAAGGCCTTCTACGCCGAGGAGCAGCCCGCGCGCAAAATGCTCGACTTCCCCCCCGTCTCCCACCTCGTCATCGTCCACGTCAAGTCGCAGGACGAACAGGCCGCCGCCGACGCCGCACAGACCTTCCTCGACGAGGCCAAGCCGCTCCTCGAGGAAACCACCCAGGTCATCGGCCCCATGCCTGCACCCCTCGCCAAAGTCCAGACCTTCTTCCGCTTCCAGATCCTCTACCGAGGAGGCAACATCATCCGACTCGTCCGAGCACTCCGACCCATCATCCTCAACCGCAAGTGGCCACAGAAAGTCCACGTCTACGCCGATGTCGATCCGCGTAATCTGCTATGACAAATAATGTCATCTCCTGCCATCCTGGAAAAAATCGCTTTTTGTCATTTGACATCGCGGCAAGTCGCCTTATTTTCAGCGTCGGTTTAGGGTCTCAGCACACCTGAACGGGCCGCACCATGGGCTCCTTTCTGAACCTGAGTCCGGAAAGTGAAACAAGTGACTCGCGCGATTTTGGTTGGAGTATTCTGAAAAATGGCAAAGAATCTGTATGTGGGAAATCTGAGCTACAGCGTCGACGATGACATGCTGCGCGCCCTCTTCGAGCCCTTCGGCAAGGTCGACAGCGCACGCGCCATCACCGACCGCGAAACCGGCAAGTCCAAGGGCTTCGGCTTCGTCGAGATGTCCGATGACGCCGAGGCACAGGCCGCCATCGACGCCCTCAACGGCAAGGAAGACCGCGGTCGCGTCCTCACCGTCAACGAGGCCCGCCCCCGCGAGCCCCGTCCCTACGGACACCGCTGACGACGCACGCACACACCCACGCCAAGAACCACGAAAACGCCATCGGGCACCCGGACAGACTCCCGTCCGCCGCCGCCCGATGGCGTTTTCGTCGCTCCCCCCTCCTCCAATGCCCACACGCACCCTGCCCGTCTGTGGACTCCTTTTGTGTCTTTTGTGGACAAAGACGAACAGCGTGACCTCTGTCCTCACTGCAGGAGCCAGTCGAGGGCATTGAGCTTGCGGATGCCGTCGAAGTTGTCGTTGGGATCCTCGTCCAGCGTCAGGAGGAATTTTGGATGGCTGTCCCGGACTTTGCGGAGTGAGGCCAGCTCTCGCTCCAGAGTGGCCGCGTCCTGTACGGTGGCCGCGACCTGATAGTACTCCAGCCCCTGCGACGTCTCGACCACAAAGTCGACCTCCAAATCGCCCACCTTGCCAACCCGCACCTTGCCGCCACGTCGCAGCAGCTCCAGAAACACGACATTCTCCAGGATATGCCCCACATCCTGCCGCTGTCCCCCAAGCACATGGCGCCGCAGCCCGATGTCCACCGCATAGTACTTCTCCTGAGTCTTCAGCAGTTGCTTGCCCCGAATATCAAAGCGCTCCGCCTGATAGACGACAAAGCTCTCCATCAGAGCGGCAAGATAGCGCTCAATCGTTTTGCTGTCCGTGCGGCAGTTGCTGGAGGTCAGCGTGTCGGCGATGCGCTTGACGGACACCTCGCTGCCAACACTGGAGAAGACGAACTTCGCCACCCGCCCCAGCATCATAGGATCCCGTATCTGATACCGAGTCATGACATCCTTGACTAGGATGGTGTTGTAGATGCCCTCAAGATAATCGTCCAGAGCCTGGCTGGAATGGGCAAGCTCCAGAGCATACGGGAAGGAACTGGTGGAGACATAGGCGCGATACAGTTGCCGACGATCAACAATCTCCGGATGCGCCTGAGCAAATTCACGCAGCGACAGCGGCAGCATGCGAATCTCAACATACCGCCCAGACAGCAGCGTCGACAACTCATGGGACAGCAGATGCGCATTGGCCCCCGTCACATGGAGATCGATGTCCGGACGGAGATATAGACTGTCCACCACACGCGGAAAATCACGGCAGAGCTGTATCTCATCGATGAACACATAGGTCATCCCTCCCGGTTTCAGACGCTCCTTGACATAGGCATGAAGCGACGACGGCTGACACAGAGCCTCAAAGTCCATGTCCTCCAAATTCACGCTGATGATGCGCTCCGACGAAACCCCCTGTGACCGAAGCCAATCGGCATACATCGCCATCAGCACCGATTTGCCGCACCGACGAACACCGCTGATGACCTTGATGAGGCGCTTGTCACGCCACAGACGCAGACGCTCCAGGTAATCAGGTCGCTCCACACGCATCGCTCTACCTCCCTCCTAGTGACACACACCACACAAACACATGAACTCGGACATATATAGACTATAAGCCAAAAAATCTAACTTTCGAGATATTTTTAGGAATATACTCCAAAAACTTCCTATTGGAATAAAGTTTTTGGAGTATAATCCAAAAACTTCGCCATCCGCGAACGCAAAAACGCCGTCGGCTCCCAGTGCTGGGAACCGACGGCGCTCTATGTCTGCGTCTGTCGCGGCGCGTCAGTTCACGCAGTGAACCCAGCCCCAATGGATGGCCAGACACCACACGATCGACAGCACCAGCCACAGGATGACGCCCTGCAGCACCGGCTTCAGCCCCAGCTCCTTCAGCTTGGCGCGGCTCAGGTTCGCGCCAATCAGGAACAGCGTCACCACCATCAGATACTTCGAGATATCCTTCAGGAAGCCGCCCGTCGCCTTCACGACGTCCGCGGTCGCCGGCAGCCACTGCGGCACCCACGTCACCACGGCCGCCGCCACGATGAACCACGGGATGAACCATGGCACACGCAGCTTGAACGAGCGCTTCTCGCCCTCCTCGCGCTCCGCCACAAACCACGTCAGAAACAGCGTCACCGGCACAATCCACAGCGCACGCGCCAGCTTGACGGTCGTGCCAATCTCCAGCGCCTCCTCGCCATAGGCCATCGAGGCGCCGACCACCGAGCTCGTGTCATGGATGCCCAGGGCCGCCCAGTAGCCAAACTCCACCTGGCTGAACCCCAGCGCATGACCCACGGCGGGAAACACCCACAGCGCCACCGCGTTCAGCGCAAACACCGTCGCCGACGCCATCGCAATCTCATGCGACTTCGCCTTCAGCACCGGAGCCGCCGCCGCAATCGCGCTGCCGCCGCAAATCGACGTGCCCACGCTCACCAGATACGCCGCGTTGCGGGGTATCTTCAGCATCCTGCCCAGAGCCACGCCCAGACCAATGCCCATTGTGATGCCGATGAGCGTGTAGATGAAGCCATTGCCGCCCGCATGGATCACCTTCACCAGGTTCATGCCAAAACCCATGCCGACAATCGTCGCGCCCAGCAGCGGAGACGTGATCCTGCTCGTGAACGCGCTGAACGGATTCTCCCACGTCACCGCGAACACGACGCCCGCCAGCACCGCCAGCCCCGGAACCCAGTTCCGTGTCTCCGGGCACATCCACGGCACCAGGAAAAACGCCAGCGCCAACGCCACAAACACGCATTTCTTCAACATGCTACGCTACTGCTCCCATGATCAAGGCTCACGTCACAAACGCCAAAAAGTCGGCCAGACCCACGGCGAGCCCAACCGACTATCTAATATAACACCGCTATTCTATTACTCAATATGACCCAATCGAGAAAATAATCCGAACTTAGGCGAAAACCGCGCCGCGACAGCGGCGCCTGTCCCGACGGCGCCCCCGCCGTCGGGCGCAACCCGACTCAATCGACTCAATCGACTCAATCGACTCAATCGACTCAATCGACTC
>CALZPA010000223.1 GCA_945827525.1 uncultured Lentisphaeria bacterium | reverse complement strand
GAAGTCCACAAAAGACACAAAGAACTCAAAAAATGTTAGACAGTTCGCGGAGGAAGCCTAACTTTTTCCACAAAAGACACAAAGAAACTCAAAAGGGAGAGTCCACAAAAGACGCAAAAGACACAAAAGACGCGAACGGGATATCAGTTTAGGGGATGGATGACGGCTTCTCGGGTGACGTGGTGTTGTTTGCCGTTGAGGAGGAGTGTGTCATCGCCGAAGGCGTGGAAGACGCGGATGGCGGTGGCGGAGGTGAGGGGTGCGTCGTCGAGGGCGCGGAGGGTGAAGAGGGCGGGGCGTGGGTAGGCGTGGCCGCCGAAGGAGAGGGCATGGAAGGCGATGAAGGCGGGGGAGAGGGCGAGGAAGCCGTTGGGGGGGAGTTCGACGGGGCCGCCAAGGCGGGCGGTCTGGTCGTTGTCGACGACGTAGGGGGTGCTGGACTCGTTGATCCAGATGGAGAGGTCGCCGAACTGGGTTTGTTCGATGGTGCCGTCGTCGTTGAGGAAGCGGTGGTCGGTCATGGGGGAGTCGGCGGCGAGGCGCGCGAGCCAGGAGGTGACCTCGTAGGTGTTCTTGATGAAGCGGTCGGTCTCGTTGAGGTCGGCGGCCCAGCCGTTGTCGGCGCGGGCGAGGGAGGAGTCGAGGCGTCCGTTGAGGGCGGGCGGCGGGGTCAGGGAGACGGTGCCGTCGGGAGTGACGGCGAGGGTTCCGAGATGGGCCTGGGTGGCGACGGTGGCGTCGGGGCGGAGGAACTGCTGACGGGTGATGGCGGCGTCGAGGACGCCGACGCGCCAGTCGATGTTGGCGTCGAAGCCGTCGGGGATGGTGATGGTTCGGGAGACGGTTCGGGTTTCGCCGCGTTTCCAGCCTTGGGTGGGGAGGTCGTGGTCGTCCTGGAAGGCGATGTTGGCGTTTTTGGGGTTTCCGTTGGGGTGGCAGAAGTGGACGTAGCTGCGCATCTTGGCGTCGTGGAGGTCGGCGAGGGCCGTCCAGGTGACGTTGAGGGTGACGGAGCGGTTGCCGTTGGGTGTTGCGGTGGCGCGGTTGAGTTGGAGTGCGGCGGGCTGGGTGGCGTTGCCGCGCTTGAAGTAGAGGTGGGCGCCGAAGTCGTAGAGAGGCGTTTCGGCGTTGGCGATGCAGGCGAGGATGTAGTGGTCGCGTCCTGGGGTGGCGCGGTCGCTCTGGTGGGTGTAGAGGTTGACGCAGTCACCGAAGACCATTTCGAGGAGTGGGATGGGCTGTCCGCCGAGGGTGCTGTGGAAGGAGGTGCCAGGCGTGCGGAAGTTGGCGCGATGGGAGAAGACGCCTTCGAAGTAGTCGGCGTAGGGGACGGCCCATTCGCGTCCCTCCTCGCTGCCGAAGCGTCCGAAGTGGCGGCTGCCGAGCTGGCAGAGTTTGATTTTGTTGTTCAGGTCATCGGTTCTGGAGTTGGGGTGTGCGGGGTCGTGGCAGGTGTAGAGAGGTGCGGCGAAGATGGTGTCGATGAAGTAGATGGAGGGTTTGAAGAGCTGTGCGATTTTGGGGAGGTTGGTGTCGGGTCTGGCGGCGAGTTCGAGCTGTTTGTCGGCGCAGACGAGCCAGCAGGGGCCGCCGGCCCAGTTGCCGCCGGCCATGCGGTTGCCGTTGCGGTCTTTGGCGACGAAGGCGGGGTTCCAGGAGGGAGCGGCCTCGTACATGTCCTGGTAGTTGTCGTGGAGTCCGAAGAGGAAGCCGGTCTTGTGGATGCGTTCGGCGAGTTTCTGGAGTTCGGGGTTGCCGCCGAGTTCGGGGGCGACGGGGAGTGGGTCAGGGTGTCCGTTGTCGTAGCCGCCGTTGATCCAGCCGCAGAGGACCATCATGGCGCGGTCGATGCCGAGGTCGTGGTGGAGGTGTTCGGAGATGTCGCCGATTTCGGGGAGTGTCCAGTTGACGTGTCGCTCGTCCTTTCCGGAGTGGTTGTAGCGGGAGGAGGGGACGGTGTGGGTGTAGACGAAGGGCTTGAAGTCGGCGCAGCCGTGCATGGGCGTGCGGCTGACGCCGTCGTCGTCGGTCTTCTGTCGCCAGGTCTTGAGGAGTCCGCGCTGCTGGACGTGGTGGCGGTAGGCCTTGGCGATGTCGACGTAGGAGCCTTTTCCGAGTGGGTAGACGGTGCAGTCGGCGTCGAGGCTGCGGAGGGTGAGTCCGAGGGAATGGACGACGGTTCCGGGGAGCTGCGGGTGCTGGGTCCAGCGTCGGTCGAGGCTGTAGGAGGTGTCGGGGTGTGCCCAGGCGAGGAGGAGTGCGGAGCCGTTCTTCTCCTGTCCCATCATGGCCATGGTGGAGCTGTAGTTGTAGGTGGTGAAGGCGTGTTGTCCGGGCTGTTTGGCCTGGGTGGCGACGAAGCGTTCGCCGCAGCGGAAGCCGATGGTGGAGGCGCCGTGGTCGTTGTTGGTGGTGATGAAGGCGTGCCGGAGGAGTTCGACGGAGGTGACGCTGCGGTTAGGTGCGGCGGCGTTCTGTCGTGCGGCGAGGCGGAGTCCGCGCTGGTCGGGTGTGGCTTCGCAGAGGATGGTGACGGTGAGTCCGTCGGCGAGGTTGCGGGTGAGGGTGAAGCGGGTGGGGGTTTCCTGGACGGCGGAGTCGAAAGGCGTCAGGAGGGCGACATGCGGTTTGTCGTCCACGATGAAGCTGACGCGTCCGAAGGGGGCCTCGGCGGCGTGGTTCCAGACTTCGCCGGTCTGGCGGTCCTGGAGCCAGAGTCGTGAGCCGTCGTTGCGGGCACGGAGTCGGAAGGCCGGGGTGTCGATGCGGAGGGGTGCGTCATCCATGCCGCTGGCGAGTGCGTGATGGCGTCTGCGGGCCTCGTCGTCGGGGAGTGGCTGTGGGATGTCGAATTGGGCCTTGGGGGCCTGTCGGCTGATGGTGATGGGGATGGGGTCGAGGTGGTCGATGAGGCGGTGCCCGCTGGCGGCGTCGAAGAGTCCGAGATGGAGGACGACGGTGCCTTCGGGGGAGTTGGCGGGGACGCCGACCATGATGGGGCCGTCCTCGATGCGGGCGCCGGGTTGCCAGAGCGAGGTGGGCACGTCGGTGGGCTCGTGGTCGTAGTGGCCGCGGATGTCGCCGCAGCGCTTCTCGGCGTCCTCGAGGTGGGTGAAGATGCGGAGGTTGCTGTCGGCGACGTCGGCGCCGCGGTTCACGAACGTCACCTTCAGCATGGCGCGGTCGCCCGGGCGCAGCAGGCGGTGCGACAGCTCCACTGACTCAATGGCCGGCGCAAAGCCGCCCAGCACCGAGACGCCACTCAACAGCAACGGCAACAGAGACAGACGCATACCCATACCCAGTTCCTCCTTTCGTCTTCGTTTGGCCCATGTCCGACACGGGCTTCCGTCTACACGGACACTAACGCTAACCAAAAATAGCGTCTATTTGTTGATTGTCAAGGCGTGCCATCTGATTTTTTGCAGTTTTTTTGTGGCCGTCTGGGGAGGGTTGGGATTTGGTCTGGGAGCTGGCTTTTTGGGGCTTTGGAGGCTACATTGAGCGCGTCGCGGTTATTTGGGACGTTCTCCAGGTTAGGAAGCATCGTGAGTATGAAACGATTGGGATTGTTTGTGCTGCGTCTGGCGGCGGGGCTGCTGCTGGCGTGGGTGAGTGTGGCGTTGGTTCAGAGTCTGGTGGAGGTTCGTCTGTCGTTCAGCGACCGTGAGGTGATGCTGTGGTGCTTTGGGGGGTCGGCGGTGGGGGCGCTGGTGTTCATGCGCTTTCGTCTGGTTCCGGTGTATGTGTTTGGGCATGAGCTGACGCACTGGCTGGTGGCGAAGGCGTTTCGGCGTCGGACATCGCGGTTCACGGTGAGGTTTTCGTCGGGTTCGGTTCGTGTGGAGCGTCCGAACATCTGGATTGTGCTGGGGCCGTACATTCTGCCGCTGTACATGCTGTTGTTTCTGGGCGTGTATCAGGCGGTTCGGGTGTGTGTGTCGTTGCCTCGCGAGGTTCAGTTGGGGTGTGCGGCGGCGATAGGCGCGCTGTATGCGTATCATCTGGTGCTGACGGTGGTGGCGCTGCTGGCGAACCAGCCTGACCTGAAGTTCAACGGGCCGTGCTTCTCGCTGATGTTCATCGTGTTCTTCAACCTGCTGTTTCTGTATCTGGGGCTGACGCTGGCGGGTGGGTGCCCGCGCGAGGGGCTGCTGCTGGTCTGGGATACCCTGAAGGCTCATGCGCAGGCTGTCCGCAGGCTCATCTGGTGGAACTCTCTCGTCCTTGATTAGTCCACAAAATACACAAAAAACTCAAAAGAAGATAGCGTCTGCAAGCCACACGAAAGTCACAAAAAAGGAGTGGCGGGTGGAGGGCAAAGGGCAGGCGTCCCGGCGCTGGCGGAGAGAGGTTCGCCGGTGCCGGGACGCCTTGCTGTCGTCGAGATGGGAGCAGATGGCTCAGTCGGTGCAGATGGTGATGCCGCTGGGGGCCTGGATGTCGGGCTGGGCGCCCTTTTTGGCGCTGATGGCGATGGGGCCGAGTGGGGTGGGGTAGGTGCCTTCGGCGAAGTCGAGGTCTCCGAGGTCGGGCTTGACGCGGACTTTGCGGCAGCCGGGTTCGAGGACGGAGACGCCGAGGACGCGTTCGGCGAGGAAGGCGGCGGGGCCGCCGGCCCAGCCGTGGCAGAGGCTGTGGCGAAGTCCGAGATAGCAGTATTTGCCGAAGTCGGCGTGGAGGTCGTCCTTGCCGGGGATGGGGAGTTCGTCGATGCGGTTGGAGTTTCGGATCCAGTCGAGGTCGAAGTCCTCCCAGAAGGTGGTGGCGCCGAAGTCGAGCATGGCGCCCCAGTAGTCGCGGATGACGCGGAGGGCGGAGGTGACGGGCTGGGCCTTAATCATATAGTACCCGTAGAAGGTGGAGACGCCGGCGGTGGGGTTTGCGGTGAGGACATCGGAGCAGTCGCGGATGCCGGCGAGGGTGAGCATGGCGGCGGCGGTCTTGTTGCCGAGGCAGTCGGGCTGATGGGTGAGGAGTCGGCGGTGGCAGTCGCGGGAGCTGTCGGCGGCGGCGGTTTCGCCGAGGGCGCGGCAGAGGGTTTCGGCGGCCTGGAACATCATGGCGAAGAGTCCCTGTCCGCCGGCGTGCTGGACGTCGCGGTTGCCGTTGGTCGGCCAGTCGAGGAAGCACCAGGTGTCGCCGAGATTGAGGCGTCCGGAGTCGGAGACGAATGGGCGGAACTGCTGGAGGAGCCCGAGCAGGTAGTCGCGCTGCTGACGGAGATAGTCGAGGTCGCCAGTGTGGAGGAAGTAGTCGCGCTGATTGATGATCCACCAGGCGGAATAGGTCATGATGGAGTTCATGTAGGCGGGGAGGGGCGTCTGGTCGCGGACGGCGTCGAGGGACTTGGGGATGAGTTCGAGGTGGTCGAACGTGGCCAGGATGACCCGAATCTCGGGGTTGAGGTCGCCGAGCCAGACGAGGCGGTCGCGCTTGACGCCATCGTAGATGTAGTCCTGCATGTTGAGCTGGACGGTGTAGACGGCAGTGTCGCGGACGCGGTTCACACGCTCGTCGCTGCAGCGGAAAGTGCCGACCTGCGGGTAGTCATGATAGACGGCGACGGCGTTCAGGCCGAGGAGCTGGAGGTCGCCCTCCAGGGCGTCCACGCGGACAAAGCGGAAGCCGGTGGAGCCGAAGTCGGTGGTTCCCATTTTGGGAAGATTGAGTTCGACGTCGTGGATGCTGTGATCCTGGTTGGGCGTCTGCATGGTCTCGGAGACCGACTCGCCAAAGCGTATGCGGACGCGTCCGCCCTTGAAGCCCGTCGTCAGGCGGACACCGCCGGCAATCTCGCGGCCAAAGTCCACCACCAGCCAGGAGCCGGCCGTCATAACCTGATAGTCACCCTCGCGAATGCCTGTGTAGCTCTGGTAGCAGTGCTTGCCCACCAGGGCCTCCGGACTCGCAATCCCCTCTGACGCAACCACACGGACGGGCGCCAGGTAATCCCTGACTCGGTCGTCGCGCAACGATCCCGCATATAATGACATTTCTTTCTCCTTATTTCTCTTGCCTCGCTTCGCGAGGCTTTCTTTTTCTCTTGGCCTCGCTTCGCGAGGCTTTGTTTCTTCTAGCCTCGCTTCGCTCGGCTTTGTTTTCTCTGGCCTCGCTTCGCTCGGCCTTTTTTCTTCGTCACTCTCGTCGCTCTCGTCGCTTTGGCCTCGCTCCGCTCGGCCTTTTTTTCTTCGTCACTCTCGTCGCTCTCGTCACTCTCGTCGCTTTGGCCTCGCTCCGCTCGGCCTTTTTTCTTCGTC
>CALZPA010000222.1 GCA_945827525.1 uncultured Lentisphaeria bacterium | reverse complement strand
TCGCAACCTCCGCCGTGACAGGGCGGTGCTCTAACCAATTGCGCTACGACTCCACGCGTCTTCTCTGCGCCAGACTCGCCATACCCACACACTCAAACCAGAACCCTGGCGAAGTCGACGAGGCTCGAACTCGCAACCTCCGCCGTGACAGGGCGGTGCTCTAACCAATTGCGCTACGACTCCAGGCTCCTTTGGGTGTGGACGGCAGCCAGCGGCTGTGTCAACGTCCTTAAGGTATCACCCAAACGACATTTTGCAAGTCGACACACACGAATTTTACGGCGTCGCCCGAACCGCGTCCAGAACGCCCTCTGCCGCAAGGGGGACACCGCCCCGCGTCCCCCTACGGACGGCACACTGCCTCCCCGTCTGGCGCAGCCATTCGCCCGCCATAGCCCCCAGAGGGCGAATTTTGGCGCCGCAAAGGCTCCGCATGGGCTTGAAAAGGACTTATGGACGCCTATATTATCATAGGTATTCGCGGCTGCGGGCAACCGTCTTTCCCCCATCCTTCTGCCCGCAGCCGCCTTCTGTTTTTTGACCCACGAGAGAGAGAACCCGACCGAGGAACGAGCGACGACCATGGACGCATCGGACAACCAGGAACTGAACACCACGCCGGCGACCGCGCCCGGCGCCTCCGCCAGCGAGTACAACGCCAGCCAGATCACCGTCCTGGAGGGCCTGGAGGCCGTGCGCAAGCGCCCCTCCATGTACATCGGCGACACCCACGAGCGCGGACTCCACCACCTCGTCTACGAGGTCGTCGACAACTCCATCGACGAGGCCCTCGCCGGCTTCTGCCACAACATCGAGGTCATCATCAACATCGACAACTCGATCACCGTGAACGACGACGGCCGCGGCATCCCCGTCGACATGCACCCCGTCGAGCACAAGCCCGCCTGCGAGGTCGCCCTCACCATCCTCCACGCCGGCGGCAAGTTCAACCACTCCGCCTACAAGGTCTCCGGCGGCCTCCACGGCGTCGGCGTCTCCTGCGTCAACGCCCTCTCCGAATGGCTCGTCCTCAAGGTCTGCCGCGACGGCTACGAGCACCAGATGAAGTTCGCCCGAGGCGTCACCGTCAACCGCCTCGAGCGCCTCCGCGCCACCGACAGGACCGGCACCAGCGTCAGCTTCAAGCCCGACGCCGAGATCTTCTCCGTCACCGAGTACAAGTGGGACATCCTCTCCAACCGCCTCCGCGAGCTGGCGTTCCTCAACGCCGGCATCCGCATCACCCTCCGCGACATGCGCACCGACACCCCGCGCACCGAGACCTACCACTTCGGCGGCGGCCTCCGCGAATTCGCCTCCTACCTCAACGCCGGCAAGAACACCCTCAACGAGGTCATCTACTTCCAGACCGCGCGCAACGACCTCGAGGCCGAGATCGCCATGCAGTACAACGACAGCTACACGGAGACCATCTACTCCTACGCCAACAACATCAACACCGTCGAGGGCGGCACCCACCTCACCGGCTTCCAGGGCGCACTCACCCGCTGCATCAACAACTACATCAAGTCCATCCCCAAGTACAAGAACGAGCCCGCCGTCACCGGCACCGACGTCCGCGAGGGACTCGCCGCCGTCATCTCCGTCAAGGTCAAGGACCCCCAGTTCGAGGGCCAGACCAAGACCAAGCTCGGCAACTCCGAGGTCGCCGGCATCGTCGGCTCCATCGTCTACGACACCCTCACCACCTACTTCGAGGAGCATCCCGCCGAGGCGCAGCAGATCGTCGAGAAGACACTCCTCGCCTCCCAGGCCCGCGAGGCCGCACGCAAGGCCCGCGAGAACACCCGCCGCAAGTCCCCCCTCGAGGGCAACTCCCTCCCCGGAAAGCTCGCCGACTGCTCCGACAAGGACCCCGCACTCTGCGAGCTCTACATCGTCGAGGGACAGTCCGCCGGCGGCTCCGCCAAGTCCGGACGCTGCTCCCGCTTCCAGGCCATCCTCCCCATCCGAGGCAAAATCCTCAACGTCGAGAAGGCCCGCATGGACCGCCTCTACAACAACCAGGAGATCTGCACCCTCATCACCGCCATCGGCTGCGGCATCGGCAACGCACCCTCCGACGACAACAAGACCGACTGCTGTGACCCCGCCAAGGCCCGCTACCAGCGCATCGTCATCATGACCGATGCCGATGTCGACGGCTCCCACATCGCCACCCTCCTCCTCACCTTCTTCTACCGCCACATGAAGCCCATGATCGACGCCGGCTACATCTACATCGCCCAGCCGCCGCTCTTCAAGGTCACCCGGCGCAAGAAGGAGGAGTACGTCGACAACGAGGACCAGCTCGCCGGCATCCTCCTCAAGCTCGGACTCGCCGACGTCACCATCCTCCTCCCCGACGGCACACCCATCCCCGACGACCAGCGCGGACAGGTCATCCAGAACATCCGCGAATTCGTCCGCCTCGCCGACGGCCTCCACCGCTACGACCTCCAGCCCCAGGACTACCTCGAGCAGGCCCGCCTCCACGACGGCGCCTTCCCCGAGTACCTCATCAGCGTCCGCGAGATGAACGGCGCCGTCACCACCCACTTCGCCACCGACACCGAGGACGAGAAGGCCGTCATCGCCCGGCTCGAGGCACGCCTCAAGGACGAGCTCTTCCCCAACGGCGCCTCCGACGAGGACCTCGAGTCCTTCAGCTCCGCCAGCTACATCGACACCCTCCACATCACCGAGGCGCAGCCCATGCAGGCCATCGTCGAGCAGCTCGCTCAGGCCGGACTCAACACCGCCGCCATCCTGACCCCCGCCGACAGCCCCGTCGCCACCATCACCCAGGGCGAGAAGACCGGAACCCCCGTCTTCTGCCTCGCCGACATCGCCGAGCGCATCGTCGCCATCGGACGGCAGGGACTCACCATCCAGCGCTACAAGGGTCTCGGAGAAATGAACGCCGAACAGCTCTGGGAGACCACCATGGACCCCACCCGCCGCAAAATGCTCAAGGTCACCATGGACGACGCCATCAAGGCCGAAAAGCTCTTCTCGCTCCTCATGGGAGACCAGGTCGAGCCACGGCGCGACTACATCGAGGCACACGCCGAGTCCATGAAGAACCTCGACATCTGAGGACGCGCCACCCTCCCCCACCTCCCACACACCTCTCCCCTCCAGATAGGCAGACCACACCATGTCCGACGACACCCCACAGACGCCGCAGCAGAACAGCCCCAAGCCCAACGCCAAGATCGACAAGAAGGCGCTCGGCTTCACCTCCGACAACCTCGGGCGGAACGACCGGCCCTCCGCCATCGAGGACATCATGCACTTCTCCTACCTCCAGTACTCCCTCTCCGTCAACGTCGGACGCGCCATCCCCGACGTCCGCGACGGCATGAAGCCCGGCATGCGACGCATCCTCTACGCCATGCACGAGCTCGGCTTCAACAAGAGCCACAAGACCGAGAAGTGCGCCAAGGTCGTCGGCGCCGTCATCGGCAACTACCACCCCCACGGCGACCAGGCCGTCTACGACACCCTCGCCCGCATGGCACAGGACTTCGCCATGCGCGCCCCACTCATCGAGGGCCAGGGCAACTTCGGCTCCATCGACGGCGACCCGCCCGCCGCCTACCGCTACACCGAGTGCCGCATGGAGCGACTCGCCGAGGAACTCCTCGCCGACCTCGACAAGGACACCGTCGACATGGTCCCCAACTTCGACGAGACCCTCGTCGAACCCGCCGTCCTCCCCGCCAAATTCCCCAACCTCCTCGTCAACGGCTCCACCGGCATCGGCGTCGGCATGGCCACCAACATCCCCCCGCACAACCTCGGCGAGGTCATCGACGCCACCGTCGCCATCATCGACAACCCGCGCATCTCCATCCGCGAGCTCATGCGCCACCTCCCCGGCCCCGACTTCCCCACCGGCGGCACCATCCAGGGCATCCGCTCCATCATCCAGCTCTACGAGACCGGCAGAGGCTCCGTCCGACTCCGCGGCAAGGCCACCATCGAGGAGAACAACGGCCGCGAGCAGATCGTCATCACCGAAATCCCCTACGCCATCAACAAGGAGGAGCTCGTCAAGAAAATCGTCGAGCTCGTCAACGACAAGCGCATCGTCGGCATCTCCAACATCATCGACATCTCCTCCTCCGAAATCGGCGTCCGCATCGTCATCGACGTCAAGCGCGGCGCTCCCGCCTCCGTCGTCCTCAACCAGCTCTACGCCCTCTCCCCCCTCGAGTCCAACCTCCCAGCCCAGTTCCTCGTCGTCGACAAGAACCGCCCGCGAACCCTCAACCTCAAGCAGATCCTCGAGGCCTACCTCGACCATCGCGAGGAGGTCGTCACCCGACGCACACGCTATCTCCTCAAGCTCGCCGAGGAGCGCGACCACATCGTCCAGGGACTCCTCATCGCCCAGGCCAACATCGACGAGGTCGTCCGCATCATCCGCAGCTCCCCCAACCGCGACGCCGCCTGCGCCGCCCTCCAGCAGAGCTTCCCCCTCTCCGAGAGACAGGCCAAGGCCATCCTCGAGATGCGACTCTACCAGCTCACCAACCTCATCGTCGAACAGCTCCAGAACGAGCACAACGAACTCCAGCAGCGCATCGCCTACTACAACCGCCTCCTCGCCGACCGCGCCGAAATCATCGCCGTCATCCGCGACGAGCTCCTCGACGTCAAGGCCAAGTACAGCGACGCCAGACGGACACTCATCGTCCCCGGCGAGTCCGAAATCAACCTGGAGGACCTCATCGCCCGCGAAATCTGCGTCATCCCCATCACCGCCGGCGGCTACATCAAGCGCGTCGCCGCCTCCAGCTACGAGTCCATCAACCGCGGCGGCAAGGGCTTCAAGGGCATGAAGACCAAGGAGGAGGACTTCGTCACCCGCATCCTCACCTGCTGCACCCACGACTACATCCTCTTCTTCACCAGCAAGGGCCTCATGCGCTGGCTCAAGGCCTACGACATCCCCGAAGGCTCCCGCGAGTCCCAGGGAAAGGCACTCGTCAACCTCCTCCAGCTCGAGCCCGACGAGAAAATCCGAGCCTTCATCGCCGTCCCAACCGTCGAGCAGGAAAACCGCTTCGTCGTCATGGTCACCCGAAACGGCGTCATCAAGAAGACCGAACTCATGGCCTTCCGACACCTCATGAAGAAGGGCATCATCGCCATCAGCCTCGCGCCCGACGACGACCTCATCGACGCCGCACTCACCGACGGCTCCAACGAAATCCTCCTCACCGCCGCCAACGGCATGGCCTGCCGCTTCCGCGAAACCGACATCCGACCCATGGGACGACAGGCCGCCGGCGTCCGAGGCATGAACCTCCGCGACGCCAACGGAAACCTCATCTCCAACATCGTCTCCATGGCCGTCGTCAATGACCAGGACGAACTCCTCGTCATCACCGAAAACGGCTTCGGCAAACGCACCCCCATCGGACTCGCCGACGCCGCCGACGCCAACGCCGCCACCCCCGAGGACGCAGCCGACGCCGACGCCAACGACGCCACGCCCGAGGACGCAGCCGACGCCAACGCCGCCACCCCCGAGGACGCAGCCGACAACGCCGACGACGCCGAGGACACCGCCCGCAGCAGCGCCAGCGCCTGGAAATTCCGCCTCACCCGCCGAGGCGGCAAAGGCGTCGTCGCCATCAAGCTCCGCCCCGGAGACAAGGTCGTCGCCGCCTTCCAGATCGAGCAGAACACCGACAAGGAAATCATCCTCACCTCCATCCAGGGACTCATGCCCCAATACCGCATCGCCGACTTCCGACTCTGCGGACGCGCCGCCTACGGCACCATCATCATGAGACTCAACGAGGGCGACAAGGTCGCCTCCGCCGCCATCGTCGACGAACTCTCCGAGGAGGAAATCGCCGCCAACACCGCCAAGGCCCGGGAAAACGCCGAGAACCAGGCGCGCGAAGCCGAATTCGCCGCCCGACTCAACGCCCTCCAGCAACAGGCACAGCAGAACAGCGACAACACCGACACCGACGACGACCAGCAGGACGGCGACGGACAGTAAAAAACCGCGCTTTCGCGCGGAAGCTCCCCAACCACAAGGGCCGGAAGTTCTCCGCGCGGAAGCGCGGGATGTACCGACGGCGTCCTCGCCGTCGGTTAGGGAAGCGGGCGAAGCCCGCGCCTGCGCCGCGTCAGCGGCGCGACCGAATTCCGCCGAGCGAAGCGAGGCGGCAGAAGACCCCACCGCTGGGCCGGAAGTTCTCCGCGCGGAAGCGCGGGATGTACCGACGGCGTCCTCGCC
>CALZPA010000221.1 GCA_945827525.1 uncultured Lentisphaeria bacterium | reverse complement strand
TAGAGATTCTAGAGATTCTAGAGATTCTAGAGATTCTAGAGATTCTAGAGATTCTTTCAGGCCTTGAGCTTTCGCTCGATGGTGGAGAGGTCGTGTCGGAAGTTCTGGTTGCTGGCCATGCGCTCCTCGACGGCGGTGACGGCGTGGAGGACGGTGGCATGGTTCTTGCCGAACTGCTCGCCGATGTCGGGGTAGGAGAGGTTGGTGAGCTTGCGCGAGAAGTACATGGCGACCTGGCGCGGCATGGCGATGCTGGCGGGGCGGCGTTTGCTGGTCATGTCGGCGAAGCGGATGTCGTAGTGTTCGGCGACGACGCGCTGGATTTGCTCGACGGTGAGCTGTGAGCTGGACTCCTCATTGAGGATGCCGGCGAGGACGCGCTCGGCGACGTCGATGGTGACCTCCTGCTTCTCGAATTTGGCGTGGAGGATGAGGTTGGTGAGGGCGCCCTCGAGTCGGCGGACGTTGGACTTGAGGCGGGCGGCGAGGTAGTTGATGACCTCGTCGGAGAGCTTGATCTCCTGGCACTCCTGCTTCTTGCGGATGATGGCGATGCGCGTCTCGAGGTCTGGGGGCTGGATGTCGGCGGTGAGTCCCCACTCGAAGCGTGAGACGAGCCGCTTCTCCAGACCGTTGATTTCCTGCGGGGGGCGGTCGGAGGCCATGACCATCTGCTTATGGGCGTTGTAGAGGGCGTTGAAGGTATGGAAGAACTCCTCCTGGAAGCCGGTCTTGGCGCCGAGGAACTGGATGTCGTCGACGAGGAGGACATCGACGTTGCGGATGCGGTTGCGGAAGCTGGGGAGGCTGTTGTGCTGGAGGGCGTAGACGTACTGGTTGCTGAACTCCTCGGTGGTGACGTACTCGACGACGGCGGAGGGGTTTCGGTCGAGGACCTCCTGGGCGATGGCCTGGAGCAGGTGCGACTTGCCCAGACCGACCGAGCTGTAGAGGAACAGCGGGTTGTAGGCCATGCCCGGATTCTCGGCGGCGGCGCGGCAGGCGCCATGCGCGAACTGGCTGTTGCTTCCCACGACGAACGTCGCGAAGGAGAAGCGGCGGTTGAACTCGAAGCCGGTGCTGCTCGTACGCACGGTCTGGCGGTCGATGGTGCGCGGGCGAGCGGCGGGGCGCAGCACGGGGACGACCACGCCGACAGGCTCCTCGGCGGCGGCGGTCGGCGCGGGCGGCACCTCGGGCGTGTAGCCGGACTCGTAGCGCACCTTCAGCGCCAGCCCCGAGGCCGTCAGCAGCGTCTCGCGGATCAGGTCGCTGTAGTTGTCGCGCAGCCAGTCGCTGAACAGGTCGTTCGACACGCCGAGCACCGCCACCGTGTCGTTCTCCTCCAGTCGCAGAGGTACAATGCCCGCCATCCAGCGGTCATACGTGTCGGCGTTCACGCGCTTCTGCAGCAGCTCCGCCGTCTTGGTCCAAATCGTCTTCAGGTCGTTCATGCTCACATTCTCTTCGGGAAGGGGTCGTGCCGCCCGCCACTGGGGCACCTGGCGCCGCGCCTCTCCCTACCATTGGTCGGTTGTCCGGTTAAGTCTGGTCAAGGTCATGACAACGGACAGGAGAAGGCAACAGGGGGACATCCCGTGCGCGGCGGAGGTGGAAGCAGCGCCGCCCGGAACGTGGCCTTGTTCAAGGGCAAAAAAGGATAGCCACATGTCTCGGACATGACAAAACATGTCAAGTCATGCGGTGTGCCTAGCCTTATCCATGTCATGGTAACGGCACAAAAGGTACTCCATGTTCCCCCTTTCGCAAGTGAGGACGACCCCGATTTTTCCGGACGGCTCCGGAGCTAAAGTCGCAACATACTGCCTGCTATTCGGTTAGGAAGTTGTTAACAGGCTATTAACATTTTAGCCACCAATCTGTATGCGCCTTTGCACAGGCTATTGTCAGAGTTGTCATCAGGCGCTGTGGTGTTCGGGGCGAAAGTTTAGGGGGATGTGGAACAAGTGTCGGGTGGGTTGCGTCTATTGGGCAGGCGGCTGTCCGACCGGCGTCCTGCGGGGCGTTGCACCGGGTGGGATGGCCGTGTGTCTGGTCGTTTGAGCGTTAGCTAACTAAAGATATAAAGGAAAGGGCGAAGTCATGACTCAGGAGATCCGTGGCGTCCATGGCGCGCAGGCTACGGGCGGGATGCAGCAGGTTGGCGAGGGGTATCTGGGGAAGCACCATGTGGCGCTGGCGGGTCAGCCTCCCATCCGTCTGGACGAGATTGGCACGAGCAAGATACCGTTTCAGGGTTTTCGGAAGGCGACGCGCGTCGAGCGCGCGAATGTGGGTGCCCGTCAGCAGGCGAATGTCTTTCTGAAGAGCCTGATGTGCAGCGTGCATACGCTGGACGCGACGTCGATGCTGAAGTCGCTGAACACGATGGAGAACTATCTGGGGCGCCTGGCGAAGCTGGGCGCCCTGTCTGTGGCGGAGCATGACGAGCGGGTGCTGTCGCTGCTGGCACCGGAGGTGGAGTCGCTGGACAATGCGTCGCTGCAGTCGCTGTATGCGACGCTGGTGAGCCGCGACCTCGGGGTGCTGCGGGAGGCGCTGGAGCAGGAGGCGCGTGCGGTGCCGGAGCAGAAGGGTCTGATGATGAGCCATCTGGGGACGCTGATGGACCTGGAGGCGCTGGTGGTGAGCGAGGTGTCGCGGCGAATGGCGGCGGCGACGCTGCCGGAGGAGGAGGCGGCGCAGGTGCCGACGCTGACGGCGACGTATGGCGGCCTTGAGGTGGAGGCGCCGGTGCGCGAGGCGCACCCGAATGACATGGGCGAGACGCTGCTGGGGGCGATGGTCGAGGCGTCGGCGACCGCCTCGATGCGCGCGGAGACGGACGCCCAGAGCGTGACCGAGTTCGCGGCCAATCACCGGCAGCTGAGTGCGGTGGAGGCGCGCGAGATTGGCGACATGATGCGCCAGTCGGAGTTGACCATCAACCTCTATGGCCATATTCTGTTCGGCGACGGTAACGCGGATGCCGCGCTGCCCATCGAGGCCGAGAACTTCAGCCTCCAGAACATGTATGCGCGTCGGGAGGCCGGCGATGCGGTGGAGGCCGACTACGCCGCGCTGCGCGAGCACGTCGAGGACATGCTGCTGCCGCAGGTGGAGGGGCACGCGAACAGCCAGAACCGCCCGGTGTACGGGGCGCTGAACGTGTCGGGCAACCTGCGCGGCGGCGCCTCGACGAGCCGCTACGGCGACTCGGTGGTCGTGCTGAAGGAGTCGGTGAAGAAGCTGGCGACGTTCACGCTGGACGACACGTTCAACATGCCCACGTTCAGGGTGTCACCGGAGCGTGAGCAGGCGTTCCTGGATGGCGTGCGGGCGCTGGGCGACAGTCTGTCGCCGGAGACGGCGGCGGCGCTGGAGGACGAGGGCTCCGAGCTGCGCCAGGCCTTCCACGAGCTGTTCTCGCATCCCCGCGACTTCAAGCTGTATCAGGTGCAGAGCCCCAAGCTGAAAAGGTGTCTGAACCTGATACGCCTGCAGGGTGGGAGACAGCTGCCGGAGATCATGGAGAAGGATCTGTTCCTGCAGACCTGCGGCTGCCGGGAGGAGACGCACGCCGAGGCGACGACCTTCGACAATCTGGAGCACCTCTTCGACAAGATGGACCTGGAGGCCAAGGTGTCCATGTTCCGCGCCGCGCGCGAGAATCGTGGCGGGAAGTTCCTGCTGAACAACGCGGACTATATCGAGGCGCAGATCGGCAAGGCGTTGACGGTGGACGACATCGCGGAGATTCGCGTGCCGTCCGACAACTATCTGCCGGGCTCGGCGCAGCGCCAGCGCATCGAGGCGTGGAGCCAGCGCACAGGAGTCAAGGTCACCTTCTTCAGCTACGACGACGTGGTCGCGAGCGGGACCAACATCAACAGGATGCAGGAGCGTCATCAGCAGAATCTGACGGACGTGCTGCCGGCGGAGCTGGCGGAGCTGCAGGATGAGGCGTGGAAGTCGGTGTCGGGCGACTGGGCGGACCGGCATGTGGCCCGTCGTCCGGAGATGGCCAAGGTGTCGGCGTTCCTGGAGCCCGGCCCGTTCCTGCGTGGCGCGGCCACCGCCAAGTACAAGGAGCGCGTGAAAGGGACGCTGGTGCTGAAAACCAAGGAATTGGGACTGGGCGGCAGCCGTATGAAGGATTGCGCGGTGGTAACGGCGGAGACCTTCCTGAACGACAAGCTGAAGTTGCTGAGCACGGCCTGTGACTACCAGTTCGACACGGTCGAGCAGAAGCGCGCGTTCATGAAGTGGGTGCTGGAGGCCGGCAACATCCGGAACGAGCGCGAGATGCGGATGGTGTACGAGGGCGCGATGCTGTTCAAGGACACGATGGTCGACCTGCTGCGCCATGGCGCCACGGGCGCACAGGTCCCCGACGCGATGGTCGGGCTCATGGTGCGCCTGCAGGCGCTGGAGGAGCGGTACGTCGGCGACCTGGAGAATGGCTCCGACGACAACGCCGCGCACGCGCGTCGTTTTGGCTTCATGGGCGCGGCGATGCTGGAGCAGGCCGGTCTGACGGCGGAGGAGCTGGGCACGGTTCGGTCGCTGCTGGACAGCTCCGAGATGCGTGAGTTCCGTCTGGTGCACATGACGGCGATGGAGCCGGTGCTGGGGCGCGATATACCGCTGCTCATGGCTGAGAGCGAGGCGGGCAAGGTCGAGCACGCCTGCCTGACGCTGTTTGCCCTGTTTGACCAGCATCTGATGGAGTCGCTGCAGTTGGAGAAATGGGGGAGGCGTCCGATGCTGCCGGACTTCGGGCAGGTTCCGCCTGATGCCCGCCAGCGGTTCCTGGCGCACTATCCGACGCTGCGTGGCATCATGGACGTGCGGCATCCGGTCGGCGACAAGCCGGCGGTGGCGCGTCCGGCGATGCCCGCCGCGCCCGCCTCGCTCAACGGCCTTGGCCGTGCGGGTCGTCGCCGTTTCCTCATCGACCACTGCCTGCCGCGCTACCATCAGCATGAGCGGACGTTCGACAAGGAGGCCGAGTACCATGGCCGCACGCACGCCACCCGCACGTTCGTCTTCGCCCAGGTCCTCGGCAACCTGCTCCGCGAGAAGGGCGTGGAGGTCAACGTGGACGCCCTCGCCCTCGCGGCGGCGGGCCATGACATCGGCCGCGAGCAGAACGGCAGGGACTACTACGAGGCGCAGAGCGCCGAGCTCACGACGCAGCTCGTCGGCGCGGAGCACGAGATGTCGGACGAGTTCCGGCAGGCGCTCAGCGCGTGCATCACCTCCAACGCCCAGAACGCGCCCACCATCGAGGCGTGGCTGCTGCACTGCGCCGACTCCCTCGACTACGGGCGGCTGGGCGACTTCTCGCTCGACCACTTCCCCTTCATGCAGGAGACGCTTGTCCAGGGCAAGGCCGTCGTCGTCCCCGACCAGCGGCTCCTCAAGCAGCTCGCCAAGGAGGCGGACATGCTCCAGCAGATGACCCATCCGCGCTCCGGCATGCGCGCCGAGATGGAGCGGGTCCTCGAACAGAGCGCGAAGGACCCCAGCAAGTTGCGCGACTACCGGGAGCTCACCGGACTCTGCACTGAAATAACCCAGCGGCGCAGCGCGACCGACACGGACGCGGAGGTCGTCGAGCGCATCGAGAACGCCATCCGCTACAATCCCAGAACGTTCCCCCTCCTCAACCGCTATTACCTGAGCTGAACGACTCTCGCCAGCCCCATCAGGTCCCACACCCCTCACACGGAGACTGAACCATGAAGATGCAGACGATTCTCAATGACCTCCTCGCCAAGCTGGGCTGTCCGCCCACGGACGACACGCAGCTCACGTTGCGCCTCGACGACCGCCGCGACGTCACCATCGCCCTCGACAACGAGCGTGACGAGGTGGTTCTTTCCATCGTCATGGACAAGCTGAACCGTGAGCTGCTTCGCGGGGCGCTGCCGTTGAGCGCACGGCTGCTGTCGATGACGCTGTTCGGCGCGGAGACGGCGGGTGCTGCGCTGAGCTGGTCCGAGGAGTGCGGCTGTCTTGTCCTCTGGCGTCGGCTCGCCAATGCGTTCGACGGCCCCGAGGAGCTGGAGCGTCGTCTGGAGGAGATCATGTACGTGGCCGACGAGATGGACGCGCAGGCTGCGGACGCGGCGCCGGGCGACGATGCCGCCGAGCCGCAGCCGCGGTCGGCAGAGGAGGCGCCGGCGGTTTCCGGGCGTCCTGGCATGGGGTGGCTGATGGTCTGACGGCGCCGCGCCATCTGTCCGGCCAGCGTGCCGGGCACAAAAAAGGGCCTCCGTGGCGCCCCTCGGGGAGGAGG
>CALZPA010000220.1 GCA_945827525.1 uncultured Lentisphaeria bacterium | reverse complement strand
GGGCCCTTGACGGCGAGTTCGAGCTGGAAGCCGTCGGGGGTTCTGGTGACGGGGAGGGTGTGGAGGCGTTCGCCGTCGGTGCGGAGGGCCCAGACGGTGATCTTGGCGGCGTTCTGGTGCCGGAAGGTGACGATGGCGCGGCCGTTGCGGACGAGCTGCGGCATCTTGCCCCAGTTGAGCAGAGTTCGCCGAGCCTCCTCGGCGAAGGTCATGCCGGTGTTGACGAGGTCGGTCAGATGGGTGAGGAGGAGGTGGCGGGAGGCGGTGATGGGCTCCTGGTCGAGGGAGGAGGCCCAGACGGTGGCGTCGGTGTCCAGGATGCGGGCGGTGAGGGCGCGGGTGGTGAGGGTGGTGCCGGCAGGGGCGAAGCCACCGGCGGTGCGTTCGGTGTCGAGGAGCATGGTATCCTCTTGGGGGAGGATGGTGAACTCGCCATTGGGCGTCTGGCGTGGGAAGGGCGTGCGTGAGAAGTCGGTGCGGTTGCCCTCGGGAAGCCATTTCTGCTGTCCGATGACCTGGATGAGCTGGCTGTAGCCCTCCTTGCCGAGCGCGTCGCTGGTCCTGACGACGGTACCGGCGGTGGGCGCCTGGGCGTCGAGGGGGACGGTGACGGTGGGTCGGAAGGAGCCGAGGTTGTCGTTGCCGACGGCGGTTCCGAGCTGTGCGAGGGCGATGAGCTGCCGCCAGGAGGGCACGGTCGAGCCGGGGAGGCGTCCGGGCGCGGTTTGGGTGAAGTCATCGGACAGGGTGATGGCGATGGACTTGTCGGCGGGCTTGAGGTCCTGCCGCAGATAGAGCATGAGGGTGGCGCGCTCGGCGCACTGGTTGAGCGGGTCCTTGGACATGTCGAAGTAGTTGGTGACCTCGGGGGTGAAGACAGGGCGGTCGCCGTGGGCGTAGGCGAAGCGCCAGATGGCGGCCCAGTCCTGGATGGCTCCCAGGCAGCCGGTCAGGATGCCGCCGACGCCGCGGTAGCGGCCAGGCCCCGAGTAGTTGTACTCGGAGATGGTGAATGGGCGGTCGAACATCCGCGCCAGGCCGCTCCAGGTTCCGCCCAGTTCGCCGCGCGCGATGACGGAGACGTTCGGGCAGCTCGAGGGCAGACGCCACCGCTCATTGAGGAAGCTGGGATGGTCGATGTAGAAGTGGTGGTCGATGTAGTCGTAGCGCTTGCGGATGCTCTGCGTCCAACTGTTGATGGTGCTGAAGTTCATGTCGGTGAGCAGCGCCTGGCAGCGGAGCTCGTCGCGCAGGAACGCCTTGAGCTCGTCGTACATGGCCTTGAAGCGCTCCTCGAGGAAGAGGCAGAAGTCGCGTTCCTCCTCGGCGGCGGGCTGGCTGGGGTGGACGAGGTCGGTGAGGGTGTCGGGACGCTGGACGTTCCAGGCTCGGTTGCGGGCCTCGGCGGAGCCGTACTTGCGCGTGAGCCAGGCGTTGTAGGCCTTGAGGTACTCCTGCTTGACGGGGCCGGTCATGCGCGCCCAGCTGAGGCTGGGCGTATTTTCGTTGACGAGGCTGATCCAGGCCATGGCGGGGTCCTCGGCCATGGACATGCCGGTATAGGGGTTGCGCGCGCCGAGGAAGTTGCGGGTGAACTGCTTGAGGTTCTCCAGGGCGGGTCGGCTGACGGCCAGCAGCTTCTTGTAGTCGCCCATGCTCACATCGCCGTCCATGCCGGGCCAGATGTCGCGGTTGTAGACATAGCGGGAGACGAAGAGGTCGGTGGTCACATAGATGCCGCGCTTCTTCAGCTCGGCGAAGAAGAAGTGGAGCTGGTCGAGGCGCTGCGGGTCGACCTGGGTGGAGTCCTTGCGGTCGCGAGGCTGGACGGGGCGCTCATGATGATGAAGGCGGACCGTGTTGTAGCCGAGCCGCAGCAGCCGTTCGGCAAGCTCCGCCGCGCGCTCATGGCTGTGGTACTGGCCCGTGCCGACGAAGTTCACGCCGTAGAAGCGCTGGCTGACGCCCGGCAGGCGCTCGAACTCGAAGTGCTGGCCGACGGCGCGCACCCGGCCATGCTTGCCGGCAGGCGCGTCGGTGAAGCCGAAGCGGGAGAAGTCGAGGGCGGAGTCCTTCTTGATGCCGAGGACAGGCGTGAGGGGGATCCAGTCCTCGCCGGCGGTCAGGACGGTCTTGCGCGGCAGGACGAGCTCGACGTCCTGGGGGAAGATGAGGTCGAAGGAGAAGACGTTGGCGTCTCCGGCCTTGACGGTCTTGGTGCTGTCGTCGGCGTTGCCGAGTCGAAGCGAGAAGCTGTCCGACCACTGGCGGTTGTCCTGGAGGAGGAAGCCGGTGGGCTTGGGGAAGCGGACGGTGAGCGGCCCGTGGGGCGTGGTCATGGTGAAGGTGGTGATGGGATGGTAGATGAGGTGCGTGGCGCCGTGGGTGGCGGGGAAGGGCTGCGGCGCGGCGCCGTCGGCGGCATAGGTCTGTCCGGCCAGCAGCGCGGCGGGGAAGACGAAGCCGGCGTAGAGCGTGTTGAGCTCGGCCTGCTCGTGGATGAGCAGACGGTAGTCCATCCGCACGGTGCGCGCGTCGGTCTGCCGGACGTCAAGCTCGGCGGTGAACTTGGGGCCGTCCTTCTGGGTCTGCCCCAGCAGACGTCCCGTCTCGAACGACCTGACGTCCGGCCGCGACACGGAGCCGCCACGCCAGTCCTTGAGAAAGTAGTTGGTGGAGAAGCGCGCCACCTGCTCCTTCCCATGCTGAATGGTGCCCGAGGTGTTGAACGACGCCGACAGGCGCCACGGAGCCGCGCCCCACAGCAGGACGGCGGACAGCAGATGCACGGCCAGAGCCAGACGGTTTGACATGACTTCTCCCTTGAATTATAGTTCCTCGACTCGGACGCACCCGTGGCCTTCGGCCCGGAGAACGCCACTCAACACAACAGACTACTAGCATAAATTTGAACGCACTTCCATGAATTGCAAATTTATTTCAGTAATTTTTTTGTCAGTCCTGGCCAGCGGTGTCCGGGGCGGTGACGGAGGTCCGGATTTCATTGACCTGTCGCGGGACTTCAGCAAGGACACGGTGGTCGCTGCGGGCACCGCCGAGCTGTACCAGGGGCATCCGACGACCGTGCAGTTGCCGGGGACGGAGACGGTGCTCTGCGTCTGGTGCACGCCGCATGGCGGCCATGCGGGTCAGTTGGCGCGCTCGGAGGACGGCGGACGCACCTGGACGCGCCAGGATGGCCTGCTGCCTCCAGGCATGTCGAACCACTGGAACTGCCCGAGCATCTACCGCATCGTCGGCCCCGACGGCACGGCGCGGCTCTTCGTCTTCTCCGCCTATCTGGGAAATGACCGCCAGCGGTTCGCCAACGCGATGCCGTCCATCGTCAGCGAGGACGACGGACGAAGCTGGCGCGAGCTGCCGCCGCTGGGCGCGGCGTTCCGGTGCGTGATGACCTTCACGAGCATGGTGCCCCTGAAGGACGGCCGCACCATGGCGTTCTTCCACCGCGGCCCCGCGGACGGCAAGGACCGCCATCCGCTCGAAGTCCTCGCGACCGTCACCGCCGACGGCGGCTTCACCTGGTCCGAGCCGCGCGTCGTCTGCCGCGTCGAGGGCAAGAGCCCCTGCGAGGCGTTCGCCCTGCGCTCCGACGACGGCGACGAGCTCTGCCTCATCATGCGCGAGAACACGCGCACCGGACACTCCCTCATGACCACCAGCCGCGACGAGGGGCAGACCTGGACGCCCGCCCGCGAGACCGCCTGGGCACTCACCGGAGACCGCCATGCCGGTGTCCGCCTCCCCGACGGACGCTGGCTCATCGCGTTCCGGGACACCGCGCCCAAATCCCCCACCAAAGGACACTTCGTCGCCTGGCTCGGCACCTACGACGACATCGTCGCCGGACGCCCCGGACAGCGGCTCAAGCTGCTCCACAACTACGATGGCTGGGACTGCGGCTACCCAGGCGTCAGCCTCCTCCCCGACGGGCACGTCCTCGCCGTCACCTACATCAAGTACCACGACGGCCCCGAGCGCCAGTCCGTCGTCGCCTGCCGCCTCGTCCCGCCACCGCCCCAGCGCTGAGCGCTCCGGACACAAAGAAGGCAGGGTTTCCTGGCGAGGCGCGCCTGGAAACCCTGCTGACAGTCTGGTAGCCCGAAGGAGACTCGAACTCCTTACCTACTGCTTAGAAGGCAGTTGCTCTATCCGGGTGAGCTATCGGGCCATTATGGTGCCAATACTATATCCCCGCACCGACGACGTTTCAAGGGCGAACCGCTCATTTATGTTCGTGGTGGTGTTGCTTTTGGGTCAAACAGCCACCATATTAAGGCCGTATCCGCAAGCGTCCCCGCGCGCCAAACCGCAAGAGCTCCCCAATCCCTCCCTGCCAGCCATGATCAAGCCATTTCGCTTCTATCCGTGCCGTGTCCTGCGCCTTTACCGAGGCGGCAGCGGCATCGACTCGCTCTGCGGGTCGCCCCATCCTGCGGACAGCCGCTTTCCCGAGAGCTGGATAGCGTCGTGCATCGAGGGCAATGGCCGCGCCTACCATTCGCGCGGGCACGGGCTGTCGCTCATCGACTACGAGGGGACGCCGCACCTGTTCGCGGGCTTCCTGCACGAGCACGCGGAGGACTGCCTGGGCGCGGAGCATCTGGCCGCGTTCGGCGAGACGCCGGCCGTCCTCACGAAGCTGCTCGACTCCGCCGAGCAGTTGCCCATGCAGGTGCATCCGACGCGCGAGGACGCCCGACGCCACTTCCACGCCGACTACGGCAAGACCGAGGCCTGGCTCGTCCTCTCGACGCGCGAAATCGACGGAGTGGAGCCCTATCTGCTCGTCGGCTTCAGCCCGACGCTGAACCGCGAGACGTTCATGCGCGAGTGCCTGGACGGCGAGTTCCACGAGGGGCTTGGCATGTGCAACCGTCTGGCCGTGAAGGCAGGTGACGTCATCGTCATCCGCGGCGGCCTGCCGCACGCCATCGGCCCCGGCGTGACGATGGTCGAGGTCATGGAGCCGTCCGATCTGGTCATCGTGCCGGAGCGGAACTGCTGCGGCGTCGAGCTGAGCGAGGCGCAGCGCTTCGCGGGCCTCAGCCCGGAGACGGCCCTGGGGCTGTTCGACTACACGCCGCGCACGCCGGAGCAGGTCCGCGAGCTGTGTACGCCACGCCGCCAGACGCTGGCCCGCACGGAGACCGGACTTCTGGAGAGCCTCATCCCGCACGAGGCCGTCAGCGGGTACTTCGCCGTCGAGCGGCTCACCTTCACGGGCTCCTGGCAGCTCGACCTGACGCGGCGCAGCTTCCGCATCGGCGTCGTGACCGAGGGCGAGCTTGCCCTCGGCGACCTGCGCCTGAAGCGCGGCGACTCGTTCTTCCTGCCCCACTGCCTGGAGGAGTGCCGCCTCACCGGCGCCGCCACCGTCATGTTCATCCTGCCGCCCCGCCCCTGACCGAGCCCGACCATGACCACCCTCCACGCACACGACTTCGAGGCCGACATCGCACCCGAGCTCGGCGGCCTGCTCCACCGCCTCGTCTGGCGCGGACACCCCCTGCTCCATGACTTCCCCTCCCGGGACGACTGGCAGGCCGCGCCCGCCATCTTCGGCATCCCCATCCTCTTCCCTCCCAACCGCATCGAGGACGGGCACTTCGACTTCCAGGGACGATGCGTCCGGCTGCCCATCAACGAACCCGAACCGCGCCACAACCACCTCCACGGACTTGCCCTCCAGGCCGTCTGGTCCACCGTCGCCCAAACCGCCGACGCCATCACCCTCCGCCTCGACTACGGCCCCGACTCACCCGAATTCGCCGACTACCCGTTCCCCGCCCGACTGGAGCTGACCTACACGCTCGCCCCGGGACGCCTCACGCAGACCCTCGCCGTCACCAACCTCGGCGACGGCGACATGCCCTGCGCCCTCGGCTGCCACACCGCGCTCGTCTGCCCACAGCGCCTCCGCATCTCCTCCGGCTCCACCTGCCTCGACGTCCCGCCACCACGCCATCTCCCCACCGGCCGCACGCTCGACTGGCACGGCGACGGCGCCGATGGCGCCTGGTTCGACCCCGCCCCCCTGCGCGTCTCACGGCATTTCCGCTCCGTCGGCGCCCCCCTCGCCGAACTGGACTACGGCGCCTTCCGCCTCACCTACCGCCCTGATCCGCAGTTCACCTGGTGGATGCTCTGGAAGCCATCCCCCGAATGTGGCTTCATCTGCCCCGAACCCATGAACATCCCCGTCAACGCCCACCGCAACCACCTGGACACGCTGCCCGTCACCGCCGCCGGACATACCACCACCTTCGTCTCCGTCTTCACACTGACGGAAATCCCCGCCACCGTTGGCTAAACGCGACGCGCGGCATGCTCGTGCCC
>CALZPA010000219.1 GCA_945827525.1 uncultured Lentisphaeria bacterium | reverse complement strand
GGCTCATTATTCCCATAGGGCTCATTGCCCTAGGCTTCCTCCGCGAAAGGCTCATGGGGGCGCTCAGCGGTCGGTTTTCGCCCGACGGCGCGGACGCCGTCGGGACAGGCGCCGCTGACGCGGCGCGGGTCGTCGCTTCGCGGCTTTCTTTCCGCCTCGCTTCGCTCGGCGTTTTTTTGTGTTGTTTTGTGTGTTTTTCCCCATAGGGCTCATAGGGCTCATAGGGCTCATTATTCCCATAGGGCTCATTGCCCTAGGCTTCCTCCGCGAAAGACTCATAGGGTCGCTCGGCGTCTTCGCCCGACGGCGGGGGCACCGTCGGGCCAGGCGCTGCTGGCGCGGGTTGTCCCTTTGGTCAGCAAGCTCTATGGGCAAAAAAAAGGCGCGTCTCCCAGCGGGGTGGGAGACGCGCACAGAGGCGATTGGCTAGCCAAGTAAAGGGGTGGTGTCGTCCTTATTTGGCGGCGCCGGCCTTGAACTCATAGCGGAAGTTGAAGTCGGTGGTCTGGTCGCCGGTGGGAGCCTTGTCGTAGTCATCGGGATTGGAGAGGGCCTTGTCGGAGAGGATACCGACGATCTGCTTGGCGATGAAGCGTCCCTTCATCTCGTCGATGCCGTAGAGGAAGACGTAGTTCTTCTTCTGGAGGGCCTTGATGGTGCCGAGGGGCTTGGGATAGATCATGAAGTCGGGGAGGGAGGCGAGGAAGACGACGGTGTCATACTTGTCGGCGGAGACCTTGGAGGCGATGTCGGCATCCATCTCGTCAGCCTTCTTCTTCATTTCCTTCTTCATGGCGGGGGTGACCTGCATACCATCCATGTACATCATCTCGGGCATTTCGCCCTCGGCCATCTCCTTGGGCTGGGGGAGCTCGAAGACTTCGACAGTCATGCCGTCAATGCCCTTCTTGAAGGCCTCGAACTGGCGGTCGGTCTGTCCGGCGACGGAGTAGTTCTTGATGACGAGGAGCTTCTTGCCGTCGCAGTTCTTCTTGACCCACTCGGCGGCGCCGATGCCGCGGACTTCCTGCCACTTCTCGGCGATGACCTGAGCCTCGGGCTTGCCGGCGACATTCTCATAGATGGCCCAGCAGGCGAAGACGATGGCGGCGAGACCGGCGGCGATTTCGAGGGGCTGTCCCCAGGCGACGCCCTGCTTGGTCTTCGAGTGGGCAACGGCCATGACAATGCCACAGACGATGGCGCCGATGATTGCGTACATCAACATACTTCAATTCTCCTTTGCTTTGTTTTCTCTTGCTTGGTTGTCTTTATCCTGGGGCTGGCAGGAGGGCCGCAATGTGTGGGGAGTGCGGAGCCCAGTCCGTCACTCTGTCCTCGGCGCATGGCGGCGGTCATGCGCAGCGTCCCGGGGCGGGGCGTCTGCCGGAGCCGAGTCCGTGCAGCCGCACCGAACGCTGGGGGAATGGTCGGCGTGGGGGCGGCCCCCATGCCAACTATGGCACAAAATAACGCCTTATTCGCTGTTCGCAACCTGTCGCCGCAAATAATCGGCGCATTTTTTCGTTTGCGTGTGGTTTTTTTAGGGCTGGATGAACTGGCGGTAGGCGTCCAGATCCATGAGGGCGTCGAGGTCGGCGGGGCTGACGCCGGTGGCGCGGCAGAGCCAGCCGTCGCCCTCGGGGCTGTCGTTGACGAGCTCGGGATGGGCCTCCAGTTGGGCGTTCACCTCGCGGATGGTGCCGGTGACGGGCATGAACACGTCCGAGGCGGCCTTGACGGACTCGACGACGCAGAGCGGGTCGCCGCCGGTGATGGTCTTGCCGATGGCGGGCAGCTCGACATAGGAGAGCTCGCCGAGCTCCTCGGCGGCGAAGGCGGTGATGCCGATGGTGGCGGTTTCGCCGTCAAGTTCAATCCACTGGTGTTCGCGGGTGTAGCGTTTCATGGGGCTCCTGTGAGATGGGTGGGTCGGGGTGGGGGGATGAGGACGAGACGGTCAGTCGCGGGGCAGGGGGGTCTTGTGTCCCTGGTCATCGATGGCGTTCATCGTGACGTTGATGGCGAAGACCTCCTCGACCTCGGTCTGCTGCATGTAGCGCGCGCTGACGGTGATGGCGTAGGTGACACTGGTGTGTCCCAGCCGGAGGCGCTCCGCATGGAATTTGAGCAGGGCGCCGTTGCGGACGGAGCGCGTGAAGGAGGCTGCGTCCATGGCGCGGGTGACGAAGCGGTGGAGAGGGAATTCGCGGATGGCGGTGATGTAGGCGAATTCGTCGACCCACTTGAGCATTTCGCCTCCGAACAGATAGCCGTAGTGGTTGAGGTGTTCGGAGCGGACGGTGGTGAAGTAGTCCATGGCAGGGGGAAGGATCAGAGGTTCTGGAGTTTGGGGAGCAGGAGCGAGAGCTCGTGCTCCAGGTAGGGGGTGAGCTGGCCGGTGCCGATGGCGGCCGCGAGCTCCTCGGCCGTCCAGAGGCGCAGCTCGTCAACCTCCTCCGGCTGGGGGGTGAAGGGACCGTCGCTGACGACCGTGAAGACGCGGGTCAGTTCGGACTCGATGTCGTTGGCGATGGCCATGTCGAAGAGCGGCTGGGGCTCCGGGCCGTCCGTCAGGCCGATCTCCTCGGCCATCTCGCGGCGCGCCGCCTGCTCGAACGTCTCGCCGTGGGCGAGATGTCCGCCGACGGCGGTGTCCCAGCGGCCCGGCTGCACGTCCTTGTCCGCCGAGCGCCGCTGGAGCAGGATGCGTCCGTCGGAAGAGCGGACGACGACGTGGGCGGTGCGGTGCCGTAGGACGGGGTTGCCGTGGCAGAGGCGCCTGGGCGCGAGCCCGATGACGTTGCCGTGTTCGTCGACGAGGTCGAACATCTCCTGCGCGTGGTGGTTCCCCATGATGCGCGTGCGCCTCTCAGCCCAGGAAGTACTGGTTCTGGCGGGTGGTGAGCATGACGGACTGCCACAGGGGGCTCTGCGGGTCGATCTTGCGGCGGCACATGGTCGCTAGCTCGATGGGCACATACGTGAAGTAGCCCTGCCAGTTGCCGACGACGATGTCGGTCATGCCGGCCATGGCGGCGTGGACGGCGTTCTGCGCGAGGTGGAGGCAGAACGTGGAGTCGATGCCGGTGGCGGGAAGGCTGCGGATGATGTAGCTGGGGTCGATGTACTTGATGCTGTGCTCGATGCCGCGCTGCTTGAAGTGCTCGTTGATGCGGTTCTTGAGATAGAGTCCGATGTCCTGGTGGAGGAGGTTGCCGGACTTGTCGCGGATGACGTCGGCGGCGTTGAAGAGGTTCTGTCCGGCGCCCTCGGCGGCGACGATGACGGCGTGATGCTTCTTGGCGAGTCGGCGCTCGAGGGCGGCGAGGAGTCCGGTCGGGCCGTCCATCTCGAAGGGAACCTCGGGGATGAGGCAGAAGTTGACGACAGAGTTGGCGAGGGAGGCGTTGGCGGCGATGAAGCCGGAGTCGCGTCCCATGAGCTTGATGAGGCCGATGCCGTTGTAGCAGCCGTTGGCCTCGTTGTGGGCGCAGGAGATGATGGGCGCGGCGGCCTCGACCGCCGTCTCGAAGCCGAAGGTCTTGTCGAGGAAGTTCAGGTCGTTGTCGATGGTCTTGGGGATGCCGATGACGCTGATGGGCAGATTGTGCTTCTTGATCTCCTGGACGAGGGCGTGTGCGCCGCGCTGGGTGCCGTCGCCGCCGATGGTGAAGAGCATGTTGATGTTGAGGCGGTCGAGCGTCTTGACCATCTCCTCGGCGGGCTGCTCGCCGCGTGACGAGCCCAGGATGGTGCCGCCGTCGGTGTGGATGTCGTCCACGACGTCGGGGGTCAGCTCGATGGGCTTGTGGCCGCAGGCTGGGTTCAGGCCGCTGTAGCCGTAGCGGATGCCGAAGATGTTGTCGACGCCGTAGATGTAGTAGAGCGTGTTGACGATGGCCTTGATGACGTCGTTGAGGCCGGGGCAGAGGCCGCCGCAGGTGACGATGGCCGCGCGCGACCAGGGCGCGTCGTGGAAGAGCATCTTGCGCGGGCCGGCCGCCCAGAACGCGGGCACCGGCTTGTTCGCCTGGCGCATCTCATGGTTCAGCGTCGGATCTGCGCAGTAGCTGATGCGCTCGCTGTCGTCGACGAAGATGGCGTCCTTGATCTTCGATGGCAGCGTCGGCTTGCCGACGCGGCTGACCTCAAAGTTCAGTTTGACGAGTTCCTCAAGCGTGAACGACATGTTCTGGGGCAGCATGGCTAGGACTCCATGTACGTGAAGGCGGGGCGACGGGGCGGGACAGCGCACACGCGCCCGGTCGCCGTCGGACGCGTACACGTCTTTTAACGTAAACTGAAAAGGCGAATTTTCCACTTTCCGCACTCTGTGGCGGCGACTTGTTTTTTGGGCGCGAGGGAGGATATTGACCTGTTGCCGCCCGGCATGGCGCTGCGGACGGCGACAGGCGTAGGGTCATGTCGAGCAGGAGTCGGAATGCGTATGGGTGTGGTGTTGCTGGTCTGGTGTCTGGTGGTGGTGATGCTGCTGGCGGGCGCGTTCCCGTCGCTGGGGCCGTCGGGCGGCGACCCGTCTGCCGTGTTTGGCTCACCGGTGTTCGCGCTGCTGCTGGCGGCGATAGGGGCGCTGCTGGTGCGGGCCTGCCTGTCGCGCTTCCGTTTGTTCCCGTTCAGGCGCGTGAGCGGCGACGGCTTTCTGCTGGCGCATCTGGGGCTGGTCGTGCTGCTGTCGGGGGCAGGCGTCGGACTCTTCACGGCGCGTGATGTCCAGTTCTTCGCCCGCGTCTCGGAGGAGGTCTCCGACAGCCTCCCCATCGGCAAGGACACCTCGCTCCCCCTGGGCTTCGGACTGGCCCTCACGGACTTCGAGGTCGAATGGTATCCCGCCTACGCCCTCCAGACACCCGCTCCAGACGGCGCCGCCGCCATGACGACGGCCATGAAGAGCCTTCAGCCCGACCTCGACGGACGCATGACGCGCCCCGGCGAGACGCCGCCCTTCTCCCGACACGCCCCACGCGATGGCGCCCACGGCTGGTTCGCCTGGCGCTTCCTCCCTCTCCGCTGGCTCTACACGCCCGAACAGCGCACGGCCAGGCTCTATCGCGCGGCCATGAGGGTCGTCGAACCCGGACAGCCGGCACGAACCGAGACCTTTGTCGTCAACCGACCGCTGGAAGTCCGAGGATGGCGCTTCTTCATCATGAACTACAACGACACGCCGCATGGCCGCATGGTCGGACTGCGCGCCCGGCGTGACCCGGGCCGGCCGCTGGTCATCGCCGGCATCTGGATGCTCATCGTCGGCGTCGCGCTGCTCTGCTGGTGCCCGATGCAGCGGCTGACGGACTCCTGGGCGCTGCTGCCGGCCACGTCGCTGGCCACGGAGCCGTCCGTGGGCGGCGCGGGCGAGTCGCTGTTTCCCGCCGCCGCGCTGCTGGCGCCGTCGCTGCTGGAGGGGCCGTATCTGCAGGCGTGCCTGGGCAGCGCCGCGCTGGGCTATGGCTGTGCCGTCCTGTCGTGGCTGCTGCGGCGACCGCGACTGGCGCTGAGCCTCTTCTGCGGCGCCTGGCTGACCAATCTGCTGGCGGTGCTGGCCAACTGGCTGCTTTGCGGACATCCCCCGCTGGGGAACATGTATCATGTGCTGGTGGTCCTTTCGCTCTGCTTTCTGCCGCAGTTCCTGCTGGTGAGCTGGCTGCGCGGGATGTCGCGGACACTGCCGCTGTTCGCGGCGGCCTCCGTCCTGCCGCTCATCGGGACGTTCTTCATGCGCGGCGACGCGCTCTGGCTCCGCCCGCCCGTCCTGCAGTCGCCCTGGTTTGTGCCACATGTGCTCTCCTACATGATCTCCTACGCGACCTGCGCCGTCGCGTTCCTCCTCTCCCTTGACAGCTTCCGAGGCGACGAGACGCGGCGTAGCCGACGGCTGGCCGAGGCGCGGACGCTCCTCCGTCTGGCGCTGCCGCTGATGACGTTCGGACTCTGGAGCGGCGCACTGTGGGCGGAGGAGGCGTGGGGCGTCTACTGGTCATGGGACCCCAAGGAGACCTGGGCGCTCATCACCTGGCTGCTCTATCTGCTGGCGCTCCATCTGCGGCTCGATGACCGCGGACGACGCTGGGAGCGCATATGCCATCTCGCCGCCTTCGCTGCCCTCCTCGTCACGTTCCTCGTCGTCAATCTTCTCCCCAAATTCGGACAGTCCATGCACAGCTACGCCCGCTGAACGAAAGCCATAACCATAATGCCGCACAGGCACGCGACGCAAAAGCATCTTTTGTGTTGCGTGCCTGTTGTGTTATAGTGTGTACTCACAAAGCACCTAATCTCAGAAAAAATAATGATAATTTTTTTAACCGTAACTTTCAGCGTTTAGGGAATACATTTTATTTTCCAAGAAAAGTCATGA
>CALZPA010000218.1 GCA_945827525.1 uncultured Lentisphaeria bacterium | reverse complement strand
GCGTATATTATATTGATGCACAAGGAAACCCTAGGCAACCAGCTCTTTCTGGATCTGACTCGCCCCAACTCATCACAACAATTGAACTGGCTGTCTCATCAGATTTGCAAGGCCCCCAGGCCAGACTTGATCTTCAAGTAAATTCTGTGACAGGCTTTGCCAATGGAATCCCTTATGAGAAGGAAGAGTACCTCGCCTCCGCCCCGGAGGCCATCGTATTTGAGGTCAAGAAGGGCTTCAACTTCGCCACCAACGAAGGCGCCGCCTTCGAAACCGACGAAACGACCGCTCTGACCGTCAGCGCCGCCGACACCACAGCCTTCGCCGCCACCATCTGGGACAACGACCAAGGCAAGCCTGTCCCCACCACCGCCGTCTCTTTCGTGTCGGCTGAACTCGACAATGGCGCCGCCGCCTCCGTTGAAGTCGTGGACGGCCAGATCGTCCTCACGCCCAACAAGGACTACCTCGACCAGCAGGCCGAGGACGTCATCGTCACCGTCACCTATGAAGCCGTCCCCTCCGCCAACCCCGACGCCACGCCCGAAACCGGCACCTTCCCCGTCACCATCAAGGCCATCGACGACCAGCCCACCCTCACCATCCTCTCCATCAGGAACTCTGAGTTCACCGAAGGCGAAGAGGAAGAGCGCGAACTCAGCTTCAGCCTGAACCTCCAGGATCCCGACACCGTCGCCAGCGACTACACTCTCGAAGTCTGGCTCGGCAACGAGAAACTCGGCGAGAGTTTCAAAATCGAAACCGGCAACACCATCGACTACTCGACCCCCATCTCCTTCGACTACGCCACCGTCGCACATCCCGCCAAGTCCACCACCCTCACCGCGACCGTGAAGGCCATGCTGAACGGCGAGGCTCTCGCCACCCAGGACATCACCATCACCGTCAACGACACCGACCGATTCCCCAACGCCCCAACGCTGTCCCTCGACAAGGCCACGGCCTACACCGACGAGGACATCACCGCCTCCGCCACGGACAACGGCGACCCCGACGGCGACTCCACCTCCATTACCTATGTATGGACCTGCGACGGCAAGGATCCCATCTCCAAATCCACCCTCGAGGCCAGCAACACCGCCAAGGGTCAGACCTGGACCTGCACCGCCTACGCCGTCACCACCCCCTACAACGAAGAAGGTGAACAAGTCAAAAGTGAGGTAGTCGACACCGCCACTGCCTCCGTCACCATCCAGAACTCCATCCCCGTCGCCGACAGCAAGTCCCTCTTCATCCGCAAGCATGAGGCGGGCGATGGCGCGGGCACTCTCACCCTCACCGCCACCGACAAGGACGGCGATGACATCTCCTTCGAGATCGTCACCCGCGGCTCCAAGGGCACGGCCTCCATCGACGGCAACACGCTCACCTATCAGGTCACTGACCTGAACACCGAATTCTACGGCGAGACCGCCGACGTCATCACCCTCAAGGCCAACGATGGCGAGGCCGACAGCGCCGAGTTCACCGTCACCGTCACCTACCGCGAGAACCCGCCCGCCGACATCACCGTCGACACGGAGGCTCCCGCCACCATCGATGAGGTCACCGCCGACGGCGTCGCCTCCACCTTCACCGCGGCCATCACCGCCACTGACTCCACCGAGGTCACGCCCGCCGGCATCAAGAGCATCGAGTGGTCCATCCTCAAGGACGGCTCCCCCGTCAGCGGCTGGACGCTCGCCCCGAACACCACGGGCGCATCGGACCTCTCCAAGACCGAAAGCTGCACCGTCACCCTCCCCGGCTACGTCACCATCGTCAACGGCGAGGACGGCAAGCGCCCGCAGAACGCCACGTTCCAGCTCAAGGTTGTCGTCACCGACGCCCTTGAGGCCACCTCCGAGAAGGTCTGGGACATCACCGTCAAGGACGTGGATCGCGCTCCCACCGCCCCCGCCACCGTCGCCGTCCAGCATGCCGACGCCGACGTCACCGAACTCAAGGTCACCGAAACGCCTGAGACCTTCGCCGACGGCGCCTCTGACCCCGATGGCGATGCCGTCGCCTACGACTTCGCCTGGAGCTGCGGCGACAAGACCGACATCGCCACCCGTCTGAAGGGCGAGACCTGGACGCTCACCGCCACCACCACCACCGCCCCCTACGGCGAGACGGTCGTCTCCGAGAACTCCGCCACCGCCACCTTCACCGTCGTCAACACCGCCCCCGTCCTCACCGCCCAGGAGACGCAGCCCTGGGGCGAGAACGAGCCCGTCCTCGAAAGCACCGCCAAGACCGCCGCCATCAGCGCCTTCGTCGCCGTCGCTGACGATGACCAGGCCGACACGGATGCCGGCTTCGACTACACCTTCGCCGTCAAGGACGACAGCGATGTCAAGGGAACCTTCACCATCGACGGCGACAACGTCACCTTCAAGCCCGAGGCTCACCAGGTCGGCACCGTGACCTTCACCGTCACCGCCACCGAGCGCACGGCCTCCGCCGCCAACTCCAACTCCGTCGAACTCTCCTTCGAGGTCATCGGCGTCAACTCCGCGCCGTTCTTCAAGCCTGCCGACCAGTACCTCACCCCGCAGGACTGCACCGGCGAACCGCGCACCGTCACCTTCGACGTCACCATGGGCGACAGCGACGACGAGGCCACCCAGCTCCTCGACGAGTCTCGCATCACCGTCACCAAGGATGACCTCGCCGGCATCATCAGCGGCGACCCCACCATCGCCGTCACCCAGGACAAGGAAACCGGCGCCCGCTCCATCACCATCACCTACACCGTCCCCACGGACGCCGCCGACAAGATGGGCAAGAGCGCCATTTTCCGCGTCACCCTCGCCGACAATGGCGGCTCCGCCAACAGCGGCAGCGACAGCGCCACCTATGACTTCAAGGTCGTCCTCGGCGCCACGCCCTGGTATCCCATCGTCGAGGTCGACGCCAACGACATCCCCGAAGGCGTCTCCGCCTTCCTCATCGACGCCACGGACGAGACCGGCAAGGTGCTCTTCACCATGCGTGGCCTCACCGGCACCATCCTTCCCGTCGACTACCTCGACTACACGGATGGCCTCCTCCCCGGCACCTACACCTACAAGTTCTATCCCTGGTCCGCCGCCGAGGGCCGCGCCGATGAGCCCGCCTTCGAGCAGGCCGTCGACATCGCCGACTACACCGCTCCCGCCGACGGCACCGTCGAGGCCACCGTCAGCGGCAACACCGTCACCTTCAAGCTCTCCGCGCCTCTCGCCCAGGGCTACACCATGACCATCCGCAAGGACGGCAACGACGTCCAGACCATCGCCAAGCGCTTCACTGAGCCCACCGACGGCATGCTCCTCCCCGAGGCCGAATTCAAGCTCGACTTCTACGAGGCCGGCACCTACACCGTTGACCTCCAGGGCTACAACCCGCAGGGCGAAGGCACCGTCGCCGCCGAGGTCGCCACCTTCACCATCGAGGACGACGACGACAGCGATGTCTTCTTTGACGGCCTCGCCGGCTTCTCGCCCACCTCCGGCAAGGCCATCGTCACCGAGGCCGACACCACCACGGTCACCTTCACCTGGCCCGCCCTCAAGGCCGGCTACACGTACCAGCTCGAGGTCTTCGACCGCAACGGCCTGCTCGCCGTCGCCGTCGACACCGGAGCCGCCACCGAGGCCACCGTCAAGCTCGCCTCCAAGGACAACGCCACCTCCTACCTCTGGAGAGTCGTCGTCACCAACAGCCAGGCGCGCGTCGTCTCCGCCTCCCTCAACCTCCAGCTCGTCAAGAAGTCCGACGCCCCCATCGTCAGCGGCGCCTACGTCGACAGCACCGCCACCGGCAACATCCTGCGACTCGCCGTCGCGGACATGACCAGCCTGGACGGCATCGCCTACGATGTCATGTACTACCGCTATGACGCCGGCACCGGCACCGGCGAGTGGCTCATGTTCGCCAACGTCGTCCCCGTCCAGGCCGAGAACGGCCTGATCCTGGAGCTTGGCATCGAGCCCAACGTCGGCGACGGCATCTACATCCGCGCCAAGAAGGACGGCAAGGCCATCGGCACCTACACGCCCTACGTCCTTGTCTCCGCCAACTGACCACTGTCCAGTGCAGCCGACGGCGGCCCGGCCTCAAGCCACGCCGCCGTCGGCCCCCACATGAAAGCATCAAAAACCAATTTGGGAGCAGAAACATGAAACGCACCTTACTGACCATGGCACTGGCCGCTGTCCTCCCCTTCGCCGCAAACGCGCAGGAGGAGTCCCCGAGCTTCGCCGTCGAAGGCCTCAAGCTCAGCATCGGTCCCTCCTACCGCAACTTCCGCCAAGTCCACTTCAACAACGCCCGCACCCCCGCCTACCAGGGCTTCCTGGACAAGCAGGGCAACCTCCACGACTACGCCGGCATCAAGGCCTACGTCGACAGCCAGCTCGGCACCGCCGGCACCCGCGCCGCCCTCGACCCGCTGGCGGTCACCGTCGTCAAATACGACGGCGGCGCCTCCCGCTCCCACAGCGGCTATGGCCACGAGGAGTCCATCGGCTTCAACCTCGGCCTCTCCGCCAACCTCTGGCAGGACGAGACGCTCTCCCTCGACGCCGTCACCAACTTCCAGTACTTCTCCATCTCCTCCGGTGCCAAGGGCGCCTTCAACGGCTCCTCCTCCGCCTACACCGAATACTACTTCACGGGCAGCGCCCCCGCCCCTGACACCGATCCCAGCGACATCATCTACAACCTCCGCGGCAGCTACCGCTCCCGCTTCGACCTCGACCTCTTCGTCTTCGACGCCGGTCTGAGCCTCGGCTACACGGCCTGCGACAACCTCACCCTCTATCTGGCCGGCGGCCCCACCCTCTCCATCGCCGACATGGAGTCCTCCTCCTTCGCCGCCGTCGGCGACGGCAACACCAAACTGGCCGCCCGCCGCGACCGCAAGAACGAAATCGAGTTCGAGTGGGGACTCTACGCCGCCCTCGGCGCCGCCTACCAGTTCGACGAGACCTTCGGACTCGCCGCCGAATTCCGCTACGACGAGGCCTTCGGCACCGTCGGCACCCGCATCGCCAAGCAGGACCTCGATGGCTGGGGCGGCATGATCAAGCTCCTCGTCAGCTTCTGATTGTAACGCACCCTACGTTCTCCGCTCCGTCAGGCCGTCGCCGAACCTCCGTTCGCCGACGGCTTGACTTTTCGCGCGCCCTGTTGTGCCTTTTTGTGTGTTTTGTGGACAATAAAAGAATGAAGGAGAAGAGCCACATGCTTCGTCCTGCCACCGCCCTAGCCGTGCTGCTGTTTGTCAGCGCCAGCCTGACCGCCGACGTTTCCAAGCCGCTCACGGACGGCATCATGACCAAGGGCGCCGCCCAGTGCGGCGACTACTGGATGACGCCCCGCGTGGCCGACGACGGCTCCGTGTCGTTCATCGCCCCTGACCCGGCCAGCGAGTTGCCCAACGCCTGGGGCGCCTATCGTCTGCCCGCCTCCTCCGGTGACGCCGCCTATGACACCCTCTTCAGCGGCACCGCCATCTTCTTCTCCGCCAGTTGCTACGAGCTCGTCCACGCGCCCGCCGCCAACGCCCACATCGTCACCCGAACCATCAACCAAGCAACCACCACCACGCTCCAACTGGAATACAAGGCCGCCCATGGCGCCTACAGAACCAAAAACCTCACGGAACTCAACACGCTCGGCGCCCCCGCCCAAGTCCGACTCGCCTGCGCCGCCGACGCCTCCCACATCGCCGCCACCACCACCACCGGACTCCATGTCTGGAAAGTCGACGGCAACGGCTTCTCCGACCTGACCACCCTCCCTGACGCCGAACAGGGCTCCATCGCCCTCTCCGCCGACGGCAACCAGCTCGTCTTCTCGACCATCAGCAACAACGCGCGGAAACTCGTCTTCCACGACCTCACCGCCAACACCAGCCAGGAACTGCTCACCATCGGCGCCAGCAGCGCCCTCGACCCACAGCTCGCCTGCTCCGCCGACGCCGCCACCATCGTCCTCCGCTCCAACAGCGGCGCCCTCACCGACGGCACCGGCTACCATATCGTCCGGCTCACCCGAGGCGTCAGCGCCTGCCTCCCTCAAGCCATCAGCCTCCCTCTCGGCAACGGCAATGCCATCGACGCCGCCGAACCCAGCCTCAGCGCCGATGGCCAGACCGTCGTCTTCACCGCCCGTGACCCGTCGTCCGGCATCCGCCAAGTCTATCTCTGGCGCGCCGACACCCCCGACGCCCTTACGCCCCTCACCGACGCCGCCACCGACTGCCGCGTCCCCGCCCTCTCACCCTCCGGACGCTTCCTCGCCTTCGCCATCACCGGCACCCCCACCCAGCTCCACACGCTCGACCTCGGACTTTCCCTGAACGTCCAGGACGTCGCCGCCACCATCGGCAAGCCCGCCACTCTCCTCCTCAAGACAAACGCCCG
>CALZPA010000217.1 GCA_945827525.1 uncultured Lentisphaeria bacterium | reverse complement strand
CGGCAAAAAAGCCCCGAAGGGGCGACCCCTGATTAGCCGGGGGTGAAGCGCCGCGTCAGCGGCGCGAACCCCTGGAACGCGGACAAAATAGCTTGGAGCCCCGGAGGGGCGACCCTTCCCGCGTGCATGGCAAGGCGGCAAAAAGCAACGAAAGAAAACGCGCCGCGGCGCCTGCCCCGACGGCGGAGGTGCCGTCGGGCGGGGGAGTCTCAGAGCTTTTTGAGCGGGATGGTGAGTTCGGCCTTGGCGGCGAGCTGCATATCGTGGGTGACCATGACGATGGTGGGGTTTCGCTTGGCGCGGATGAGTCCGATGATGTCGACGATCTGGGCGGTGGCGGCGGGGTCGAGGTTTCCGGTGGGTTCGTCGGCGAGGATGATGTCGGGGTCGTTGATGAGTGCCCTGGCCATGGCGACGCGCTGCTGTTCGCCGCCGGAGAGTTCCTGTGGGAGGTGATGGAGTCGCTGATGGAGTCCGAACTGGTCGAGCCAGTCCTGTGCGCGGCGATAGACGGCCTCGCGGTCGCAGCGCCAGCCCAGTGCGGGCAGCGCCACGTTCTCGAGGGCGGTCAGCTCGGGGAAGAGGTGGTAGGACTGGAAGATGAAGCCGATGCTGCGCCGTCGCAGCGCCGTGAGGCGTCGGCTGGACAGCCGGGCGATGTCCTGTCCGTGGACGAGTATCTGTCCGCTGTTGGGTCGGTCGAGGCCGCCGAGCAACTGTAGGAGCGTTGTCTTGCCGCATCCGGAGGGGCCGATGAGTGCGACCCAGGAGCCCTGGGCGATGGTGAAGGTCACGTTGTCCAGGACGCGAATGGTGTCGCCATTGAGGGTGAAGCTGCGGCACAGGCCGCGCACGTCGTATACCATCTGCGGTTGCTGCATGGGGCTTAGTTCTCCTGAAGCGATTTGGCGGGTGTCATCAGCGCGGCGAACAGGGAGGGCACCAGCGCGGACAGGATGCAGATGACCAGCGCCAGACCGTTGAAGCAGGACAGATCCCGCCACGTCAGCTCGGCGGGTATCTCCGACAGATGGTACAGCTCGGCGGGAAACACCTCGTGTCCGACGACCCAGCTGATGAACGCCGCCACCTGCGTCCGGTAGACGACCACCAGCGTCCCGAGGACCGTCCCGAGGGCCGAGCCGATGACGCCGATGACCAGCCCCTCCACGATGAAGATGCGCGCCACGCACAGGCTGCTCACGCCCATCGCCTTCAGCACGCCAATCTCGCGCGTCTTCTTGACCACCACCGTGATCAGCGTCGCCGCGATGCTGAACGACGCCACCACCAGGATGAACGTCATGAGGAACAGCAGCAGCAGATGCTCGACGCGCAGCGTCTCGAACAGCTTGGCGTTCCGCTCCTGCCAGGTCACGACGCGCACGGGGCGCACCAGCGCCTGATCCAGCGCCTGGCTCAGCTCCGCGACCAGCGCGTCCATCCGCATCGGGTCGGCGACCTTGCCCTGGATGGAGGTCGCGGAGCGCCATTCGTAGCCCTGGAGTTCCGCCGCCTGATCCTGGTGCAGGTAGATCACATTGTCGTCCAGGTCGGAAAGCCCCATGTCGAAGATGCCGACGACGCGGACGCGCTCGGGCAGATACACCTCGTCGAGCTCGCCGACGTTCAGCTCGCCGTCCTCGCCGAAGCGGATGTTCCGCGTCAGCTTGGCGGGCGAGTGGAGGAGGAATTCGCTGTCGAGGCGGAGTCCCAGGCTGGCGGCCATGCGCCAGCCCACAATGGCCTCCTTCTCCTTCAGGTCGAAGCGTCCCTGGAATTTCGCGTTCACGAGGCTGGTGAACGCGCGTTCGCGCCCCGGCTCGATGCCATACACGACCTTCGGCACGCACGACTGCTCGCCGAACTGGCTCACCTGAACCAGCGCCGTCGCCTGTATCAGCGGCGCCGCCGTCACCCCATGGCGCGCCAGAACCTCCTCAATCTTCGCGCTCTCAAGCTCGTCGAACGTCTCTGCCATCAGCGGATGAACATGCAGATGGGCCTGCCAGCTCATGATGCTCTCCTTGATGTTCCGCTGAAACCCCAGCATCACCGCGTTCACAATCACCAGAACCGCCACGCCCAGCGCCGGCCCCAGAACCGACAGCAGCGTGATGAACGACACAAACGTCCGCTTCGGACGCAGATAGCGAAACGCCAGAAACAGCTCCAGCGGCAAATGGATGCGCTTCCTTGTTGATGCTGATGACATGACAGGCAGTCCCTCGTGTCCCTCGTAGGCCGGCGCCCTCCTCCACGGACAGCGCACCACGGCTATCCCGTAATATAATGGCTTCTTTATGGAAATACTGCCAAGGCGGTATTATATTAGCACGTTTCACGGCGTGGCCCGCGCACTGCCCCACGGCCGCGGACGGCCACATCCTTGTCAACCGTCACTCTCAGTAAGGAACGCCCCCGATGTCTGAACCTCAAGCCAACGCCCCCGATACGGCGGCGAACGCCGCCAGCGACTTTATCCGTGACATTGTCACCGAAGACCTCCGCAGCGGCAAGTACCAGCGCGGCGACATCCGGACACGCTTCCCCCCAGAGCCCAACGGCTGCCTCCACATCGGACACGCCAAGGCCCTCTGCATCGACTTCGGCATCGCCGAGGAATTCGGCGGCAAGACCACCCTCCGCATGGACGACACCAACCCCGTCAAGGAGAACACCTCCTTCGTCGAGGCCATCAAGGAGGACGTCCACTGGCTCGGCTACGACTGGGACGGCGATGTCCGCTACGCCTCCGACTACTTCCCGCAGATGTACGAGTTCGCTCTCGTGCTCATCCGCAAGGGTCTCGCCTACGTCGACGACCAGACCGCCGACGAAATCCGCGACACCCGCGGAACCACCTACGAGCCCGGACGCAACAGCCCCTTCCGCGACCGCTCCGTCGAGGAGAACCTCGACCTCTTCGTGCGCATGAAGAACGGCGAATTCCCCGACGGCGCCAAGGTGCTCCGCGCCAAAATCGACATGGCGCATCCCAACATCAACTTCCGCGACCCCGTCATGTACCGCATCCTCCACGCCAGCCATCACCGCACCGGTGACGCCTGGTGCATCTACCCCATGTACGACTGGGCACACGGCCTCGAGGACTCCATCGAGGGCATCACCCACTCCCTCTGCACCCTCGAATTCGAAATCCATCGCCCCCTCTACGACTGGTTCCTCGAACAGCTCCCCGTCCATCGTCCCCGACAGATCGAATTCTCGCGCCTGAACCTGACCTACACCGTCATGTCCAAGCGCCTCCTCCGGCAGCTCGTCGAAGACCACCACGTCTCCGGCTGGGACGACCCGCGCATGCCCACCATCGCCGCGTTCCGACGCCGTGGCTACACCCCCACCGCCATCCGCGCCTTCATGCGCAAGATCGGCGTCACCAAATTCAACGCCATCACCGACATCGCCCTGCTGGAGAACGCCATCCGCGACGAGCTCAACGCCTCCGCACCCCGCCACATGGCCGTCCTCCACCCCCTCAAGGTCGTCATCACCAACTACCCCGACGGACAGACCGAATACCTCGACGCCGTCAACAACCCCGAGGACCCCGCCGCCGGCACCCGCCAGCTCCCCTTCTCCAAAGTCCTCTACATCGACGCCGACGACTTCCGCGAAGTCCCGCCGCCCAAGTACTACCGCCTCGCCCCCGGAGCCGATGTCCGCCTCCGCTGGGCCTACATCATCCACTGCGATGAGGTCATCAAGGACGCCGACGGCCACATCACCGAACTCCACTGCTCCTACGACCCCGCCACCCGAGGCGGCAACACCCCCGACGGACGCAAGGTCAAGGGAACCATCCAGTGGGTCGAGGCCGCCAGCGCCGCCGACGCCGAAGTCCGCCTCTACGACCGCCTCTTCACCTGCGAAGACCCCTCCGACGTCCCCGAGGGCGGCTCCTTCCTCGACAACCTCAACCCCAACTCGCTCACCGTCCTCACCGGCAAGGTCGAGCCCGCGCTCGCCTCGCTGGCGCCCGAGACGCGTGTCCAGTTCGAGCGCATCGGGTACTTCTGCACCGACCGCCACGACCATCGCCCCGGCCATCCCGTCTTCAACCTCACCGTCTCCCTTAAGGACACCTGGGCCAAAATCGCCAAGAAGGAGGACGCCACGGCCAAGCCCGCCGCACCCAGGAAGGAGGAGCCCAAGGCCAAGGCCCAGCCCGCGCCCGCCAATGTCGCCCTCATCGACATCGCCGACTTCGCCCAGCTCCAACTGAAGACCGCCGCCATCCTCACCGCCGAGCGCGTCGAGGGCGCCGACCGCATCCTCAAGCTCTCCGTCGACTGCGGCGACGGCCAGCCACGGCAGCTCGTCGCCGGCATCGCGGCCTGGTACGCCCCCGAGCATCTCGTCGGCAAGACCATCGTCATGGTCACGAACCTCAAGCCCGCCGTCATCCGCGGCATCCAGTCCAACGGCATGCTCCTCGCCGCCAAGCACGGCAAGGAACTCCGTCTGCTGACCCCCGACGGCCCCATAACCCCCGGCGCCATCGTCGGCTGAGGCAACAACACCCCATGATTACCGTCAGACGCATCCCCGTCGGAGTCCTGCAGGTCAACTGCTACCTGGTCGCCCAGGGCGACCAGGCACTCGTCGTCGACCCCGGCGACGAGCCGCAGAAGCTCATCGACACCATCGACGAGCTGCATCTCAAGCCCGTCGGCATCCTCCTCACCCACGCCCACGTCGACCATATCCGCGGCGTCAGCGACGTCGCCGCGCGCTATGGCCTCGCCGTCTGGTGCCATCCCGGCGACCGCGCCCTCTACGCGAGCCCCGCCAACGCCATCCTCCCCTGGATACCCGCCGCCGAAGACCTCCCCGAGCTCTCCGACAACCCGCCCGCCCTCGACGGCGCACCCTACACCGTCATCTCAACCCCCGGACACACCCCCGGCTCCGTCTGCTTCCATTTCCCCGAGTCTCGCGTCCTCCTCACCGGAGACACCCTCTTCAAGGGAACCCACGGACGCACCGACTTCCCCGGAGGCTGCGAGCAGGACATCCACGACTCCATCCGCCTCAAGCTCTACACGCTCCCCGAGGCCACCGTCGTCTACCCCGGACACATGGAGCAGACCACCATCGGTGACGAGAAGAGAACCCAGTTCCACTGACGGAAGCGCCCCCTCGACGTGGGGACAGGAAGCGTCCCTCCCTCCCCCACGCCGACCGCAGCCGCAGCCCACAACCCCCACAAGGCACAGCCATGACCGCCAAGAAACGCATCCTCACCGGACTCCAGCCCTCCGGAACCCTCCATATCGGCAACTACTTCGGCGCCATGAGACCCACCATCGCCCTCCAGGAGGGCGACAATGACGTCTTCATGTTCATCGCCAACTACCACGCCATGACCTCCCTGCCCGCGCCCGAGGACCTTCGCGCGCGCACCTTCCAGGTCGCCACCGATTTCCTCGCCGCCGGCCTCGACCCCGAGCGCGCCATCTTCTTCCGCCAGTCCGACATCCCAGAAGTCCAGGAGCTCGCCTGGATCCTCTCCTGCATCTGCCCCATGGGACTCCTCGAACGCTGCCACTCCTACAAGGACAAGATCGCCCACGGACTGGAGGCCAACCACGGACTCTTCGCCTACCCCGCACTCATGGCCGCCGACATCCTCCTCTACAAGAGCGACCTCGTCCCCGTCGGCAAGGACCAGAAGCAGCACCTCGAGGTCACACGCGACCTCGCCATCCGCTTCAACAACCACTTCGGCGACATCCTCGTCGTCCCCGACGCCTACATTCCCGACGAGGTCGCCATCATCCCCGGCCTCGACGGACAGAAGATGTCCAAATCCTACAACAACGTCATCGAGCTCTTCGGCGAAGGCAAGGCCATCCGCAAGAAGTTCATGAGCATCAAGACCGACTGCACCCCCATGGGCGAGCCCATGAACCCCGACGGCTGCTCCGTCTACGGCCTCTACAAGCTCATGGCCACCCCAGACGAACTCGCCCAGATGCGCCACAACTACCTCGAAAACCCCGACTTCGGCTACGGGCACGCCAAAGTCGCCCTCTACGACAAGTACATCGAGTACTTCAAGGAGATGCGCGAGCGCCGCAAGGAGCTCATGGATCATCCCGAACGCGTCGAGGACGCCCTCCAGGCCGGCGCCGAAAAGGCCCGCAAAGTCGCCATGGAAACCCTCTCCCAAGTCCGCGCCGCCGTCGGACTCTAACTAGCGAACATTCGAAATGCCCCTGCGCCCACGAGCGCAGGGGCGCCTGTCCCTCCCGCCCGGCGCCTCGCCGCCGGGCGCAAACCCACGGTCCCTCCGGTCAGCCATCGACCTTTTCGAACGCTCCCTAACCAAACAGCAGCCCGCTGACCGCGCCCACACACACACGACACACACCGTCCCCGACAGCTCCCCCACGCTGCCGGGGACGTTTTTTTCTACACATCCCGCCTTTGCGCGTTTTGCGCCTTCTGCGCCTTCTGCG
>CALZPA010000216.1 GCA_945827525.1 uncultured Lentisphaeria bacterium | reverse complement strand
GCGCTACCTTGACACGGTAGAGGTCGGCGATTCGAGTTCGCCGTCGCACACCATCCCATCTTCCCATGTGCGACTAGCTCAGTTTGGTTAGAGCGCTACCTTGACACGGTAGAGGTCGGCGATTCGAGTTCGCCGTCGCACACCATCTTAGCGAAACGGGCCGGAGGCTGCATCAGCCTCCGGCCCGTTTCGTTGTTGCCGTGTGTGTGGAGGGGGGAGGGGGGAGTGTCAGCGTCCGGCGAGGGCGCGCTGCTTGAGGTGCCGGACGATGAGGTCGACGGGCGGCGTGTCGGTGAGGGCGAGGACGTGCTCGACGTCGAGTGAGGAGCAGACGGCGCGGCAGCCGTTGAGGAATTCCTCGATGGCCTTCTGATAGGCGCCGCGGATGTCTCGCGGGGTGGTGGTTATGCGCTCACCGGTCTCGAGGTCCTGGAAGACGCTGGCGTCCTTGAAGGGGAAGTCGAGCTCATGGCGGTCGAGGATATGGTAGACGATGACGTCGTGGCGGCGTCGGCGGAAATGTGCGAGTGCGGCGCGGAGCTTGTCGAGGTCGTCGAAGAGGTCGGAGAAGAGGATGATGAGTCCGCGCCGGGAGGCGTTCTCGGCGAGGCTGTGGAGGGTGGTGGCCATGTCGGTGTGGCTGCCGGGGCGGTGGTCGGCGAGGAGGTTGGCGAGGGCGCGGAGGTGTTCGGCGCCGTTCTTGGGGGGGAGCATCTGGCGTGTGCGATCGTCGAAGATGGCCAGTCCGACGTTGTCCTGGCGCCGGATGGTGATGTAGGCGAGGGCGGCGGCGCACTGTGCGGCGTAGGTGTACTTGGAGACGCCGGCGCCGGCGTAGGCCATGGAGGCGGAGGCGTCGACGAGGAGGTGGACGCGGAGCGTCGTCTCCTCCTCGTACTGGCGGAGGTAGAGTCGCTCGTTGCGCCCGTAGACCTTCCAGTCGAGGTGGCGCGTGTCGTCTCCGGGCACATACTGGCGGTAGTCGGCGAATTCGACGGAGATGCCCTTGCGCTGGCTGCGGTGTGCGCCGGTCTGGGTGCCCTCGACGGTGAAGCGCGAGGTGAGCGCGAGTCGTCCGAGCCGGGTGAGATCCTGCGGCGAGAGCAGTCTGCTGATGCCTTCTTCTCCTGGCATGGCGGTGAGTTCCTGTGCGGGGGGTGTGGGAGGGGCGGGTCTCAGTCGCGGAAATGGTCGGCGAGCTTGCGGTTGCTGTGGACATCGGCTCGTCCGGGGGGCATGGCGTGCCGCAGGTAGGTGGGGACATCGGGCGCGTCGGCCCAGGCGAGGAATTCGTCGTTGGCGATGACGGCCTCGGCGAGGCAGGCGAATTCGCAGCGTCCGTCGGGGCGCTCGAGGCTGAGCGGCTGGCCGGTGGCGGTCTCGAACGCCTCGACGTCGAGGAGGACTTCGGCGCGTGGGGGGAAGACGAAGACCTTGGTGATGTGGGGGAAGGCGGTGACGAAGCCGATGCCCTGGCGTCCGGAGGCGCGGAAATCCTGGAGGAAGCGCTGGCGGTCGATTGGGCAGCGGTCCCATTCGAAGCGCTCGGGGTTGTCCCGTCCGGTGATGGAGACGAAGTAGACCTTGAATGCGGACTTGCCGTCGGGCATGGTGACGGTGACGCAGGTCTCGATGGTGGCGTGGTAGGTGCCGCAGGGGCGGATGTCCATGGCTGATGCTGATGCTGATGCTGGAGGAGGCTTTTTTTGTCTGGTCGGTTTGCCTGAAGGCAAAGGGCGGATACATTTAGCCATAGTATAGCCTGTGGCGGCAGGAAGTCACGTGGTCTGCCGCCGAAGGCGCTTTTTTTTGCCGGTTGTGTGTCGCCACCTCAATGTGTCAGGAGGAGCTGGAATGAAGTTGAGACAGATGGTGTTGGGCGCGGTGCTGTCGGGGCTGTCCCTGATGGGCGCTGGACTGGAGGATGGGTTCGCGAGTCCGCCGAATTCGGCGAAGCCGCAGGTGTGGTGGCACTGGATGCACTGCAACATCACGCGCGAGGGCATCCGGAAGGACCTCGAGGCGATGAGCCAGGTCGGCATCGGCGGCGCCACCATCCTGGACATCTCCGACGCCATCCCCGTCGGCACCGTCAAGACCTGCTCCGACGAGTGGTTCGCCCTCGTCCAGTACGCGCTGGAGGAGGCCGGCCGCCTGGGGCTGGAGCTGAGCCTCCACAACTGTCCCGGCTGGTCGTCCAGCGGCGGCCCCTGGGTGACCAAGGAGAACGCGATGAAGACCCTCGCGCACTCCGAGACCATCGTCGAGGGCGGCCGGACGGTGCGCCAGCAGCTCCCGAAGCCCTGGTCGCGCCTCGACTTCTACCGCGACATCGCCGTCCTCGCGTTCCCCTCGCTCCCCGGCGACGGACAGCGCTTTGCCGACACGCCCGGCCTCCACGCCAACTCCTCGCTCGGCCCGCAGCCCGTCGAGCAGCTCCTCCGCAAGGGGCAGTGGCTCCGCTTCAACCGGAAGCCTGACCAGAAGGACGCCTTCGTCGAATACGCCTTCGAACAGCCCTACACCGCCCGCGTGCTCACCGCCACCCTCCATGGCAGCCCCTGGGCGCGCTGGCAGATGAGCCTCGAGGTCAGCTCGGACGGCAAGACCTTCCGCAAGCTGGCCAGCAGGCAGCTCCTCCGAGCGACCTCCAACAGCGTCAGCTTTGCCCAGCCGCAGACCTTCACGGTCGCGCGGATTACCTTCCATGACATCGGCGACGCCGTCCAGCTCTCAACCCTCGAATTCTCGCCCACTAGCCGCGTCCCCAATCTCCTCTTCAAGACGAGCCGCAGCGACTCCGGCGTCAAGGACTGGGGCGCACCGCCCGAGCCCGAGAGCGTCATCCCGCGTGAGAGCATCGTCGACCTCACCGACCGCATGGCACCCGACGGCACCCTCACCTGGGAGGCGCCCGCCGGACGCTGGACCGTCCTCCGCTTCGGCTACACCCTCACCGGCCGCCGCAACCACCCCGTCACTAAGTGGGGCAGCGGACTCGAATGCGACAAGATGTCCAAGGCCGGCGTCCGGAACGCCTGGGACGGCATGATGGCCCGCATCGCCGACAAGGCCGGAAAGCTCCGCGGCACCGCCCTCAAGGGCACCCTCATCGACAGCTACGAGGTCGGCCCCCAGAACTGGACCGACGACTATCCCGCCCAGTTCCGCCGTCTCCGCGGCTACGACTGCATCCGTTTCCTGCCCGCGTTCACCGGACGCTACATCGAGTCTCAGGCGTTCACCGAGCGCTATCTGTCCGACCTGCGCCGCACCACCGCCGACCTCTTCGCCGAATGCTACGCCGAGTACTTCGGCCAGCTCGCCCACGAGGCCGGCCTCGACTTCATGTCCGAACCCTACGGCGGCCCCTTCGACGAAATGCTGCAGGGACGCTTCGCCGACATCCCCATGGGCGAATTCTGGGGCGGCGGCAACACCGTCAACGCCGGCAACGCCCGGCTGGCCTCCAACATCGCCCAGGTCAACGGACGCACCTATGTGGGCACCGAGAGCTTCACCGCCTCCCCCCGAGCGGGACGCTGGCTCAGTCATCCCGCCGTCCACAAGGCGCAGGGCGACAATGCCTTCGCCCAGGGCGTCAACCGCTTCATCTTCCATGACTACGCCCACCAGCCCTGGGACTGCCAGGGCCCAGGCATGACCATGGGACAGTGGGGCTTCCACTTCAACCGCCACAATACCCTCTGGAACAACTACACCGGCTGGCTCGGCTACCTCGCCCGCGCCCAGTTCCTCCTCCAGCAGGGCCACGTCGTCTCCGACGCCCTCTACGTCGCCAGCGAGGACGCCCCCTGCGGCCTGTCCCTCAGCCCCGCCGTCCCCGCCGGGTACCACTCGAACTGCGTCGACGCCCGCTCCTTCCGCGAACAGGTGCAGACGCGCCCCAACGGCCGCATCGGCTTCGCCCATGGCCTTGACTTCCCCCTGCTCGTGGTCCCCAACACGCAGCGCGTCTCGCCGGCCCTGCTGCGCAAGGTCGCCGAGCTCGTCGAGGCCGGCGCGACGGCCCTCCTCGGGCCGCGCCCCGACTCCGCGTTCGGCCTCAGCGGCTATCCGCAGTGCGACGCCGACGTCGCCGCCCTGACGGCGCGGCTCTGGGGCGACCTCGACGGCAAGGCCAAGGTCAGCCGTCCCCTCGGCAAGGGCACCGTCTACTTCGGCGTCGCGCCGCAGCGCGTGTTCGACGATCGCCGCCTCGGCCCCGACTTCCGTGCCCTGACCCCGGAGGGCAGACCCGCCGGCGAGATCGCCTACATCCACCGCCGCGTCGAGGCCGAGCAGACCGACCTCTACTTCGTGGCGAACATCCGCCGCGCCAGGCAGACCGTCCGGCTCCAGTTCCGCCAGACCGGACGCATCCCCGAACTCTGGGACGCCATCACCGGCGAGCGCAGCGACGCGCCCGTCGTCATCTACGGCGCCGACACGACCACGGTGGAGCTGCCCCTGGAGCAGTCCCAGTCCATGTTCGTGGTGTTCCGCCGTCCCGTGCCCGCCGGCGCCGTGACGCTCACCGCCGCCGACTGGCAGACAGACCGCGGCGCCGAGCCGCTCTCCGACCTCGTCATCCATCAGGCCGTCTACCGCTCCTGCGACGGCTTCGGCGGCAAGGACATCACCCAGTTCCTGCGCGACCGCGCCAAGGACGGCGTGCTGGCCATCCAGGTGACCAATGGGGCACTGGGCGGCGACCCAACCCCCATGCGCGTCAAGGAGCTCTTCATCGCCTACTCGCTCAATGGCAAGCGCCATGAGCGCACCATCGGTGAGAACGGCTACCTGAGCCTTCCCGAGTCAGTCGCCAGCCGACCCGACGTCCAGCTCCGCCGCCTGCCCGACGGCACGCTCCAGGCGACCGCCTGGACGAACGGCGCGCTCAGGCTGACCGCAGCCAACGGCGCAACCCAGACGCTCCGCGCTGACGGCCTGCCCGCCCCCGTCGAGGTCAAGGGACCCTGGACTGTCCGCTTCCCCGCCGACAGCGGCGCACCAGCCGCCGTCGAATTCCCCGAGCTGATGTCCTACACCAAGTCCCAGGACGAGGGCGTCAAGTACTTCTCCGGCACCTCGACCTACCGTCGCGAGGTGACGCTGCCCGAGTCGTTCGCCGGACGCCCCGTCCTGCTGGACCTCGGCACGGTGATGGTCATGGCGCGCGTCGTCGTCAACGGCGCCGACTGCGGACTCCTCTGGCAGCCGCCGTACCGCGTCGACGTCACGCCCCATGTCCGCCCCGGACGCAACACCCTCGAAATCCAGGTCACCAACCGCTGGGTCAACCGGCTCATCGGCGACGAGCAGAAGCCCGATGACTGCGAGTGGACGCCCGAGCGAGGCGGCAACGGCCGCGCCCTCGTCAAATGGCCCGAGTGGTTCCTCAAGGGCGAGAAGAGCCCCACCGGACGGCTCGCCTTCACCACCTACAAGCACTGGACCAAGGATGAGCGGCCTCTCGAGGCCGGACTCATCGGCCCCGTCATCCTCCGCGCCGGACAGCTCCTCCAGGCAGCCAGGTAGCGCCCCCGCGCCGGACACGCCCGTCCTCACCCAGGCCGCGCCCGCCACCCAGACTCTCCGGATGGCGGGCGCGGCCGCTGCGCATCAGACGATGCCGTGAATGGCCGGGATGCCCATTTGCATAAATAGAGACAAATGCTAGATTTTGTAAAGGCACTCTCACAGATGGAGGTTCATAAACATGGGTACTTCCCTTATCAATGTCAGGCTTGACGATTCGCTCAAGCGCGAAGCGGAGGAGCTCTTCGACGCTCTTGGTCTGAACATGACGTCAGCCATCGGTCTCTTTCTGCGTCAGGCTGTCCGTGAACAGGCCATCCCCTTCCATGTCTGCAGACGTACACAGCCGAACGCGACCACCTTGGCCGCGATGCGCGAGGCGGAGCGTCTGGCTCATGATCCCCATGCCAAGACGTACTCAAGCGTCGAGGAACTCATGATGGATTTGAATTCATGACATATAGAATCAGAGCTACGGCACGTTTTCGCAAAGACTATCGGCTGATGTGAAAGCGGGGACTTGACATGGCTCAGCTTGACGAGGTGATCGCTATTCTTGCCTCGGGAGATTCAATGGACGACAAGTATCATGACCATGCTCTTAGCGGCAATTATGTTGGACATCGCGAGTGCCACATCGCGCCAGACTGGCTGCTTGTTTACTATAAGGAGAAGGACATTCTGGTCCTGACTCTTGTCCGTACAGGTACACACAGCGATCTGTTTGGCTGAACAGCCGTTCGAAAGGAGTTTGTGCCCGAGGCAACGTGCTCAGGGGGAATCAATCAGACAAACGTCTGATGAAGGGACGTGTACGAAACTTTCATGGACGATACGACAAGGCCCCCCGGACCGCCTTATGGCGGCCGGGGGGCCTTGTCGCGCATCCAAGCGTGTGGGGGGCTGGGACTACCTCAGCTTCTCGATGGTGGTGGTGTAGCTTTTGATGTAG
>CALZPA010000215.1 GCA_945827525.1 uncultured Lentisphaeria bacterium | reverse complement strand
AGGGGCGACCCCCGGAGGGCTATGAGCCTTTCGCGGAGGAAGCCTAGGGCAATGAGCCCTATGGGAATAATGAGCCCTATGAGCCCTATGAGCCCTATGGGCGAAAAACACACAAAACAACGATTGGCCGGGGGTGAAGCGCCGCGCCCCCCGGCATGAGTCGAGCTAATTGCGGGCGAGGGGATTGGCGACGCGCTTTTCGGGCATAGTGAGTTCGGCGGTGAGTGCGGTCGGGGAGAGGGTGCCGTAGGACTCGCGGGCGCGGATTTCGAAGCGGTAGGTGGCGTTGGGCTGGAAGTCGAAGCCCTGCCAGCGACCGTTGTCGCGACGGGCGTAGACGGGGATGACGGTCGAGAATTCTGGCTTCATGAAGGCGAGTCCGGCATAGAAGTCGCTGAAGACGAGGAGTCGTTCGCGGACGGGGCCGTAGGTGTTGGTCTTGCGCTGGTAGCGCTGGAGTTCGGGCTGTGGTTCCCACTGGCCGTCGGCGGTGCGGCGGAAGACATCCACAAAGTAGGAATGGACGAATTTGGGATGGGTGGCGGCGGTGCCGGTGAGGCGGACGCCGGTGAATTCGCCGGCCTGGTTAAGGACGGGCTCGGCCTTCAGGGTGGCGTTGGCGGGGAAGGTCGGTGCGACGGGGGCGGGCTTGGCGGCGGCGCGGCGGGTCGGCTCGTAGACGAAGTTCTTGCGGGTAAGGGGGAGGGGGAGTGTCCAGGGCTTGCCGTCGTCGAGGATTTCGGAGCCGTCGCGGAGCTGGAAGCGGCGGATGACGACCTGGTTGTCGTCGATGGAGACGAGGAGCATGTTCTTACCGAGGTGTCGTCCGGGGTATTCGACGCTGGGCTCCTCGAGGTAGGTGTAGTTGAGGGTTGAGGTATTGACGCTGGTGAATTCGCGCTGATGGATGCCGCGCTCGTCCTCGAGGGGGAAGTGGGTGTGGCCAGAGAAGAAGATGACCTGCGGGTACTTCTCAAAGGTCTGCTGGAGGGAGGGCGAGCCGTACTGGCTGCCGTAGACGGTGTTCTTGACGTTGTTGTGGGCGAAGACGATGATGGGCTTGGTCGCGTCGCGGGCGACGGCCTTCCGGAGGGCGTCCTCGACGAACGCGAGATCCTCCTGGTTGGCGCTCATTCCGTCATGGAGCGAGATGCCGATGACATCGATGCCCTTGATGACGACGTGGGGGTTGACGGTGTCCAGCTTCAGGTGGCTGCGGAAGATTTCGATACGCTCGGCCTTGGTTTCTGGACGACGGCCGTAGGGGTCGTCGGACAGCTTCTTCTTCTTGTTCCAGATCTCTTCCCAGTAGTCGTGGTTGCCCATGATGGGAAGCCAGGCGGGCTTGTTTTCAAGCTGTGCGGTGCGCGCGTCCCAGATGGCACGGAATTCGTCGTAGACCGCCGAATTGGAGTGCGACGAGATGTCGCCACAGATAAGGAAGGCGTCGGCCTGGGCGTTGAGCCCCATCTCATACGCCTTGTCGACGTACCAGTAGGGCTGTCCCTGGCGCTTCCAGCCGCCGGGAGCGCCGGGCTGCGTGTCGCTGAACACACAGAAGCGCACCGTTTCGGCACCGCAGCACAAACCCAACGCACACACCAGCACCAGCAACAGCCAACGACGCGACATCACATGAAACTCCTTTTGCATCAATACCTTAAGGTAAACGACAGTCATCAAGGTCAAGTCAAGTCCACAACACACACAAAACACACAAAACACACCGAAGGCTCGAAATCTCTTTGTCAGCCTCTTCGCCCGATGTCGGGACGCCGTCGGGACAGCCGCCTCGCGGCGCGGAACTCGGGCATCACGCTCTCGTTTGATGTGGCATAGTATACCCTGTCGCCTCCCAAAAACAAGCGTCCAGCACAGGATTATCCATTTGAAAAATCTGTTTTAGACACTATCTTATAGTTGTGTATTTTCTGGGGTGCTTTTTTATTCCCAGACTCAGACGGGCTCCTGAGTGAACGAGCTCCAACCCCGGCGGCTCTGTGGGCCGTCTTGAGGACTCTCCATGATTTCCCGTCTGCCGTTTCAGTTCGTGTCAGGCATGGTTTGTGCCTGTGTAGTGTCCGTGTGTCTGATGGTTTCCGATGTTCGTGCGCAGCAGGGTGGGCACGAGGCGCCGCCGCCGACGGTCATCACGGCGCAGGCGGTTCGGCTGACCGAGCCGTCGTTCCGGGAGTTTCCGGGCATCATCGAGTCGATACGTCGCGTGGACTGCGTGGCGCGCGTGAGCGGGTATCAGTTGCGGACGCACTTCACGGAGGGTTCTCTGGTGAAGGAGGGCGACCTGCTCTTCAGCATCGAGGACACCACGCACCGCGCCGCGCTCGACACGCTGCTGGCGAAGCGCGAGCAACTGTCCCAGAGCCTGCTGCTGGCGAAGCGCGAGTACGAGCGCTCGTCCAAGCTCATCGCGAAGGAAATCGTCACGGAGTCCGCCCATGACAACGCCTCCTGTGCCTATCGCACGGCCGAGGCCGCCATGAAGGAGATCGCGGCCTCCATCACGGACGCCGAGAACAACCTCTCCTACACGAAAGTCCACGCCCCCATCACCGGGCGCATCGGCAAGGCCTCCTTCACCGACGGCAATCTCGTCTCGCTCTCGTCCGGGCCGCTGGCCTCCATCGAGCAGACCGCGCCCATCTATGTGCGCTTCGCCCTCTCGGAGCGCACGTTCCGCAAGGACTTCGGCGGGCTGGCGGGCATCCGCGACACCGCTGTCGTCCGGCTTCGCCTCGCGGACGGCACCGTCTATGGCGAGCAGGCCGCCATCACGCTCATCGACAACAAGATTGACCGCAGCACCAACACCATCACGCTGTGGGCGACGTTCCGCAACGCGGACGGCGCACTCATCCCCGGCGGCTACGCGACGGTGCTGCTGGCGCGCGCCGACCGCCGCAACCCCGTCGCCGTCGTGCCGTCGGCGGTCGTCTTCAACGGCGAGGGGCACATCGTCTATGTGGTCGGCGAGGATGGCGTCGCCCGCACCGTGCCGGTGACGGTCGGTCAGCTTGCCGAGGGGCGCCAGATCATCCTGACGGGTCTCAAGGGGACGGAGACGGTCATTGTCGAGGGGACGAACAAGGTCGTCCCCGGCAAGCCCGTCCGCGCCCAGGCCGCCAGCGCCCGGGAATGAGAGGGGGGGTGAGGCACCATGTTTGCGGAACTCTTCATCAAGCGCCCCAAATTCGCCGTCGTCCTGTCGGTTCTGACGGTTCTGCTGGGCGGCATCTGCCTGATGCGGATGCCAATCGCGGAGTATCCTGAAATCGCGCCGCCGACGGTCAAGGTGACGGCGACGTATCCTGGCGCGACGGCGTTCGTCGTCGCGAACACCGTGGCCACCGTGCTGGAGGAGCAGGTGAACGGCATCGAGGACATGCAGTACTTCTCGTCCTCCTCGGACAACAGCGGCAACTACTCGATGACGCTGACGTTCCGTCCGGGCACGAACTCGGACATCGCGACGGTGAACGTGCAGAACGCGGTCCAGTCGGCCATCACGTCGCTGCCGGAGGCCGTCCAGATGATTGGCGTCGTCACGAAGAAGCAGTCGACGGACATGGTGGGCGTGTACTCGTTCATGTCGAAGGACTCATCGAAGCTGGACTTGCTGCAGTTGGCGAACTATGTGCGCATGAACATCAAGGATCCGCTGGCGCGTCTGCCGGGCATGGGCTTTGTGGAGGTTCTCGGCGAGCGCAACTACTCGATGCGCATTTGGCTGGATCCGGTGAAGATGGCGGCCCTCAACCTGTCGCCCACCGCCGTCGCCGCCAAGATCCGCTCGCAGAACCTGGCCGCGGCCGCCGGCGCCATCGGCACCGAGCTCGCCAACGACCATATGCAGATCAAGCTCGACATCACCGGACGTCTCGACACCGCCCAGCAGTTCGAGGACATCATCCTCGCCACCGACGCCAACGGCACCGAACTCAGGCTCAAGGACATCGCCCGCGTCGAGCTGGGCGCCGAACGCTACGGCGACGCCGGCACCTTCACCGGACTCTTCAACGACAAGCGCATCGAGCAGGTCGAGGTCGTCTCGCTTGCCCTCTACCGACAGGACGGGGCCAACGCCATCGACCTCATCGACTCCGTCAACCGCGCCCTCGCCGAGATGGCCCCGCGCTTCCCCGAGGAACTCGAATTCACCTGCGCCTATGACCCCACCGAGTACATCCGGCAGAACGTCGCGGAAATCGCCTCGACGCTCATTCTCACGCTCATCCTGGTCGTCGTCATCACCTGGGCCTTCCTGCAGGACTGGCGGGCCACGCTGGTGCCGACCATCGCCATCCCCGTCTCGCTGCTCGGCACGTTCTTCGTCATGACGCTGCTGGACTACTCCATCAACGTCCTGACGATGTTCGGCATGATCCTCGTCATCGGCTCGCTGGTGGACAACGCCATTGTGGTGGTCGAGAACACGATGCGCCTCATCGAGCAGGAGCAGCTCGACCCGAAGGCGGCGACGGCGAAGTCGATGGGGCAGGTGACGAGCCCGGTCATCGCCGCGACGCTGGTGTCGGTCGCCATCTACGCGCCGATTGGGTTCTATCCGGGCATCGTGGGTACCATCTACAAGCAGTTCGCGGTGACGATGTGCGTGGGACTGCTGATTTCGGCGTTCAACGCGCTGACGCTGAGTCCGGCGCTCTGCTCGCTGCTGCTGCGTCCCTCCGCCGGGCCGTCGCGTCTGCCGCACTACCGCCTGTTCAACTGGCTGCTGGACTGCACGCGCGGCGGCTACGCGGCCATCGCACGGTTGCTGGTGCGCACCTCGCTCTTCACGGTCATTCCGCTGGCTGTGGTCGTCTGGCTGAACTGGCACTGCCTGCAGAGCCTGCGGGGCGGCTTCCTGCCGGCCGAGGACAAGGGCTGCGTCATGGTCGACCTTGAGCTGCCGCCCGGCGCCTCCATCGCCCGCAACCGCCATGCCATGGACGAGCTGACCCAGCGACTCTCCACCATCCCCGGCATCCACAACGTCCTCGGCATCTCCGGCTTCTCCTTCCTCTCCGGACTCGGCGAGAACGTCGGTGCCTGCATCATCCAGCTCGACCACTGGAACGACCGTACCACCCCCGAGACCCAGATCGAGGCCATCAAGGCCAAGGCCCTCGCCGTCTGCCAGGAACTCCCGCACGGCATCGTCCGCGTCTTCCAGCCGCCAGCCATCATGGGACTCGGCGTCTCCGGCGGCGTCACCTTCGCCTTCCGAACCACCGGCAACGACACCCCCCACCAGTTCGAGCAGCAGCTCGGAAAGCTCCTCGGCTTCCTCAACGACAAACAGGCCATGCCGGACGTCATGTACGCCTTCTCCTCCTTCTCCGCGCAGAACCCGCAGGTCTTCATCGACGTCGACCGACAGAAGGCCGAGGCCCTCCATGTCCCCTTCGACGCCATCGCCAACGCCCTCTCCGGCAACCTCGCCGCCGAGTACATCAACGACTTCAACCAGAACGGCTACGCCTTCAAGGTCAAGATCCAGGTCGAAGCCCCCGACCGCGCCGACCTCCAGAACATCGAGGACCTCCAAGTACAGAATACCCTCGGACAGATGGTCCCGTTCTCCGCGTTCGCCACGTTCCGCACCGAACTCGGCGCACGGCGCATCGAACGCTTCACCCAGAACATGTCGGCCGCCGTCACCGTCATCCCCTTCCCCGGCGCCAGCTCCGCCGCCATCATGGACGCCATCGAACGCCACCTCGTCAGCGAATTCCCCAAGCAGTACGACCTCTCCTGGACGGACATGTCCTTCCAGGAGAAGAACAATCAGGGGCAGATCGCCTACCTGATGGCGCTGGCCGTCATCTTCGGGTACCTGTTCCTCGTCGCCCAGTACGAGTCGTGGACGATGCCGCTGCCGGTGATGCTCTCGGTGCTGTTCGCGACGCTGGGCGGCCTGGGAGCCCTCAGCCTGACCGGCATCAACCTCGACGTCTACGCCCAGCTCGGACTCATCATGCTCATCGGCCTCTGCTCGAAGTCGACCATCCTCATGGTCGAGTTCGCCATGCAGGCCCGCGCCGAGGGCAACTCCATCCTGGACGCCGCCGTCAACTCCATCCACTTCCGTCTGCGCGCCGTGCTGATGACGGCGCTCTCCTTCGTCATCGGCGTGCTGCCGATGCTGTTCGCGTCGGGCGCCGGCGCCGAGTCACGCCGCGTCATCGGCGTGACGACGTTCTGGGGCATGCTCGTCGCCACCGTCGTCGGCGTCGCGTTCGTTCCGCCCATGTACGTCACGTTCCAGAAGCTGCGCGAATTCCTCAAGGGACTCGGCAAACGCTGAGGACATCGCCTCGGGGGGAAGGTAGAGTCGCCCCTCCGGGGCTCCAGTCATTTTTGTCTGCGTTCCGGGGGGGGGGCGCCCCTTTAGCCCGGGGGCTGACGCCCCCGGCTAATCAAGGGTCGCCCCTCCGGGGCTTGTTGCCGCCTCGCTTCGCTCGGCGGAATTCGGTCGCGCCGCTCACGCGGCGCTGGC
>CALZPA010000214.1 GCA_945827525.1 uncultured Lentisphaeria bacterium | reverse complement strand
ACTCGGCGGGGCGGGTGAGGATCTGCTGGAGGAAGGCGTCGCAGATGCAGTCCTTGACGACGATGGGCTGGCCGGTCCTGGGGCTGGCGAACTGGCACCAGGGGCCGCCGTCGATGGGCTGGGCGCCGAACTCCTCGCGGGCGACCTGGTATCCCCAGTCGCGGAACGCGCCCTCGGTGAACTTCATGATGTTGCCCTTGTGGACGAGGGTGACGGAGGGGCGGCCGTGGTCGATGGCGTAGCGGATGGCGGCGCGGACGAGGCGCTGCGTGCCCTCCCTGGAGATGGGCTTGATGCCGAGCCCGCAGTCCTCGGGGAAGCGGATCTTGCCGTACAGCTTCGGGAAGCGCTCCTTCAGGAACGCCTCGAGGGCCTCGGCCTCGGGGGAGCCGGCGACGAACTCGATGCCGGAGTAGATGTCCTCGGTGTTCTCGCGGAAGATGACCATGTCCACGAGCTCGGGGTGCAGGACGGGCGAGGGGACGCCCCGGAACCAGCGGACGGGGCGCAGGCAGACGTAGAGGTCGCACTCCTGGCGGATGGCGACGTTGAGCGAGCGGATGCCGCCGCCGATGGGCGTCGTCAGCGGCCCCTTGATGCCGACGAGGTGCTCCTTGAACGCGGCGAGCGTCTCGGCGGGGAGCCACTCGCCGGTGGCCTGGTGCGCCTTCTCGCCGGCGAGGACCTCCTTCCAGGCGATGGCGCGGCGGCCCTGGTACGCCTTCTCGACGGCGGCGTCGACGACGCGGCGGGTGGCGCGCCAGATGTCGGGGCCGGTGCCGTCTCCCTCGATGAAGGGGATGATGGGGTTGTCGCCGGCCTGGAGGCCGTCGGCGGTCATGACGATGTGGTTGGGCATGGGCGTGTGGGTGCTGTGGGTGGGGATGGGGTTCCGGGGGATGCGCGCGCCGTCTGGGGCGCGTCCCCCCGCTACGTGTCTTGTACATCTGCATAATATATGTCCTCAACCCCCGGATGGAAACCGGGAGCGCGCCAAAAAAACTCCGCCGGAAAATGGCGGATTGCGGCCGCGGCGACTGGCGAAGCGGCGAAGGCGTGGTATGTTATGAATTCCGACCGCATGGTAGCCGCGCCGGGCAAGTCGGCCCCGCGAAGGGCCCCCGCGAAGGGGGCGGCGTGGCGAGAGTCAAACGGACACGAGCATTTTCAGGATTCCAAGCATGTCAGACATCATCCGCATCAGCACCAGCGCGCGTGCCGAGCTGGGCACCGCCGCCAGCCGCCGCCTCCGCCGCGCCGGCCAGGTCCCCGCCGTCCTCTATGCCCACGGCGACCCCGCCGTCGCCCTGGCCATCTCCGAGGCCGACGCCCGCCTGGTCCAGTACCACGCCTCCCTCCTCGAGCTCGCCGACGAGCAGGGCGCCGTCAGCGGCGCCGTCGTCAAGGAGGTCCAGGTCAACGCCCTGACCGGACGCATCCTCCACATCGACTTCCACGGCGTCAGCGCCGACGAGGTCATCGAGAGCGTCGTCGAGCTGGTCGGCGCCGGCGAGCCCGCCGGCGTCCGCGCGGGCGGCGAGTACGAGCAGGTCCTCCACGAGCTGACCGTCAAGTCGAAGCCGGGCGACGTCCCCGAGCGCATCACCGTCGACGTCAGCGGCATCGAGCTCGACCAGGCCCTCCACGTCCGCGACATCGTCGCCCCCGCCGGCGTCGAGATCGTCAGCGACCCCGAGCTGGTGGCGTTCCACGTCCGCACCGTCAAGGTCGAGGAGGAGGCCCCCGCCGAGGAGGCCGCCCCCGCCGAGGAGAAGAAGTGAGCATGATGTGACGAAGGCCGGCGGGGCGTTCCATGCGGACGCCGCCGCCGGAAGGCTGTGATGGACACCACCGAGACCGCCGCCGCGCCCGTGGCGGAGCCCGCCGGGACGCGGGTCCGCCTGCTGGTCTGCCTGGGGAACCCCGGGGCGGAGTACGCGGACACGCGCCACAACCTGGGCTTCCAGGTCGCGGAGGAGCTGCTGGCGCGGGCGGAGTCATCGCGGACGGCGGCATGGCAGCCCGGCAACGGGGAGCTGCACGAGGTGCGGCTCCCCGGAGGCGGGGAGTGCCTGCTGCTGCGCCCGATGACCTACATGAACGCGAGCGGCGAGGCGGTGGTGCGCGTGACCGGGCATCTCGGGATCTCCCCTTCCGAGGTGCTGGTCATCCAGGACTGCCTTGACCTGCCGCTGGGGCGGCTCCGGATGCGTCCGGGCGGCTCCGACGGCGGCCAGAGGGGTCTCCGCTCCATCCTGGCCGGGCTCGGGACGCAGGCTGTGCCGCGTCTGCGGGCTGGTATTGGGAGACCGCAGGACAGCGGCTCCGGCACGATCGAGCATGTGCTGGGGCGCTGGACTTCCGACGAGAGGACGCTGCTGGCCCGGGTGCTGCCGGCCGCCGCCGAGATGGCGGAGCTGGCCGTGGCGCAGGGGCTTGACGCCGCCATGCGGCGGTGCAACGTCTGGTCGCCGGACAGAGACCATGCCGAAGAACAAGGAGAACGACGTTGAGAAAGTACGAAGCGGTTTTCATCCTCGACCCGCGCAAAGTCGAGGGCAACGGCGGTGCCTTTGACACCACCATCCAGGAGACGCTCAAGGCCAACGGCGCCACGATCGAGCGCGTCAAGGACCTGGGCAGCAAGGTGTTCGCCTACCCCATCAAGAAGCAGAAGACGGGTCTCTACTGGGACTACGTGGTCACCATGGGCCCCGAGGCCGTGGCCAAGGTGAAGGACTATTACCGCCTGAACCCGTCGGTGCTGCGTCTGGTCTTCTTCCTCTTTGAGGACGGCCAGGACGACGATGTGTTCAGCCCCTCCGAGAACCGCGACAAGCTGTTCCGCGACGACACGTTCGGCGATGGCTTCGACCGCGACGAGCGCCCCTACGGCGGCGGCTTCCGCGAGCAGCGCGAGGAGAAGGAGAGCAACTGAGGCTCCCCGTCAGACTGAAGGAGAGGCGTGTCAGCCAGCCGGCCAGCCGCGTGCGCGAGCCAGGCGGGAGGGCATGAGCTGAGCGCGAGAGAAGCCGTCAAACCCAAGCAGGCAGCCAGCCGAGGAGTCCAGAGCCGATGGCGTCATTCAACAAGGTGTTGCTGATAGGCAACCTGACCCGTGATCCGGAGACCCGCCAGACGAATGGGGGTCAGAGTGTGGTCGCGTTCGGGCTGGCGGTGAGCCGCCAGTACCTGACGGCTCGCAACGAGCAGCGCGAAGAGGTGCTGTTCGTGGACGTGGAGGCCTGGGGCCGCACGGGCGAGGTGGTCGCGCAGTACTGCCGCAAGGGCAACCCTCTGTTTGTGGAGGGTCGCCTGAAGTTCGACCAGTGGCAGGACCGCGACACGGGCGCCCGCCGGAGCCGCCTGTCGGTGACGGCCGAGAGCATCCAGCTGCTTGGGGCGCCCAACCGTGGCGCAGGCTACGGCGAGGAGTCGGCCGGAGGGCAGCAGCCCTACCAGCCCGCTCCGCAGGGCGGCGCGTTCGGCGCCGTCCCGCCGCCGCAGCAGCCCGGTGCGCCGATGCCCGCGTTCCAGCCCATCAGCGACGACACGCCGGAGTCACCCTTTTAACCAGCGCCGAGGCCGGGGCCTCCGGGCCCAGCCGGCCAGGCAAACCTCATAATAAGGCATAGAGCAAAGCATGAAAACCATGAAACCGCGTCGCCGCCGCCGCAAGATCGTTCGTCAGAAGGTCTGCCGCCTGTGCGAGAACAAGATTTTCAAGATTGACTTCAAGGACGTCGAGCTGATCAAGCACTACCAGACGGAAGGCGGCAAGATTCTGCCTCGCCGCATCACGGGCAACTGCTACAAGCACCAGAAGATGCTGGCCATCGCCGTCAAGCGCGCCCGTGTCCTGGCCCTGGTTCTCTGATCAACTGGAAGGAGCTACGAGAATGTCCGTCGAACTTATCCTCATCGAAGACGTCGCCGACCTCGGCAAGATCGGCGACCAGGTGCACGTTGCGGAGGGCTACGCCCGCAACTACCTGATCCCCCGCAAGAAGGCCGAGTACGTCACCACCGGCGCGCTCAAGCGCATCGAGGCGAAGAAGCTCCGTCTCCAGAAGGAGCACGAGGAGCGCGTCAACGTCGCGAAGGCCATGGCCGAGAAGATCGCCAAGCTGGTCGTCAGCATCGCCGTCAAGGCGGGCGAGGACGACAAGCTGTACGGCTCCGTCAGCGCGTCCCAGATTCTCCAGAACCTCGCCGAGCAGGGCGTGGAGCTGGACAAGGGCGCCATCGAGCTCGAGGCTCCGCTGCGTGAGCTGGGCTCCTTCGACGTGCCCGTCCGTCTGCACGCCGAGGTCACCGCGAACATCAAGGTCAAGGTCGTCCGCGACGACGCCTGAGCCTGATGCTGTCCCCGCGTCGTCCGAGAGGCCGTCCGCGGGGATGCGGCCGTCAGCCGCGCCCGAGCCGAAGAGCGCTCGGACGCGGCTGATTTTTTGTCTGAGTGGGTGAGAGAGAGGGATTGGCGTGGCGTGTCGTGCGCGAGGTGCGCGGAGCAGGAAAAGGAGCGAGCTGGAGACGATGGAAGAGCGAAGCGGAGCGAATGGCGGCGGCCGGATGCCGACGGGACTGACGTTTGACCGTCCGAAGCCCCACAACGAGGAGGCGGAGGTGTCGGTGCTGGGGGCGATGCTCTGCTCGCCGGAGGCGGCGAGCGTGGCGCTGGGCCAGCTGCGCATCCCGAACGCCTTCTACCGCCCCGCGCATCAGCTCATCTTCGACGCGATGGTGGAGCTGGTCGGCGCACGCAGCGAGACGGCCATCGACGCGGTCGTCCTCGCCGACTGCCTGGAGCGGGCCGGACACCTCGACGAGGCTGGCGGCCGCGACTACCTCGTCCAGCTCATGGACGCCGTGCCCACCATCGCCAACATCGAGTTCTACGTCGACATCGTCAAGCAGAACGCGATTCTGCGGCACATCATCGCGGTCTGCAGCGAGACGCTCACGCGCTGCTACGACGCGCCGGACGATGTGCGGACGCTGCTGGACGCCATCGAGCAGCGCATCTTCGAGGTGACGGGTCTCAACGAGACGAAGGATCTGCAGCTGGTGCAGCCGCTGGTGCGCGAGGCCATCGACTACCTGGACAAGCTGATCCACAACAACGCCGAGGTGATGGGGCTGCGCACCGGCTACGACATGGACCGCATGATCACCGGCCTGAAGCCGGGCGAGCTGTTCGTCATCGCGGCGCGACCCTCCATCGGCAAGACGGCGTTCGCGCTGAACATCGCGACGAACATCGCGCTGTCGCCGTCAGGCGCCGTGCCCGTGGGCATCTTCAGCCTGGAAATGCCCGCGCTGCAGCTCATCCTCCGCATGATCTGCAGCCTCTCGCGCACCAGCCTCTCCGAATTCCGCAACAACGGCCAGATTAACAGTGCCCGCTGGCAGGAGGTCATGCAGGCCGCCGCCGCCCTCAAGCAGGCCAATCTCGTCATCGACGACACCGGCGCCATCGACATCCTTGAGCTCCGCGCCAAGGCCCGCCGCATGTGCTCCAAGTATGGCGTCAAGGTCATCTTCATCGACTACCTCCAGCTTATCCGCGCCCAGACCAAGAGCAACGCCAGCCGCGAGAACGAGGTCTCCATGATCTCCGGCTCGCTCAAGGCCATGGCCAAGGAGCTCGACATCCCCGTCGTCGTCCTCGCGCAGCTCAACCGCATGGCCGAGCAGGGCGAGACCCCCAAGCTCAGCCACCTCCGAGAGTCCGGCGCCATCGAGCAGGACGCCGACGTCGTCGCGCTCCTCCACCGCGAGCGCGAAAAGCAGATGGAACTCAAGGAGGACGACACCTCCGGACTCCCCGCCGAGGTCATCATCGCCAAGAACCGTAACGGCTCCACCGGACGGCAGGAGATGCTCTTCTTCCCCAAATACACCCGCTTCGAGAACAAGGCCAAGGTCGACGACGCCGACGTCCCACAGAATTTCTGACCCCACACCCGAAAAAAACACGCGAATTCGAATTTTTTTGCTTGACTTTCGTGGAAGTGCGGTTTATACTGACGTCATGCGCTCCTGAAGCGACAGGAGTCATTCCGAGGGCTGTGAATGGTCTGCGGCGACAGGCGTCCGCGGACAGCCGGCTGGATGGTGTGAGAGCCATGCCTGTCCGATGGCCTCGGGAAAGGCAACCCCCAACGAAAGGTTTGTATGAAACGCATCCTCACGTACATGCTCAGCGAGTTTCTTGGTCAGGTCTTCAATCCCTTCAGCCGTGAGTAGAGGCTGACTGGCGCGTCGCCAGGACCCCATTCCCTTGGGCCATCGGCTGTCCGCCCCGTAGGCGGCATCCCGATGGCCCTTCTCTTTTTGTGTGCCAAACCCTTGAATTCGAGGAGGAATTTTGGTATAATATATTGGAAAGAAAGCAATTCTGTCTGCGCAATTCCAAGCCACACACCACACAAAGGAGCCAAAATGAGAATCCGCAAGTCCTTTACCCTGATTGAGTTGCTGGTCGTCATCGCCATCATCGCCATCCTCGCCGCCATGCTGCTGCCGGCGC
>CALZPA010000213.1 GCA_945827525.1 uncultured Lentisphaeria bacterium | reverse complement strand
GACGAGAGTGACGAGAGTGACGAGAGCAAAAACGCCGAGCGAAGCGAGGCGAGAGGAAGCGACGAGAGCAAAACCCGCCGAGCGAAGCGAGGCGAGAGGAAGTGACGAGAGCAAAACCGCCGAGCGAAGCGAGGCGAAGCAACGAGAGCAATGTACCACGTCGGGGGTGGGGAGTCAAGCGGACGTGGGCAGCGGCTTAAAAAAATAAGCATGATTGGGCGTGTCAGGCTTGATTTTGGCGGAAAAATCATTATAGTTGATATGCTGCCGCCGCCCTGTGCAGCGGCGGGTCTCCTGTCGTCCGGATGGCGGCGGGATAGGGTTCACACGACAAGGGTCAGGTGCGGCGACGCACGGAGCCAACCAGGGGAGAAGAAGCCATGAGCGTGGAGCGCAGCTGGGTGCTGACGGATGTTGACCGGGGTGTCTATGTCGAGGAGGCGACGCTGACGTCGGACGGGCTGGGCGACGGCTATGGCCGGGGCTGGACGGTGCGCAAGCGCCGTCTGCATGGCGGCCTGTCGGACGGCGTGGACGTCATCGAGGTGGACAACGGTCGTCTGAAGGCGACGCTGGTGCCGACGCGCGGCATGGGGCTGTACCGTGGCGAGTGCGACGGCAGCCGTCTGGGGTGGGACTCGCCGGCGCGGCGTCCCGTCCATCCGTCGCAGATCAACGCGCTGGAGCAGGGCGGGCTGGGCTGGCTCAAGGGCTTCAACGAGTGCATTGTCCGCTGCGGGCTGAATTCGAATGGCGCGCCGGGCATGGATCGTGTGCGCGACAACAACGGGAACATCGCCGAGGTGATGCTTCCCCTGCACGGGAACATCGCCAACATCCCCGCGCATTATGTCGAGGTCCGCGTTGTGCCGGGCGACCCCGCCGAGATCGTCATCGTCGGCGTCATGGAGGAGTCGCGCTGCTTCTGCCCGCAGTATCGGCTGACGACGACGTACCGGACGCGCGTCGGCTCGAACGTGCTGTCGTTCAACGACCAGGTCGAGAATTTCGGCGACTGCGCGGTGGAGTTCATGATGCTGTACCACTGCAACTTCGGTCAGCCGTTCCTGGAGGAGGGCTCGCGGCTGGTGTGTCCGGCGCTGGAGGTTGCCCCGCGCGACGCCCGCGCCCAGGAGGACATCGGCGACTGGGACCGCTACCGCGGCCCCGAGGCCGGCTATGTCGAGCAGGCCAACTTCCTGCAGCTCGCCGGACGCGGGGACGGCTCGACGCTGGCGATGCTGCGCAACGCGGCCGGTGACCGGGGCGTCGTGGTGCGCTGGAACCTGCGCCAGTTGCCGAGCTTCTGCCAGTGGAAGCACACCACCGGCGAGAGCGAGGGCTATGTGACCGGGCTGGAGCCCGCCATCAACTTCCCCAACCGCAAGGTGTTCGAGCGCGAGCGCGGACGCGTCGCCACGCTGGCGCCGCACACCGCCTACGACATCGACGTGGCGCTGGAGGTGGCCTCCGGGCGCGAGGCGGTCGCCGCCGTGGAGGCGGAGTCCCGCGCTATCCTGAATGGCCGCGAGACGCAGGTGGACCCCGCCCCCGTCGCCAAGTGGAGCCAGCTCTGAGGCATCAGGCGCGCCCATGCCCACTGTCCGCAACCGTCCGTTTCCGCCGGGTGCCTGCCTGCGCTTCTTCCTCGTCTACGCGGCGCTCTATGTGCCCTATTCGATCATCACGCCGTACTTCCAGCAGATGCTGGCGATGCTGCGCTTCAGCAACGCGCAGATTGGGTACATCCAGGGTGCGCTGGAGCTGATGGCGGTGCTGTCGCCGGTGCTGTGGGGGGTGCTGACGGACAGGCTGGGCTCGTCGCGCGGGGTGCTGGCGCTGACGGTGGCGCTGTGCCTGCCGTCGTTCCTGCTGTTTCCCCTGTGCGGCGGCGGGACGGTGGCGGCGGTGTGCGCGGCGCTGCTGTTCGGGCTGTTCTTCAAGCCGAGCATTCCGCTGACGGACGGGATGACGTTCCGCTACATCAACCAGGCGGGCGGCAACTACGGTGCGGTGCGCATCGGCGGCACGTCGGGCTATCTGGTGTTCATCGCGCTGTTCGATGTGGTCTTCACGCTGGCGGGCGGGGTGACGGTGGCCGGCATCGCCTGGCTGTTCGCGGCGGCCGTCGCCGTCCAGCTGGCCAGCCTGCTCATCGTGCCGACGACGCCGGGCGCCGCCGCGCCGGAGACGCCGGAGACGCCGACGGCCGGCGTCGGCTGGCGCGCCTTCGCGGGGCGTCTGTTCCTGACGGTGGTGGCGGTGGCGTTTCTGGGACGGGTGGCGATGATGAGCTACTACAGCTTCTTCTCGCGGTATCTGTCCGAGGCGTATGGGATTGAGCGCGTGGGCTGGATCTGGGCTCTGGGGTCGATCTGCGAGGTGCCGCTGGTGTACAACAGCCGGCGCATCATGGGGCGCATAGGCGTGAAGGGGCTGCTGACCCTGGGGATGCTGGGGATAGTCGTCCGGCTGGCGGGCTTTGGCCTGCGTGGGGGGCTGTGGCTGGTGCTGCTGATGCAGCCGCTGCACATGTTCACCTTCGGGGCCTACCACTGCTCGACGCTCGAGTATGTGGCGCGGCTCTTCCCCGCGCGTCTCCAGGGTAGCGCCCAGGGCGTCTTCTCGGCGGTGACGATTGGGCTGGGCGGCCTGATTGGCAGCGCGGCGGGCGGTGTGGTCATCGACCACTTCGGCTATCGCGCCCTCTATGTGGGCTATTCGCTGGTGGCGCTGGCGGGGCTGCTGCTCTGCCTGGTGGCGCTGCCCAACGTGAACGAGGAAAACGAACGGAGCAGAGCATGAGGAGTATCACGCTGACGGCGGCGCTCGCCGTCCTGACGACGATGGGCTGCCTGACGGCGACGGCCCAGACGGTGGCGTTCCGCTGGGTGGAGAACTGGCGCTTCACGGGCCACGGCACCTGCCAGACGGCCCCCTTCCGCGTCTGGAGCGGCGCGTGGCGCGTCGCCTACGAGCCGAAGGGGGCCGGCGCGTTCGCCGTGGACGTCTGCGTCCCCGCGACCGGCGCGCGGGAGACGGTGACGACCCAGGCCGCCACCCGACGCCAGGGGCTCTCGGGCGTCTGGCGCGGCAAGGGGCAGCGCGAGCTGGCCTATCTGGCCGTGCGCGCCGCCCAGCAGCCCTGGGAGCTGCGCGTGTCGCAGTACATGGACAAGCCGACGGAATGGCAGTTCATGAAGTGGCAGTCGCCCACGCACCGTCTGCTCCCCTTCGGCGGCTGGCAGTTCGCGCCCGGCGAGCGCGAGCGGACGCTGGAGTTGGCGGAGAGCGTCGGCCGCATGACGTTCCGCCAGATGCAGCCCGGGCGGCTGAGCGTCGAGGTCATCGACGAGTCAGGTTCGACGGTGGCGGCGATGGTCTCGGTCGAGCCCGGGACGCTGGAGACCTGGTTCTACCGTCCCGGCGTCTACACGCTGCGCGCCAGCGCCATCGACACCTCGTGGTCGGTGCTGGTCGAGACGCTGGCCAACTAGCTGAGGCCGGACGGAGCCTGGCAGGACAGGAAGGAAACACAAGACAGACAGGGAGATGGCGACGATGACACAGGAACCGCAGCAGACCGCCACCGCGACGATGCCCGGCAGGCAGCAGCATGTCCAGACGCTGGTCGGCATGAACCACTGCGTCGGCACGGCCCGGCGCGATGCCGTCTACCAGTGTCTGCTCGACTACACGGCGCAGGCGGGCAGCGACTTCCGCTCGGAGTCGCCCCAGCGGCGCCAGGCGGCCTACCACCGCTGCGAGCTGCTGCTGAACGACGCGCTGATGGCCGCCAGCCGCTCGACGCTGAGCTACGAGCGCCAGGGCATCCTCGACCGTCCCGCGTTCCACATCCTCAAGATGCTCCATGAGATCATCCGGACGATGCTGGCGATGGCCGCCTATGTCCAGATGGTCCAGGAGGAGGCCTCCGTCCTGAGCGAGCCCCTCGGCGGCGACACCTACGCCGCCCTGGCCAACAGCAGCGGCACCTTCGAGGCCAACGAGCGCATGGCGCGCAGCTCCTTCTTCAGCATGCTCGAGGTCGGCGTCTCCATCATCAAGACTAGCACCCGACGCCACCGCGACGCCTTCACCCCCGACGAGGAGCGCCGCTACCAGACCGCCTACCGCGAGTACACCGCGCGCTACGCCGATCCCGACTGCGCCTTCGCCACCCGGCTGCTGTGCCCCGAGATGATCTACTGATGAACGTGACGACGACGAACGCAGAACGCGAACCTTTCAGAGGAGACAAGACGATGATGAGCACAGAGCAGTTGCTGGAGGGCATCGCCCGCCTGCGCCGCGAGCGCGGCGCCGTGATTCTCGCCCACACCTACCAGAGCGGCGACATCCAGGATCTGGCCGACTTTGTCGGCGACTCGTATGGCCTGAGCGTGAAGGCCTCCCAGCTGGACGAGGCGAAGGTGATCGTCTTCTGCGGAGTCCGCTTCATGGCCGAGACGGCCGCCATCCTCAATCCCGGCAAGACGGTCGTCATGCCGGACGAGACGGCCGGCTGTCCGATGGCCGACATGATCACGGGCGAGCAGCTGCGCGAGTTCAAGCGGCGGCATCCTGGCGCGCCTGTCGTCTGCTACGTCAACTCGACGGCCGAGGTGAAGGCCGAGAGCGACATCTGCTGCACGTCGTCGAACGCGGTCAAGGTGGTTCGCTCGCTGGGCGACGTCCCCGAGATCCTGTTTGTCCCCGACCAGCATCTGGGGCACTTTGTGGAGCGCCAGCTGGGGCGTCGGCTCATCTGCTGGGAGGGCTGCTGCCCCATCCACGCCGCCCTGACGGCCGAGCAGGTGCGCGCGATGCGCGCGGCCTATCCCGGCTACCGCGTCATGACGCATCCGGAGACGCCTTCGGCGACGCAGGCGGAGGCAGACGACGTGCTGGCGACCGGCGGGATGATCGAGCTGGCGAAGGCCTCCGACCACCGCCAGTGGCTGGTCGGCACCGAGGAGGGCATCCTCCATGCCCTCCGCAAGGCCGCGCCCGACAAGGAGTTCATCCACCTCTGGCCGCGACTGGTGTGTCCCGACATGAAGCAGACCACGCTGGCGAACCTGTACACCGCGCTCGAGACCCTCGAGCCGCGCATCACCGTCCCCGAGGACATCGCCGTCCGCGCGCGCCGCTCCATCCAGGCCATGCTCGACTGCTGCGCGAAGTGAGCGGGCGCGGCCGCCCAGCATTGTCCCCCCGCACAAAACCAAAACCATCAAGGAGACACCTGACTATGCACGCGATGATACTGGATGAGCAACTGAACTTCGCCTGGCGCGAGATGCCGGATCCCGTCCGCAAGGAGGGCGAGGTGCTGATACGGGTGGCGGCCGCGGCGGTGAACCGCGCCGACCTGATGCAGAAGGACGGCTGCTACAGCTCCCCCGCCGACTGGCCGCAGTGGTGTGGCCTGGAGGTCGCGGGCCATGTGGTCGAGGCGCCCGCCGACAGCTCCTTCCGTCCCGGCGACCAGGTCTGCGCCCTGCTGGGCGGCGGCGGCTACTCCGAGCTGGTGACGGCGCCCGCCGGCATGGTCGTCCCCATCCCCGAGGGGCTCTCGCTCATCGAGGCCGCCTCGTTGCCGGAGGTCTGGTGCACCGCCTACCTCAACCTCGTCAAGGAGGCCGGCGGCATGAAGCCCGGCGACGTCTTCTACATGCAGGCCGGTGCCAGCGGCGTCGGACTCGCCGTCATCCAGCTGGCCAAGCTCATGGGAGCCACCGTCATCACCACCATCGATTCCCCCGAGAAGGCGGCCTTCGTCCGGAAGCTCGGCGCCGACTTCGTCCTGGACTACCGCACCGAGGATGTCCTGCCCGTCCTCAAGGAGCATCCCGTCACCGTCGCCCTCGACTGCATCGGCGGCGCCAGGATGGGCGAGTGCTTCCGCCATATGGTCTTCGGCGGACGCTGGATCATGATCGCCACCATGGCCGGCGGTCAGACCACCATTGACCTGGAGAACGTCTGGCGCAAGCGCATCCGCCTCATCGGCAGCACGCTGCGCAGCCGCACCTCGCAGGAGAAGGCCGACATCCTTAAGGCCCTCCAGACGGAGCTCTGGCCGCGCTTCAGCTCGCGTGAGCTCATCTCCAACATACACGCCGTCTTCCCCATCCGCGAGGTCGAGGCCGCCCATGGCGTCCTCCGCCGCGCCGAGAACATCGGCAAGGTCGTCCTCACCTTCGATTGAGCCCACAGCAGGGAGGAGTCCGCGAACCCCCCAGACGACACCAGGCAGACAGCGCGGGAAAGGTGGCGCAACCGACGTCGACGGCTGCGCCATCATAGAGAATTGTCAATCCCCTGACTGGAATGATAACCGCAAACTTAATGTTATTTTATTGGTAGTGATTTTTAGATATGAAAACAAAAAAAGTCTATTTTTTAGCCGGGATGTTCTTAATATGTTCATTGATGTCTGGTTGCCGTATATATACGACTCCAGCAATCAGGTTAGATATCTCAAAAGAAGATATGTGTATATATGGTGACAGTAATTCCTCACAAACTATT
>CALZPA010000212.1 GCA_945827525.1 uncultured Lentisphaeria bacterium | reverse complement strand
TGAGTCGATTGAGTCGATTTTCGCCCGACGGCGCGGGCGCCGTCGGGACAGTCGCCGCAGGCGTTCTGGCCATGGGAGCCGGGACGCCTGCGGGGGGGGATGGGGGAGTCAGCGATCAGATGGTGAGGGTGACGATGTCACGGAAGCGCTGGTCTTTGGCGATACGGAAGGAGGTGGTGGCGGTGCGTCCGTCGGGGGTGACGATGTCGGCCTGGTAGGCGCCGTAGAAGCCGCGGAGAGAGGTGCGTCCGTCGTCGTCGGTGTGGATGTCGGCGTTGGTTCTCCAGGTTTCGGTGAAGAGCTTGCGGATGGCGGTGAGGGCGGGCTTGGGCGTGATGTCGAAGTGCATGAGTCCGCCGGCGAGCTTGTTTTCGCCGTTGGTGAAGTCGCCTGGCGTGGCGCCGTAGGCGTAGCCGTCGACGAGGTTCCAGTAGATGATGGCCTCCATGGCGGGATGGCTGAAGAAGATGGAGTAGAGCTGTCGGACGTATTCGGCCTGGATGTCCTCGGCCTCCTTGGAGTTCGGGTCATGGCAGGGGAAGGTGATTTCGGTCATCTGCATGGGGCGGTGGAAGGTCTCCCAGTAGCAGTCGAGGACCTCGTAGATCTGGCGTGGGCTGCACTGCATGGCGACGACCTTTTCCTCGGTGTCGGGGCTGCACCAGATGTGGTACTGGATGCCGATGGTATCGATGCGGGCACCCTTGAGGATGGCGCGCTCGAGCTGCATGAGGTAGGGCATGCGGCTGTACATGCAGTGGGTGCGGAAGCACTCCTGGCCCTCGTTGCTGATGAGCTCGTTGTTGGGGAAGTGTCGCGCGGCCATGGCGAAGCTGCGCTCCATGAAGTCATTGGCGGTGTACATCTGGGTGGTCGCGGACTGCCAGAAGGACTCGTTGGTGACCTCCCAGCCGTGGATGCGTCCGGCGTAGCGTTCGGCGCACTGGCGGAAGCGCTGCTCGAGGATCTTCCACTGGTCTTCGACGGTGTACTTCTGGAGCCACTTGGGCTCGAAGTGGTCGTAGTGGAGGCAGTGCGCCTTGGGGGTGATGCCGAACTGCTCGCAGTATTCGAGGCAGAGGTCGGGGGCGGGGCGGCGGTAGACCTTGGGCGAGTCGCGGTCATAGCGCGGCTTGCCCTCCTCGGGTTCGAGGGTGTCCCAGTAGAAGGGCAGGGTGGCGAAGTTGAAGTGGTCCTTGAAGACCTCGCGGTAGCGGGCGTTCTTCTCCTCGGACTCGAATTCGTCGAGCATGAAGAGGTTGGCGCCGTAGTGGAAGTCGTGTGAGGTCTGTCGGACGGAGACCTTGGCGTTGGTGACGGGCTTGCCGTCGGCGTCGACGAGTCGGAGGAAGATGCGTCCCTTGCGGTTGGCCTCGATGCCGGCCTGGACACGGTCCTGAATGACATCCTGATCCTTGAGGAAGGGGCGAAGCATGTAGTCGGTGCGGTCGCTCATGGTGTGTTGAGGTGTTTGTGTTGGGTTGAATGGCTATGGGTTGTGGTGTGGGAGAAGCCTCGGAGGAGGCGGGAAGGTGGGGGCTGGTCAGAACTGTCCGTGCCCGATGAGCTTGGCGCCGTCGTTGGGGTCGGAGAGCCTCTTGGTGGAGAAGGACTCGACGTGTCCGTCGCAGAAGCTGCCGTTCATGTTCTGGTGCCAGTTGAAGTTGGTGGTGATGTTCTCCTGGTCTTTGTTGCAGTTGGGGCACCAGTGGGTGTAGGAGGTGGTGTACTCGGCGTAGATGAGTGCCTGTGAGGGGTTCTTGAAGGCGCCGAGGGGGCGGGACTTGCCGTTGCCGTCGTTGGTGTTGTCGTAGTTGTGCTTCTGGAAGGCGACGTAGTGGACGATGGGGAAGCGTGTGCTGATGGTGCCGTCCTCGAGCTGTCCGGCCTTGTCCCAGCCGAATTTCTCCTTGGGGTTGGAGGGGCAGCGGAAGATCTTGGGGTCGCCGACGTAGGAGTCGAGGAGCTCCCACCACCAGGGACCCATGGTGTCGGTGCGTCCGACGCTGGCGCCGAAGACATGGGGGAGGTAGTCGTTGAAGTCGCCGGCGTAGGCGATGTTGGCGGTGCCGATCTGCTTGAGGTTGGAGACGCAGGAGATGGAGCGCGCCTTCTCGCGGGCCTTGGAGAGGGCCGGCAGCAGCATGGCGGCGAGGATGGCGATGATGGCGATGACGACGAGCAGCTCGATGAGCGTGAAGCGGAGCAGTCTGGCGAGACGCATGGTTGGGTTCCTTTGGTTGGCGTGGAAGAGGGGGCCGAGACGTTCGGCGCGTGGGTAAATTATACCAAACTTTATGTCTGGAAACAAGGAGGGACGACAAATTTTGCTGGTTCAGATGCGCTGTCCGGTGCAGGCGAAGTGGATGGCGCTGATGAGCATGGGGACGAGCTGTCCGGCGACGGTTCCGGCGATGAGCCCGATGAAGAGCGGCTTGCAGGTCTGGTAGAGTCGTCCGCCGCCGAAGCGGGTGATGAGCCATTTGAGGAGGAAGCCGACGCCGAAGGAGAAGGACATCTTGACGGACTGGTCGCCGCCGAAGAAGATGAAGATGCAGGGATGGAGCGGCCACCAGGCGAAGCGGAGGCGGAGCATGGCGACGGCGACGGCGAGGAGGCAGGAGAGGGCGGCGGTGCCGACGTAGGGCCAGTAGGGGCTGGCGTGGAGGAGGTAGTCGAGCCCGGAGCGTGAGAGGGCGGTCTCCTCGAGGCCGGTGACGCGCAGCTTCATGAGGAGCTGGACGCCGTTGTTGGCGGGGAAGGCGGTGGAGACGCGTCCCCAGGAGTTGGCGGAGCCGCTGTCGTACTGCCAGTAGAGGGTGGCTGGGACGCAGACGAGGACGCCGAGGAGCATGGTGGCGAGTCCCCAGCGGGCGAAGCGTCCGAGGGGCACCTGGCGTCGGTCGGTCAGCCGGAGGGCCTGTCCGAGGAAGGGCATGACGCTCCAGCCGGGGCCGGAGAGCAGGACGACCGAGAGCATGAACAGGGTGATGAGCGCCGAGGGGCCGACGGCCGACTCGCCGAAGAAGCCCCAGGCGGCGATGCCGGGATAGACGACCGTCCCCACCTCGAACGCGCCGGTCTCGGCCAGGACGCGGCTGACGACGGCGAAGGTCGTCACCGCCAGCAGCACATAGAGCAGCCCCAGCGTCCAGTGCACGTCGGTGCGGCAGTGCAGGTAGACGGCGAAGAAGGCCGCGGAGGCCAGGAACAGGCGCATCCCGAAGACGGCGACGGGCGGGATGTCGTCACGGGCGCGGAGCCCCAGCGAGCGCCGGAGCGCGCTCAGGTAGAACTGACGTCCCGCGTACAGGATGACGAGCATGAGCCCGATGTAGGAGCCGATGTAGATGAACGGCTCGGGTGCCAGCGCCATCATCATCCCCGAGCGCAACTGGACGCCGTAGGCCGCGAAGACGCCGGCGATGAGGCAGAACAGCCAGGGGCCGAGCCACATCGACAGCGATGCCTCCGACGGCAGGAAGTACGCCAGCCCGATGACCGTGAAGATGAACTGCGGCCCGAAGAGCCCCCAGCCGCGCCCATGCGTGATGGTCGGCAGAATTTTGGCGAAGGGGACGAAGTCGAGGCGCAGCTGGACAGGGATGACCACCTTCGGGAACCAGCGCACCGCGTAGTTGTTCAGGAGGATGGCGAGCGTCACCGCGAAGCCAACCCAGAACAGGCGGCTCGACAGCAGCGGCGAACGGCGCCCCTCCTCGTCCGGCAGCAGCGACGAGGCGAACTGGACAATCGGATACGGCAACTGCTCGTGGTCGCTCCACTGGCGGTGAAACACCAGCGCCAGCCCGAACACCGCCAGCAGCAGGCTGAACACCAGCGGCGACCAGAACAGCGCCGGACGCAGCCACACGCGCCAGGGAACCGCCGCCGGCGACAGCGACGACGAACCCTGCGCCAGACCCGCCACAAAGCCGTTCAGCGCCCGGTCGCCGTCGGGCAGCGACAGGTCGCAGAACATGTCCTGCGGCAGAAGGCCGAGGATGCCAACCTGACTCCAGCTGGGCGTGATGCGGTTCAGGTGCAGCGGCCACATCGCCGCGTTCGAGAGCGTCTTCCCCAGGCTGATGTCCGGTAGCCCGCAGGCTATCAGAAACAGACCCAGAATCACCGCCAGCTCACGGCCGCGGAACGGACGCAGGCCGCAGAGGCGCAACAGCGGATTTACCACCAGCACCGCCAGCACCAGACCCCCATACGCCGCCGCCGGCAGCAGGTGCGTCACCAGCATGCCCACACGCAGAAACGTGTCGTTCGCGTAGCACAGCGCACAGAGCGCCAGCGAGAGCAGCAGGCCGAGTAGTAGGCTACGGAGGGTCATGGGCGGTGAGAAGGAGGGGCTTCTGAAGTGGACAGGACACGGACGGCGATGGCCATAATGTAACCCCTCTGCCACGCTTGCAACCAAACCCAGGCGAGTTTCATGCCGCAGGTTGATGGGATAAACACAACAAATTTCGTCATGTATCGTCCTGGCAAGGCACATCGATGCCTTATGTGGTGGAGGCGACGCGCCTGGCGGCCGCCGCCCATCCGGATGTGCCGGTCATCGTCTCGCTGACCGGGCCGGTCTCGACGGCGGCCTCCATCGTCGACCCCATCACGTTCTACAAGGAGCTGCGCAAGAATTCGGCGCAGGCGGAGAAGGGGCTGGACTACGTCGTCGAGCTGCTGGCGGCCTATGCGGAGCGCGCCGTCCAGGCCGGCGCCTCGGTCATCGCCATCGGCGACCCGTCGGCGACGGGGGAGATCCTCGGCCCCAAGATGTTCGAGGCCTACGCGCTCAAGTACAACAACAAGTTCGCCGAGCGTGTGCATCAGCTGGGTGTCCCCTTCATCCTGCATATCTGCGGAGACATGCCCGTCCATCACGACGATGGGCAACGTCAGTACGTTCGCGCTGGAGTGGGCCGACGGCGAGAAGGATTGAGCTCCATCAGGAGACGCAGTGCACCTGGTCGGGATGGCCAGGCGCGCTACGCCTTTGGGTGTGTGTGAGTGGGGGTGCGTCAGAGGACGGAGGGGGTGAGGTCGAGGGGGAAGGAGGTCATGCCGAAGGCGTCGCGGAGATGGTCGGCGAGCTGTTGGCGGGTGGCTTCGTCGCGGGTGACGAACTGGACGGAGCCGTCGCCCTGGGAGCCGACGCCCTTGGCGCCGCAGGAGAGTCGGCGGACGGTGGGGTCGTCGAGGACGCGGTGGAGGAGGGGAGCGGTGAGCTGGCTGGGGCAGGCGGGGGCGACCAGCTGGTCGAACTGCTCCTGCGCCTCGGTCATCAGACGGCCGAGGGCGATGGGGTCGCCTTGGGCGAGGATGACGCTGGCCCGTCGGACGATGGACTGGTTGACCTCGCCCAGATAGCGCTGGACATTCCGCTGGATGTCATTGGCGGGTGTGGGGTAGGCCGCGCTGAGGTCAGCGAGGATGCGGACCGTGTCCTTGGCGCCGCCCAGGTCGGCGATGAGCAGGTGGAACGTGCCGCCAATGGACAGGGGACGGGTCTGAAGCAGCTCGCCGTCGAAGGTCATGAGGACAGGATGCTGGCCGTAGGCGCATCCCTGATCCATTCTGCCGCAGCGCGAGGGGGTCAGCAGCTCGCCCTGGTAGGCGGCCTCCATCTCGGCCCGGGGCGTCAGCTTGAGGTCGTAGACGCGGTTGTAGGCGCGGGCGACGAGGACGCAGTACGCGGCGGAGGAGGAGAGTCCCTTGGCGACGGGGAGAGTTGTCTCGTAGTTGTCGATCTCGATGCCGTCGACCTGATAGAAGGTGGTGAGGTACCAGGCGGTGCCGGCGGCGTAGCTGAAGAAGCCGCCCTGCCGGGCCTTCTCGAGGAGGTCGGCGGGGTTGAGGGGCATGGTGAGCGTGTGGGTGGTGCCGTCGGTCAGGGTGGAGCGCAGGAGGATACGCCGGTGTGCGCGGCGGACGGTGGCGCGGAGTCCCTGTTCGGTGCCGTGGATGATGACGCATCCCGGGGGGATGTCGGGCGAGAGCCTGCGGTAGGCGCCGGCCCAGTCGGAGTGCTCGCCGAAGAGGCAGACTCTGCCGGGCACGAACAGATGGACGTCATGCGGCGTGGAGTAGGCGAACATGGCGTCGTTTCCTCAGCGTGTGTTGCCGGTGACGATGTTGAGCTGGAGGGACTGCTGCGCCTGTCGGATGCCGCCGAGGTTGTAGAGATTGCTGTAGCCAAGCTGCCGGAGGAGCTGCATGGCGTTCTGGACGCGCCGTCCCGAGCGGCAGTAGAGCGCGATGGGCGTGTTGAGATCCTGCGGCAGCGAGGCGCGGAGATTGAGGACCTGATCGTCGGGGACATTGACGGCGCCCGCGAGATGGCCGGCGAGGTATTCGTCGGGGGTTCGGACGTCGAGGAGGACGGCGTTCGGCGGCAGCGTGAGCGGCAGACGCTGCACCGGCGTGCCGATGGTGCAGGCCGTCAGCAGGACAAGAACGGCGAAAAGCGGAAGCACAGAGAGGCGCATTTTTTTCTCCTGTTTTTCTCGATTGAGTCGATTGAGTCGATTGAGTCGATTGAGTCGATTGAGTCGATTGAGT
>CALZPA010000211.1 GCA_945827525.1 uncultured Lentisphaeria bacterium | reverse complement strand
GCATCTAGAGCATCTAGATGCCGCTGTGGCGGTGCGCGTTTATGCGCAAGCGTTCACTTTCTCTTGACGCGCGGTCCCTTGGGAGTGTCCTCGACGGTCCAGCCGAGGTCGTCGAGTTCCTTGCGGAGTCGGTCGGCGGTGGCGAAGTCGCGGGCCTTGCGGGCGGCCTGGCGGTCGTCGGCCATCTTCTGGATTTCGGGGGGGACGCCGTCGCCCTCGTCGGGCTGGCAGACGGCGAGGACGGTGTCGATGCGGGCGAGGGTGTCGAGGGCGTCCTGGGCGGCCTTGCCGGCGCAGGCGTTGCGGTCGAGGAGTCGGTTGAGCTCGTGGAGGAGGTCGAAGAGGGCGGCGAGGGCGGCGGAGATGTTGAGGTCGTCGTTGAGGGCGTTGCGGAAGGCGTCGAGCTGTCGTGCGAGGATGGGTGTGGTCTCGTCGAGTCCGGCGTCGGGGAGGGCGGCGGCCTCGCGGAGGCGCGCGGTGAGGGCGTCGAGGCGCTGGATGACGGTGCGGGCGTCGTCGAGGGCCTTGAAGGAGAAGTTGAGGGACTGGCGGTAGTGGGTGGCGATGAGGACCCAGCGGATTTCGCGTCCGGTGTAGCCCTTGGCGAGGATGTCGCGGAGGGTGTAGAAGTTGCCGAGTGACTTGGACATCTTCTGTCCGTCGACCATGAGGTGGGCGCAGTGGAGCCAGTAGTTGACGAAGCGGCAGCCGTTGGCGGCCTCGCTCTGGGCGATTTCGTCCTCGTGGTGGGGGAACATGTTGTCGATGCCTCCGCAGTGGATGTCGAAGGTCTTGCCGAGGTACTTGGAGGCCATGGCGGAGCATTCGATGTGCCAGCCGGGGCGTCCCTTTCCCCAGGGGGAGTCCCAGGCGACGTCGCCGTCCTTCTCGTCCCAGGCCTTCCAGAGGGCGAAGTCACCGACGGACTCCTTGGTGTACTCGTCCATGGAGAAGCGTGCGCCGGTGAGCATCTGGTCGCGCTCGATGTGGACGAGCTGTCCGTAGCGTGGCCATTTGGCGAGCGAGAAGTAGACGGACTTGTCCTCGGCCTGGTAGGCGATGCCGAGGTCGAAGAGTCTCTGGATGAGGGCGATCATCTCGGGGATGTGCGCGGTGGCGGCGGGGTAGACGTCGGCGGGGATGAGCCGGAGCGTCTTGATGTCGCTGAAGAAGGCGTCCTTGTAGGTCTGGGTGAAGTCATTGAGGGGGATGTGGGCGGCCTGTGAGCCCTTGATGGTCTTGTCGTCGACGTCGGTGAGGTTCATGACGTGCTTGACGGAGAGTCCGTTGAAGAGGAGGGTTCGCTTGAGGAGGTCCTCGAAGACGTAGGCGCGGAAGTTTCCGATGTGGGCGAAGTTGTAGACGGTTGGGCCGCAGGTGTAGAGGCCGGCCTTGCCGTCCTGGAGCGGCTGGAAGTCCTGGAGCCGATGGGAGAGGGAGTTGTTGAAGCGTATGGTCATGGTGTGGGTGCCTCCGTTTGCTGGGTATGTGGTAGGTGGGGAGGGGGAGTGAGGTTTGTGTGTGGGGGGGATCAGTGGGCTCCTGGGAGGAAGCCCTGTCGGGCGAGCCAGTCGGCGCAGAGGGCGGTCCACTGGCGGACTCCGGGGGTTTCGGTGGCCAGTCCGAGTCCGTGGTGTCCCTCGGGGAAGATGTGGAGTTCGCAGGGGACGTGGTGGTCGTGGAGGGCGGCGGCGAACATCAGGGAGTTCTGGATGGGGACGGCCTGGTCGGTGAAGGTGGACCAGATGAAGGTGGGCGGATTGGCGTCGGTGACGCTGTTCTCGAGGGAGAGCCGCCGCTGGAGGTCGGGGTCGACGTGGCCGTCGGCGTCGTCGAGGAGACAGTGCATGGAGCCGTCGTGGCGGAGGGGGCCGAAGGTGATGACGGGGTAGCAGAGGATGAGCGCGTCGGGCCGTGAGGGGAGGGTGTCGGCGTCGTCGAGGCGGTAGGGGCAGTGGGGCTGCTGGATGGTGGCGGTGGTGGCAGCGCAGTGTCCGCCGGCGGAGAAGCCGAGGATGGCGATGTGGGTGGGGTCGATGCCCCATTCCTGTGCGTGGTGGCGGGCGAGTCGGATGGCCCGGCGGGCGTCGTCGGAGGGTGTGGGGTGTCGGTAGGGCGCGACGCGGTACTGGACGACGGCGGCGGGGATGCCGGCGTCGTTGAGCCAGCGCGCGATGGGCTCGCCCTCATGGGCGGCCTTGAAGTGGTATCCGCCACCGGGGAGGACGATGACGAGTCCGGGTCTCTGGGTCTGGGGCTGGGCGTCGTGGCCGTGGGGGAGATAGAGGGTAAGGGTGGGGCGGTCGTCCGGGCCGTCGCCGAGGGCGTTGGGCGGGGTGTCGGGCCAGAGGGGGAGGGTGATGGGTGTCGTGAGGTTCTGGGTCATGGTGCGGCAGGGGCGAGGTTGGGAGGGTTACGGGATGGCGTCGGGGCTGGCGAAGAGCGAGTCGCCCGTGGCGTTGAGGTAGCGGATGGGTCGGCTGGCGGGGTCGCCCTCGGCGGCGGCGATGAAGGTGAGGACCCGGGCGACGCGCTCCTCGGAGAGGTTGTCGGCGCTGAAGTCGAGCTGGCAGAGGGGCATGAGTCGTCGGCACTGGCGGAAGGGCGAGACGAGGACGCGGAGGGTGGCGGGCGGGATGAGGGTGATCTGGTCGATGGCGAAGAAGGCGTTGGAGGAGGTGACGCCGGTGAGGCGGATGAGCTTGAGGGCGGCGTTGAGCTGTCGGCTGCGGACGATGGCGCCGGGGATGAGGTCGACGCCGAGGGCGTTGAAGCCGAAGAGCTGGGGGAGGGCGGTGTTGATGGTGCCGCGCTCGAAGCTGTCGGGGTAGAGGGCGTAGTTCCAGGGGAGGGAGGCGTGGGTGCGCTCGTCGAAGAGATTGATGGTGGGTGGGAGGAGGATGACGGGCGCGGGGGTGCCGCGGGCGTCGGTGGGGTCGAGCGTGTGTTCGGCGACGGCGATGGGGAAGCGGAGCGGGGCGGAGTTTCGGGTGGGGGTGACGACGAGCATGGCGGCGGGGCTGTGCTCGGAGGCCTCGATGCGGAGCGTGTCCGGCATGACCTTGGAGATGCGGATGTGTCCGAGGAGGGGGTGCTGGGTGCGGAAGAGCTGCTGGAGGCGCTCGAGGTCGATGGTGAGGAGATTGGTGCGGTTGACGTCGATGCCGGCTTCGGAGAGGATGGTGGCGACGGAGATGCGCCCGTGTCGGGGCGCGGTGGTGTAGTGCGGGGTGTCGGTGAAGTCGATGTGCTTGAGGAGGAGTCGGTCGTTCTGGACGAAGAGGGCGCGCCAGGCCCAGGCGGCGAGGAGGAGGAGAAGGGCGATGGCGATGGCGATGGCGGCGGCGCCGATGGCGAGGAGGCGGAGGCGGTGGCGTGTCCGCTGGCGCCGCTGCGCCTTGGCGTCGTCGTCGTCGAGGCGTAGCCTGACGGTGGGTCTCGGCTGGTGGGGGCTGGGCATGGTGGGGGCGGTGTGTGGGGGGAGGAATCAGTGGGCGGGTGTCTCTCTGGCCTCGAGGTCGCAGTCGTGTGCGGCGGTGATGGTGGCGGAGATGAAGGCGGGGCGTTTGCGCCGTGAGGCGACGGTGATGGTCTGGTCGACCTCGGGGGCGTCGGCCTGTGAGCGGGCGAGCCAGTGGGTGGCGTCGAGCTGCTCCTCGAGGAGGAGTGTCTGGGTCTTGCCGACGAGTCGGCGGTTGTTCTCGGCGGCGATGTCGAGCTGGGTCTCGAGGATGGCGTCGCGTCGGAGCTCGGCGGTTCGGGTGTCGGGGGCGTCGGCGAGGAGCCTCATGGCGGGGGTTCCGTCCTCGGGGGAGAAGGCGAAGGCGCCGAGTCGGTCGAAGCGGAAGTCCTGGACGAAGTCGAGGAGCTGCCGGAAGTCGTCGTCGGTCTCGCCGGGGAAGCCGAGGAGGACGGTGGTCCGGAGGGTGAGGGAGGGGAAGTTGCGGCGGATGTCGCGGAGGCGGGCGGTGAGCTGTGGGCCGGTCATGCCGCGCCGCATGGCCTGGAGGACGTTGGTGGCGACGTGCTGGATGGGCATGTCGAGGTAGGGGACGACATGGCGCGAGGAGGCGAGCGTCTCGAGGAGGTCGTCGCCGGTGTGGAGGGGGTGCGTGTAGAGGACGCGGACCCAGAAGTCGCCGTCGAGCCGGTCGATTTCGCGGAGGAGCGCGGTGAGGCTGGCGCCGTCGCCGCGCTCGAGTCCGTAGCGTGAGGAGTCCTGCGCGATGAGGTTGATCTCCTTGACGCCGAGGTTGAGGAGCTGGCGGCACTCGGCGAGGACGGAGGCGACGCTGCGGGAGCGCTGTCGTCCCCGGAAGAGGGGGATGGCGCAGAAGGCGCACTGGTGGTCGCAGCCCTCGGCGATCTTGAGGTAGGCGTAGGAGCCGGGGGTGACGGGGAGGCGCGGGGTGGTCTCGTCGTAGAGGTAGGTGGGGAGGGCGGGGTTGACGGCGTGGGTGGCGCCGTCGCCCTCGAGGGCCTGCCGGATGAGGTCGGCGGCGTGCGGGACGTCGTCGAGTCCGAGGAGGAGGTCGATGCCGGGGAAGCGTCGGCGCGTCTCGTTGGGGTAGCGCTGTGCGAGGCAGCCGGCGACGACGACGGCGCGGCGCTGTCCTCGCGCGGCGCGCTTCCACGTGAGGGCCTCGCGGATGTGGCGTTCGGCCTCGTCTCGGGCGTCCTTGATGAAGGAGCAGGTGTTGATGAGGCGGACATTGGCGTCCTCGGGCCGTTCGGCGATGAACATGCCGGAGGAGACGATGGCGCCGCACATCACCTCGGTGTCGACGAGGTTCTTGGCGCAGCCGAGGCTGGTGACATGGACGATGATCTGGCTCATGGGAGGGGGGATGCGGGTGTGGATGGCGGTGGGAGGGGCGCTCCGGCGGAACGCCCCGGAGACTGACTATCTTTTGTAATATAGAGCCTCAAGGCCGCAAGGCAACTGGATTGGATAGAAAAAATCAGCTAGTTTTGGGGCCGTAGTGGATGTCGGCGAGTCGGATGTCGGGTGGTGGGAGGGGGCGTCCGCCGAGCCAGTCGCGGACGAGTTCGGCGGCGCGTTCGGGGTTGCCGTCCGGGAGCCAGTGGATGGGATGTCCCTCGCGCTCGAGCTTTCGGAACCAGATGTCCTGGGACTTGGCGAAGGAGCGTATCTTGTTGAGGAGGAGGGTGCGCATGTCGTCGAGGGAGAGTTCGCCCCGGAGGTGTCTGGCGACGAAGCGGTACTCGAGCCCGAACCAGTCGAGGCGCTCCCAGGAGAGTCCCCGGTCATGGAGGAGCCGGACCTCGGAGATGAGTCCGTCGCGGAGGCGCTGGTCAAGGCGCTCGCGGATGCGTTCGCGGACGGTCTCCCGTGGGAACCAGGGCGCGAGGATGAGGGTGTCCTGGAGGGGCTGTGCGGCAGGCTGGGCGCAGTCGGGCGCGAAGGCGATCTCGATGGCGCGGATGAGGCGCTTGCGCTGGGAGGTGTCGGTGCGGGCGAGGAGCTCGGGGGTTGCGCGTTCGTGGAGGAGACGGAGGAGCTGGTCGTCGGAGGCCTGCTCGAGCTTCATCCGCAGGAGCGGGTCGGGGGCGCCGCCGGGCATCCGGTAGCCCTTGAGGAGGGCGTCGAGGTAGAGGGGCGTGCCGCCGGCGATGATGGGGAGGCGTCCGCGCGACGCGATGTCGTCGAGGGCCTCGCGGGCGAGCCGGATGAACTTGAGGAGATGGAATTCCTCGTCGGGGCGGACGACGTCGATGAGGTGGTAGGGTACCTGGTCGGGCGGTTCGCCGTAGTCGGCGAGGTCCTTGCCGGTGCCGATGTCGAGGCCGGCGTAGACCTGCCGGCTGTCGGCGGAGACGATTTCGCCGTCGAAGGCCCGGGCGAGGGTGACGGCGAGGCGCGTCTTGCCCGTGGCGGTTGGGCCGGTGATGATGAGGGTCTTCATTTTTTTTCGTCGATTGAGTCGAGTGAGTCGAGGAGGAGCGAGCGCAGGCGCTTCAGGAGACGTGGTTTGTCCAGCTCTCCTGACGCATGATGTAATGAGGAACAGACGGACACGGAAGTTCCCCATGACGATGAGGGGGATGCCATTAATCTAATCGTCTTCGATGGGTTGTCGAGAGGCGAGGGGGATTAAAAGCGGTGCCGATGATGTGGTGCGTCGGCGGGCGGAACCCGGACGGGGTGTCGGGGGTCATAGTCAGAAGTCGCTCGATAGGGTGATGGGGCAGCAGGGGGGACTGTGGTCTGGTTTGTTCTTGAAGTCCTGTTTGGAGGATGAGCATGATGAACGGAAAGGTGCTGTCGTTTGCGTTGTCCCTGGCTCTGGCCGGGGGGCTGGTGTGCGGATGCCGCCCGCGCGGCGGGAAGGGGCGTCCGGGCGGTGCCGCGCCGCCGCCGAAGCCGGCGCCGGCCAAGCCGGGTCAGCCGGAGCGACCCGGCATCGTCAGCGAGGTGCAGCAGACGGTCGACGGCATGGCCGGAGGAGCGGCGTTCCGCGCCGGACAGAACGCCAAGAAGAAAATTCAGGGCATCCAGCAGCAACAGCAGCAGCGGATGCTCGATGACTGATAGAAGTCCACAAAAGACTCAAAATAAAACAAAAAAAGAGTCCACAAAAGACACAAAATAAACAAAAGATGATTGGCCTGTTCGCGGAGGAAGCCTAACGGTTGTCCACAAAAGACACAAAA